>CAZTCB010000004.1:0-67636 GCA_964612455.1 uncultured Subdoligranulum sp. | reverse complement strand
AATAGAAAACAATATTAAAAGTGTGCGACCGCTAACATCACCACTCCACCAAAAACCTTAGTACGTACTACTGAGGTTTTTTTATTTCCCTCGGGATTCTCACCCACCGGTGACGCGATTGACCTATCGGTAACAATCGCTATTCCGTCAGCCGCTTTGCGACTTCCTTACGAATCCCATTATCTCCACCAAACAGGAATAAAACGAACCTTGAGAAATCAAAGTTCGTTTTTTCTTTTCAGGCAAGCCGAGAGGTCTCCCTTGGGAGTTTCGGCTTATTTTTTACAAGAGATTATTTCGGCTTAATCGTTAAACTGAAATAGTCTGAAACCACCTAAAAAAACCGAAGCCGAGATATAAACGCACCCCAAAGTGTCTGACTTTGGGGTGCGTTTCGATTGCCATACGGGCGTTTACTTTATACTTATTTAGTTTTAACCAAGCTCTTGCAAGCGTTGCGTCAATTTGGCTTTTACTTCGCGATAATTTGCAAGTTTTGCTTTTTCGGCTTCTATTAGTTGAGCGGGAGCTTTTGCAACGAAACCTTGATTGTTCAGTTTACCTTCGGCACGAGCTATCTCTTGATCTGCCGACGCAATTTCTTTTTTAATACGCTCTTTTTCCTTCTCAAAGTCAACAAGATCGCCCATAGGTATCTGAGCCTCCGCAACCGTCGTCACGACGCTGACTACCTGTTTGTCATCTGTAAATGTATCCACGAAAGTAACGTTGGCATTTACGAGTTTCGCTATATACGCCTCTGCTTTTTGCACGTCGGCAAAACCCTCTCCCCTCTTTATAAACAAACGTATCGTTTTTGACGGGGCGACGTTCATCTCGGCGCGAGCGTTTCTTAGTTTGGTAACGAGTTCTTTAACGCCGTCGATGAGTTTGCGTTCTTTGCGATAGGCAAATTTTTTAGCAACCGTCGGGAAAGGCTGAGTCATTATCGTTTTCTCATGAATCGGTAAAGCTTGATAGATTTCTTCCGTAATAAACGGAGTGATAGGATGCATGAGTTTTAAAATCTTGTCGAGGACGTAAACGAGCACCCCTACCGCACTTTCTTTTTGAATTTCGGTACCAGCCGTCAGCATCGGTTTTGAAAACTCGATGTACCAGTCGCAAAATTCACTCCAAACAAAAGAATACAATGCCGCACAAGCGTTACCGAGTTCGTACTTTTCGAGATTTTTGGTAACTTCTCTGATACAATCGTTGAGTTTACTCAATATCCATTTGTCGGCAAGACCGAGTTTACACTCATCAATAGGTAAAATCCTCTTACCCTCTACGTTCATGAGCACGAAACGGCTGGCATTCCACAACTTGTTCATAAAGTTGCGATTGGCGATAACCTTGGCGTCCGAATACCTTATATCTCCGCCGGACGCAACGCCGTTTAACAAACTAAACCTCAAAGTATCCGCGCCGACCTTGTCAATGACATCCAACGGGTCCACTCCGTTGCCGAGAGATTTACTCATCTTTCTACCCTGCTCGTCGCGAACGATACCGTGTATCAAGACGTCGGCAAACGGGACTTCTCCCATATTTTTTACCGACGAAAAAATCATCCTCGCAACCCAGAAGAAAATGATGTCGTATGCCGTAACGAGCACGCTCGTCGGGAAAAAGTAATCCAAATCGTCGGTTTTTGCGGGATAGCCTAAAGTCGAAAAAGGCCACAAGGCACTGGAAAACCAAGTATCCAGTACGTCCTCGTCCTGATGCAGGCGAGTACTGTTACATTTTGGGCAAACATGCGGGGTTTCTTCCTCGCAAATAACCTCTCCGCAATCGTCGCAATACCAAACCGGTATACGATGTCCCCACCACAATTGACGGGAAATGCACCAATCTTTGATGTTTTCCATCCAATTGAAGTATATTTTTTCAAAACGTTTGGGAACAAACTTTGTCTTACCCTTTTTTACCGCGTCTATGGCAGGCTTTGCAAGCGGCTCCATTTTAACAAACCACTGTTTGGTTACCAGCGGTTCTATCGTCGTTTTGCAGCGATAGCACTGTCCGACGTTGTGTTTGTACGGTTCTATTTTTACGAGTTGACCGAGGTCTTGCATTTTTTCGACGACTTTTTTTCTTGCTTCTTTTGCAGTCAGACCTACAAAATCCTCACCGGCAAGCTCGTTCATCTTTCCGTCGGCATCCATTACTGTAATCACCGGCAAATCGTGACGTAAGCCGACTTCAAAGTCGTTGGGATCGTGTGCGGGCGTTATTTTTACCACTCCCGTACCGAAATCCTTTTCGACGTATTTATCCGCAATAATCGGTATTTCTCTGCCCACAAACGGCAAAATCAGCTTTTTGCCTATCATATCCTTGTAGCGGCTATCGTCGGGATTGACAGCCACGGCAGTATCTCCGAACATCGTTTCGGGACGCGTGGTGGCAAACGTAAGGCTCTGACTTTTATCCGTGGTGTAATACTTAAAATACCACAGATTGCTCGGTTGCTCCTCAAAGTCCACTTCCGCATCCGAAATGGCGGTACGACAAGTCGGACACCAATTGGTAATGCGATTGCCCTGATAAATCAGCCCCTCTTTGTACATAGTGACAAAAACATGCCTTACCGCGGCAGACAGATTGTCGTCCATAGTAAAAGCAAGACGAGACCAGTCGCAACTGACGCCCAGTCGTCTTAGCTGAGTGAGTATGCGGTCGTTGTATTTCTCTTTCCATGCCCATGCGGCTTTTAAAAAACCTTCTCTGCCCAAAACGCGTTTGTCAATACCTTCTTCCGCCAATTTTTCAGCTACCTTGACCTCTGTCGCTATACTTGCGTGGTCGGTACCGGGCAACCACAGAGCCTCGTAACCCTGCATACGTTTAAAACGAATAAGGCAGTCCTGAACGGCGTTGTCGAGGGCATGTCCCATATGCAATTGCCCCGTGATATTTGGCGGCGGCATCAAAATGGTAAACGGTTTTTTTTCTCGATTGACTTGCGGTGTAAAGTATCCCTCTTTTTCCCACCATTGATAAATTTTGCTTTCAAATTGCAACGGTTCGTAATTTTTTTCCATCATTGCTGTTTATTCCTTAAAATCATTTGACTTGTATTATAACAAGTTTTTCTTAATTTGGCAAACGTTAACACTTATTTTAGCAAAGGAATATTGTGTATTGCACTACAAACGGAGGTTTTATGAAAAAAATATTGATTTTTATCGTCGTGTTTATCTTTACGTTACTGCCGCTCGTCGGATGCAATAATACCGAGAACACGATAAGGGTAAACGAAGTAACTCACTCTCTTTTTTACGCACCGTTTTATCTCGCCGATTCTCTCGGACTGTTTGAAAAATACGGAATCAAGATAGAACTCACCAACGGAGGCGGCAGCGATGCAAGTATGACCGCCTTGCTATCGGGAAACGCCGACGTCGCTTTGTGCGGACCGGAGACGACTATATACGTCTATCAACAAGGCAAGCAGGATTATCCGATGGTTTTCGGTCAATTAACCAAGCGGGACGGAGCTTTTTTGGTTGGCAGAAACTTTCAATCCGACTTCGATTGGTCGGGACTCGAGGACAAAACGATAATAATGGGACGACGAGGAGGCATGCCCGCAATGACGCTGCAATATATTCTCAACCGACACGGATACGTCGACGGACAAAATATAACGATGGACTACAGCGTACAGTTTAATATGCTCGCCCCTACTTTTGCAAGCGGGACGGGAGACTACGTTACCTTGTTTGAACCGACGGCAACGCAAATAGAAAAACAAGGCTCCGGATATATCGTGGCAAGTATAGGTCAGGAAGGCGGCGAAGTCCCGTACACCTGTTTTGCCGCCACGCAGAGTTATATATCAAAAAACGAAAAGAAACTCGACTCGTTTTTAAAAAGCATACACGAAGCAACGCTTTGGCTACTCAGCAACGACAATTTGACTGTAGCCGAAAAACTGACGGACTTTTTTACAGGGACGGAGCTAAACGACCTTGCAAACGCAATAGGAAACTATCGCGCGGCAGACTCATGGAAAACAACCCCCTCGATGACCGAGGAAAGCTTCGTCAGATTGCAGGATATAATGTCAAACGCAGGCGAACTGAACGAGCGGGTTGCGTTTGAAAAGCTCGTCTACAATAAAATCGCGGACGGAATAACGCTATAATTCTTTTTTTTAGGGGCGGTGATACCGCCCTTTTTAATTCACACAAACCGACGGCAAAAAATATAATAAAATGTAACTACCAAGGAGAGTTTTATTTTGCATATACTTGAGCTGAAAAACGTTAATTTGACCTATTATAGCAAAACAACCGAAACGCAAGCTTTAAAAAACGTTGATTTTTTCGTTGACGAAGGCGAATTCGTTGCCATAGTCGGACCTTCCGGTTGCGGCAAAACCACATTGTTATCGTTGATAAGCGGCATTTTAAAACCGACGAGCGGTACTATACTGTTAAACGGCAAACAAGTCGTCAACGTAAGCGACGACGTAGGATATATGCTGCAACGCGACCACTTGTTTGAATGGCGCAATATACGACAAAATATAAAACTCGGTCTCGAAATTCAAAAAAAACTGACCGTCGAAAACAGCAAAAGGATAGACGAACTCATCGAAAAATACGGTCTGAAAGACTTTGCAAAAAGTTTTCCGCACCAACTGTCCGGAGGCATGAGACAAAGAGCCGCCCTTATACGCACGCTCGCAGCCAATCCGACGGTACTGCTTTTGGACGAACCTTTTGGTGCATTGGATTTTCAGACTCGTATCAACGTTTGCGACGACGTGTACTCCATTATCAAAAAAGAGCAAAAAACCGTTTTGCTCGTCACTCACGACATAAGCGAAGCAATAAGCATGGCAGATAGAATAATCATCCTTTCCGATAGACCGGCTACGGTAAAAAACATACACGCGACCAACCTCGGCGAATACTCGTCGCCTCTGTTGCGACGACAAGCGCCCGACTTTTCTAAACAATTTGATAAAATCTGGAAGGAACTAAACGATAATGAAACACAAGCAAGAGACGTCGCCGGCTCTGCGGCGATACCTTAAAAAAACAAAACAGAAAAAACTCCTGATACTTTCGGGACAAATCGGGTTTCTCTTATTTTTTTTGGCATTGTGGCAAATACTGACCGATTGCGGCGTAATGGACAGTTTTATTACGTCGAGTCCGTCAAAGATTTGCCAACAATTAAAAAGCCTTTCCGTCACGGGAGAGTTATTTACTCATCTATGGGTATCGACCAAAGAAACTCTCATCGGTTTTATCCTCGGTACGGCAATAGGCACGCTTGCGGCAATAATACTTTGGTGGTCGCCCGTACTGAACAGAATATTTGAACCGTATCTGGTGGTACTCAACAGTCTGCCCAAAGTCGCACTCGGTCCCATCATTATCATATGGGCAGGGACGGGGCAAGCCGCGATAATCACGATGGCAGTGCTTATTTCCGTCGTTATTACAACGATAACGATGCTTAACGGTTTTAACGAAACCGACGGAGATAAAATACTGTTGTTAAAAACGATGAATGCCACGAAATTTCAGATCTTCGCCAAACTGGTTTTTCCGTCAAATCTCCCGACGTTGCTGTCGGCGTTAAAAATCAACGTGGGCATGGCATGGATAGGCACGATAATGGGTGAATACCTGACGTCCAAGGCAGGATTGGGATATCTGATACTTTACGGCGGGCAAGTGTTTAAACTCGATCTTGTCATGACCTGCATACTCGTACTCTGCTTAGTCGCCGCCGTCATGTATCTCATCGTAGCGCGAGTAGAAAAAACGCTGATAAAATGGAAAAATTAACCGATTTTTTAACAAAAACAAACGACGCTCTTTCGGGTAAAAACGAGAAAGAGCGTCGTTTACTATTTTTTTTACTCAGCGTTAAATACGTAATCGTTCATATCCGTCATTTCTTTGTACGTAACGCCGAAAACTTCGGTTATTTTTTTGTCGTCAATCCACTCAAAGTTGCAGTTGCGAGCGATAACGGCAGCCAGCTGTCGCGTGTCGAGATTATCGGACAAGCCATGCGTAATAATACGTGATTGGACGTTTCTTGCAACCTTGACCACCCTTGACGGATAATCCCCGTCGAGAATAAAAAACATCGACAACTTTGCAATACAAAGAAAAACGGCATCCGCAATTAGATCGGGGATACTCTTTGGTACGTCAATCGTCGTAAAAAAACCGTCGCGCACGATAAAAATCCTTCCCCTTACCCCGCGTATCAAAAGACAGAATAAAATCTTTCCCTTGACCGCAAGGCTTACGTTTTGATTAAGCAAAAGCCTTTTAAAATACTCTACGCACTTTTTTTTGTCGGTTTGAGCAAGTTTGCCGACAAGACTGTCGTGCAAAGCGGGATCCGGCACGGTATCAAACGCCCACCCTATCCATTCCTGAATTTCTTCATCCTGCCATACGCCGAAAAAATCCTGTTTGGAGTTGAAGTACTCTAAGCGTTTTTTCCATTCTTTAACGGGAATCTGCGGATAATAATCCCACCTTTCGGTTGTCGGACGTTCTTTTTGCGACGCTTCGGTAGCAAGGTACTCGTCCAATTTTTTATCGTAATACTTTGCGACGTAATCTTTTTCGTTTACGAGCAAAAGGTACCCGAGCGTTTCTTTCGCCACGTCGTATCTCCCGCTGTTAAAAGCCGCAAAAACGTAGTGATAAAGCACTTCCGGCGAAGGCAACGGATCTGCCTTTAAAAATTTATCCAACCAGAGAAATGCCATTTCGTCATTCTTTATTTCGCAAAAGGTGCTCGCTATCTTAAAAATCTCGGCGGCGTCGTCTGTTTCCGTAATACTGATTTTTTGACAAATTTTTTCGCAATTTTCCTTTTCTCCCGAAAGGTTGTAAATCATCGCGAGGTTACAAAGCGCAGAAATATTGTTTTCGTCCAACTCGCACGCTTTTTGAGCGTATAGTTTGCCGTTTTCTATATCGTTTTTTATAAGATAAGTAAACGATATATCGCTCTTTGCGACGCTGTCTTTAGGAAAAGCCTCTTCTATTTCCTTAAAAATATCGCGCGCATCGTCGACACGTCCGTTTCTTATCAAATCGGCGGCTTTCTTTCTCATCTCCGCCACGCGAGCCTTGGTCAAAGGATGAACTACCGAAAAACCCCTGTCGTCACTCGCAAAACTCTCTGCGCCTTGCACTATATCGGGCTGAAACTGAATATCCGACGTATCGGAATAACGTTTAAAGTAATACGCCGCAATCGTCCAATCGCCGGCAGAATAATACGCCTCGCCGAGTGCCAGAATAACGGCGGCATCCTCCGGATCGCGAGTCAACATTTCAAACAAAACGTCCTCTGCCTGTCCGTATCTGCAAATATTGATAAGTTCCTGCGAAAAAGCAAATTTTGCGTCGAGGTCCGAAGGATTGTTTTTAAGTACCCGTTTAATGAGCGAGATAGCCTTTGCATGGTGTCCCGCCTGAGAATGGTCTTCTGCCATATCGAGCAAAAGGTCGGGATCTTCTTGAAACTTTATTATACTTTTCGCCAAAACCGCTGCCCCTATTTGATTTGTTTTTTACGCTTTACGACTATCTTTTCTACCGGATGATAGATGGAAAAAATCTTCATCATATGCGTCTGCCATACCAATACGACGTAATACATACCTATCATTAAACAAAGTATGATGATTATTACCGCAAGCATAGAGCTCGAAAGCCACAACACCAACACGATGGGAATAAGCGCGATAATAAAATTGAGTACTGTCGATATAAAATATTTTTTAATGATAGCAATCGAAGTTTTTATAGAAACCCCGAGAGATTGTTTGTACGTCGACATCACGCTTGTAAGCACAAACACGAATATCGCCAAAAAAACGGTAGCCGCAATAAGTACTATATTAACCACGACGGACGCAAATTTACTCCACTCCGTCATGACAAAGTTTAAATGCACGATACCGCAAATCGCGCCTCCTACGAGAGCAAAACCGACGAAAGCAATCAAGCCGCATTGATATATGCCCTTATAAAAGTATTTACTGACCTTAAGCTCTCCCGTCCAAAACGCGTTTCGTATTACGCAAATACCGCCGGCAAAAGCAAACGAAACGGCGCAAATGCCGAGTATAGCCCAAAGCCAAAAACTCGACAATAGCGAGTTGGACGTCAGCGTCGCGTACGTCTCGGCACCCTGCCAGAATGCAAAACCGACGCCTAACGAACCGTTGTAAGGTATCGTATTTGCTACACTCAACGACTGAATGAAAAAACGGTAGTACAAATAAACGAGCGGTGCCAAAAAAACGCACATAAGCAAATTTAAACCAAACATTTTAAACATGCTCTTGGCGTATATATATTTAAAAAAGCCGTACGTCGAAAGTTCGTTAACCTGTTTGTCAACACCCTGACTACGCTCGTTTTCAAGCACAACGTTGTCCGGTACGGGCGTTTTTATCCTTTCCATTGTTTATTTTCCCCCTATTGCTTATAAATTATTCTTCTGCAGTTTTCGCATCTGACGTAACCTTTCTCCGACAATGCCGAAAGTTTGCCGACGGGGAGATCCATCCGACATCCTCCGCAACGATCCGGTTCCTCCAAAGCCACGAAAGGACGCGATATGTTTTGCGCCTTTAACTCCTTGTAAATAGCCAGTATCTCGGGAGAAAGAGTTTTTTCTATCTCTGCTTTTTTACTCTGCAACGCGCTGACCTCAGGCTCTCTCGCTTTGCGCAAAACCTCGAATTTGTCTTTGGCTTCGCCGTACTGTTTTTTTGCCTGCGGAAGTTTCGCGCGTATTTCCTCAAACTGAGCGGAGATACCTGTCGCCTCCTGAGATAAAGCAATCATATCTCTCTCTATGTTACCGATGACTTTGACGAGATCGTCAAATTTTTTTCTCAGATAATTGAGCTCGTCGCCGTCAAGTGCGTTACTCACGCCTTTTTCGTACTCCGTAAGCAGTTTATAATTTGTTTCGTACTGCTCCATCAAAGCATTGCTCCTGGCTTTTATTTCAGCCACGTCGCTTTCCATTTTTTTTAGTTTTTCATCGCTTTCTTTTAGATACTGCAAACAAGCGCGCACGCGTTTACGCTCTTCCGTCGCGCTGAGCTGGCTTTCGATTGCCTTTAACTGACCGTCTATCTTTTGGTACTCTATTATATTTTCAAACATTTTTACTCCTCACCAACAACCCGTCGATTTCTTTTAAACGTTTTAATACTGCGGGATTGTCGGTATCGTTATAGATTTTATTGTATTTTAACCGCTGCAAAAGCAAAAAATTGATAAAGTCTTTGCCAAAAAGAGCGATATTTGTCTTTCCGTATATTATTTCCTCGTCGGATAAATCGTCTTCTCCTCGCTTAAGAAACATGACGTCGTAATACTTTTTATCGAAAAACTTTACGTCAAGGTCAAAAAAATACTTTTTATACAGTTCCTTACGCACCGTATCCGCGTTACGCATCGGGTTGAGCACGAGGTACTCGGGTAAAAAAACGCCGTCGTCCAATATTTTTAAAATTTCTTTTCCGCCCATGCCGGCGATGACGACGCAATCGGCTTTTTTGCCGCACGTCCCGTCGCCAAACAAAAAATCGCACCTTTCGTCAACGCCGTAACGTTTAGCAAGCCGCTCCGCCTTTTTTAACGACGGCAAACTTATATCCGTAAAAATAACTCTCGTTGCCTTTCCTTCGAGCAAAGCCGCAACTCCGACCATACCGTGATCGCAACCGACGTCCATCAATACGTCGCATTGCGGAATAACGGAAAGCAACATTTTTATCCTGTCGGGGATTTTCATGTTAATCAAGAAAATCCTCTAATTTTCTTTTTTTAGAAGGATGGCGAAGTTTACGAAGCGCTTTCGCCTCTATTTGTCTGATGCGTTCTCTCGTGACGTTAAACTCTTTACCGACTTCCTCGAGCGTGCGAGGTCTGCCGTCGTCGATACCGTAACGCAATCTCAGTACCATTTCTTCACGAGGCGTGAGCTTGTGAAGCACGCCGAGCATCTGTTCTTTCAGCACCGAGTACGCAGCCACGTCGCCCGGAGCAATCGTTTTGTCGTCCTCTATAAAGTCGACGAGATGGCTGTCTTCTTCCTCACCGATAGGCGTTTCGAGGCTGACGGGGTCCTGCGCTATTTTTTGGATTTCTATTACTTTTTCTTCGGGGACGCCCATTTCTTTGGCTATTTCTTCAGGCGTCGGCTCGCGACCGAGTTGTTGCAATAAAGTGCGACTGACCCTGACGGTCCTGTTTATCGTCTCGACCATATGTACGGGAATGCGAATAGTACGCGCCTGATCGGCTATGGCACGCGTTATGGCTTGTCTTATCCACCATGTGGCGTACGTCGAAAACTTGAACCCCTTGGTATAATCAAACTTGTCCACCGCTTTCATCAATCCGAGATTGCCTTCCTGAATCAAATCAAGAAACTGCATTCCTCTGCCGACGTATCTTTTTGCAATGGATACTACGAGACGAAGGTTGGCTTCGCTCAACTTTTTTTTGGCATCCTCGTCGCCTTCTTGCATGAGTTGAGCAAGGCGCGCTTCTTCCTCGCCGCTGAGCAGAGGCACTTTGCCGATATCTTTCAAATACATCTTAACCGGATCGTCTATGCTTACGTCTGCTATTCCTTTTGCCAAATCGATGGTGTTTGGCGCAATGTCAACTATGTTGATGTTTGCCTCGTCCATCGCCTTGTACAACTCGGCGTTTTCTTCTTCCGTCAGTTCGAGGTGCATTTTTTCGATTGTTGCCTCGATTTCTTCGTAAGTAACGTATCCTTTTGTATTGTTTTGTCTGATTTCGGACAAAAACTGAGTTACCAACTGTTGTTTTTCGTCGTTTAACATAAAAAACTTTTTTCCTCCGATTAAGCTTTTGAATTGATTTTTTTGGTGATTTCGGCTATTTCAAGCAATATATTGCGTTTTTCCGACGCGTCGGAAACCACGGAATAGCGGTTTTTTAACGTATCGAGCCTTGTCTTTAAATCGTTTTTTTGTAATAAATCCATGCAATCGCGATAAGACTTTTTATCGACGTCGTCCCCCGAAAACTCCACGTCCAACAGCATTTTCAAGCTTGACGGGTATCGTTCAACGTCCTCTATCATGTAAATGTCTCCAAACTTTATCTCTTTGCCGAGCCTCTTTGTTTTTTCGATAAGACGCGCAACTTTGTTAAAAAGCACGTCGTCGCCGTCATAAATAAAATCGTCGTCGGCAAAAGAACATCCGTTAAGTTTGCTCGCCAAAATATAAGCTACTGCTTTAGCGTCCTGCGGAACGTCGGCGACGGCGTCCGGCACTGATACCTTGTCTTCGGCGATATCCGTGGTACCGTTTATAAGCTGCGCCCGCAAAAACTCCGTCGTCATACCCGTTGCAGACGACAATGCCGGCAGATAACTTTCCCTGTCTACCGCCGACAACGGCATCAATATTTCAAGCGCTTTGGACGCATACTTTCTTCTGTATTCGTTTATTGCCGCTTTAGTGTCGGTTTTTGGCTTTAATGTCTTTTCAGCCAATGCGAGTTTATAATCAGTCAGAGGCATTGCTCGGGACAAAAGCAATCTATATCCGTCGGCTCCGTTGTCGGCAACATATTCGTCGGGATCTACTCCGTCCGGCATAGTCACCACTCTGACGTCGAGACCTTGCTCTCTCAAAATATCGAGTCCCCTTACGGTTGCGTTTTGCCCGGCGGCATCGCCGTCGTAACAGATATAAACGGTAGACACGAGGCGTTTTATTTGTCGTGCCTGTTCAACTGTAAGCGACGTACCCATACTCGCGACGGTTTGGGGAAAACCAGCCTGATGAAGCGCTATTGCGTCCATATATCCTTCTACCACGATAAGATACTCGAGGTTGCCGTTTTGCTTTGCCTTTTTTGCAAAGTTTAACGCGTAAAGCGTCTTGCTCTTGTCGAATATCGGCGTTACCGACGTGTTTTTATATTTGGCAACGTCTTTATTTTTACTAAACGTACGACCGCCGAAAGCGATGACGTTGCCGTTGATATCAAAAATGGGGATAATAAGTCTGTACGCCAAAGCGTCAAAATAACTGCCGTCGTCACGTCTGACGAGCAAGCCCGCTTTGACTGCGGTGTCGAGGTTTTTACCGTCGCGACGCAACGCATCTACCAAGCCCTGCCAACCGTCCGAATAACCGAAACCGAAACGTTTGACCATATCGACCCTGATTTTTCGACTTGCGAGATAATCTGAAACGAATTTGTTTTCTTGCTTGCGAAGACAAGCATTGTAATAACGCGCGGCAAAAAGGCAAACGTCCAGACAATCGTCCTTTACGCGCTTTTTTTTCGCTATGTTTTTTTCCGTCTCGGTGTCAAGACTCGGCATACGAACGTTTGCTCGCTGAGCGAGAATTTCCGCCGCCTCCATAAAGGTGCAGTTTTCGTAATTTTGGATAAATTTAAAAATATCGCCGCCTGCGCCGCAAACGAAACAGTGGTAATACTGACCTTCCCTATTGATGGACAAGGACGGATTGCGGTCATTGTGAAACGGACAAAGCGCCCAAAAGCCTCTGCCCTTTTGACGAACGGGCAGATAAGAAGATATCACGTCTACGATATCGTTTTTCGCTTTGAGTTCAGCTAAAAAATCATACCATTCTTTGTCGTTCATACCCGTCGCCTCGTCTCTCGTAATAGTGTCCCTACGTTTCCGCTTATATTATTCAATACAAAAATAAAAACTCCACTAAAAAAACGGAGTTTTTATCGATTTTTTTATTTTTCAACCTATTTAGTCGCCTTTCGGCTCCTTTATGTCGTTTACGGCAAGTTTTTCTGCCGACTTTTTCGCCCTTTTTCGACGCACTAAGTGCCGAATCAAAAAGAAAATACCGCTACCGACCAAGCCGTAAGGAAGGATACAAACAATCAATATCGCCAATCCTTTTGCTATTTCCCACGCGACTGAAAGCCCGTCTGCCAGTTCGTCCCAAAACGTATATGTGCCGTATTGATTCTTAATGCTCAAAGTCACGGTAACGGTGCTATACTCTACGAGACTGTCGTATTTGTTTAACGTACCGTTAACGGTGGCGAGTTCTGCCTCTATTTCACTTAGACGAGTATTGATTGCTATAAGGTCGGCGAGCGAGGTTGCCGACGACTGCAATGCCAACAGACGCGATTGTTCGTTTTCCAAGGCTGTTTTACGGACGCTGTTGTCGTAGTATTTTTCGGAAATATCCTCAGACGTCTTGTTGTAATAAGTCATTTCTCCGAGTCCGTCCAAAGAGGACAAAAACTCGTCCAAGCGTTCGGTTTTAATCCTCGCGACTATGGTGGCGTAATTTTTGCTTACGTTACTGCCGGATATCCACTCGTCGTTTTTGAGTTTTGACGCGACGGTTTTTTCGCAATCGTCGAGAGCATCAACCGTATAGCTGACGGATACCGAATAAATCACCTTTCTGTCCGGAGTTGCTTCCGTCGTAGAGGTATAGGTCGACGAATCGCCGACTGTCCCTTTGTCCATACTCGGCAAACGGTCGGCGTCTCCCGTGGTTTCCGAACACCCGACAAGGCACAGACATATAAAAATGACAAAAAGCACGAATAAAAACAGATTTCTACCGATACGTTTCATAATATCATCTCCTTAAAAAACGCATTTAGGTTTTCGGGTACGAAATTATACTCTATTTTTGACCACCCATTGTTTCGGCATAGAGTTTAGCACCCTCCACGCCGCTGTTTTCGGGAGCCGATTTGAGTCTGACGGGCATTTTCAGCATATCGACCAAAAACTTTTCGAGTCCCTCAACGGACGCCAAACCGCCGAAAAGCACGATGCCGTTGGCGCGAATTTTGTCGGCTTTCGCTATCGGCACGGACAAAACGAGACTATTTGCGATGTTAACTATCTTTTCAAAAAAGTCAAACGTAGTTTCGTAAAGCTCGCGTGAAGATATTTCTATGATTTCCTCTGTATTTTTTTGAGTATTAACCCCTCTGACGCGCAACGCCGACATATTGTTGGGATAAAGGCTAATGCTGTTTACGAGGATACGCTCTGCCTGCGTCAATCCGATAACGACGCTATATTTGTTTCTTACGTATTCTACGATTTTTGACAAGAGCTTGACGCCTGCCCACTGCATCGTGACGCCGCCCGCTATCTCGCTCCCTTCTACCGCGCAAACCTGTGTCAAATCGTTTCCCATGTTTATCGTAACGCATGAGGAAAAACCAAACTCTTTGCGCGCGGCAAATGCGTCTGCTATCGGAGAATACAAAAAGACGACCTTTTTAAAGCCCAATTTATTAAAGATATCGTCAATCGATTTTTTAGTCTCGTTTGACGCGCAACAAGCGACAACGCAATAGGCGGTCATCTTTGGCAAAAAAGCACCCGATGGCAAGATTTTTTGGAGCGCGCAGGTCAACAAATACTCAAAGGCATCCGCGTCGACTATCTGCCCGTTTTGCACCGGATGAATAATAGTGCAACTGCCGTCGTCTGTTTTTTCCAGCTGCATGGCTTTAATGCCGAACGCTACGTAATTGTTTTTAATATGTTGTTTTTCTTCCGCAACGACGCATGGCTCGCGCGAAACAAAGTCTCTGTCCACGATACCTAAACCTAAAAATTTACTACCGATATCAACGACAATATCCATTTTAGTCATCTTTTTAACTCCTGTTTATTCACCAAAAAAGGTTTTATTTCTTTTGTTAATTTTTCCGTCGGCAATCCCATTACGTTGTCGTAACTGCCGTAGATTTTTTTCACAAATCCGCTATCCTGTATGCCGTACGCCCCTGCTTTGTCCAAAGCGCTACCAGTGGCGATATACGCGTCTATCTGACTGTCGCTAAGGTTAAAAAACCTAACACGGGTAGCGACGAAAAAACTTTTTGAACGTTCTTTCGATAAAATACAAACACCGGTGAGCACCGAATGGGTTTTACCGGACAACGCTCGCAACATCTCTTTCGCTTCTTTTTCGTCGGACGGTTTAGACAATATCCGACCGTCAAGAACGACTATCGTATCGCTGCCGATCACCACCGAGTCCGATTTGTCGGGCAAGGTTTCGTACACGTTGTCGGCCTTAAACTTTGCAAGATATACAACGTACTTTTTAGGAGGTAATGCAGGACGCTCTTCTTTAAGCGAACAGGGACAAACCGAAAAATCCGCAATAATCTTGCCGAGCAATTCTTTGCGACGAGGAGACGCCGACGCAAGCACTATATGCGTCATATTAAATTATTTCCAAATTTTTACGATAAATGCGCCTGAAATCGAGCACTACTCCGTCCGCACATTTCTTTTCCAACGACGCATCTCCATTGAGCTCCGTCTTCATGATAACGCTGTCACCCAAAACGTCGCAATTTATTTCCGCCACTACGCCGGTATGACCGGCATCGAGGGCACGCGCGAGTTTTAAAATAACCGCAAGTTTTTTTATCGCCGCAATATCGTCCTCGCTAAGGATGTTGTAATCGCCGTATTTTTTCCAATCGTTCCAGCCGCTGTCTTCTTTATTGTAATAATCGGTAATAAACGCCGCCATTACTATATCGCGATGCGAAACACCGTAAGTATTGCTGTTGAGGATATAGTAAGCAGAGTGCTTTGCGTTATTGTAAAATTTGATAGATTTGCCCGTATCGCACAACATGGCAGCCACTCTGAGCACCTTGAGATATGACCGAGGGAATTTGTGCAGTACTCTCAACTGCTTAAAAAGTTGCATACTGAGATTAAAGACCTGCTCGGCATGGCTTTGATTGCAACCGAGATGAGCGATAGACGTCAACAAACTGTGTCCCAACACGTCGGTAATCGGTTTTTCAAGAGTAACGGGCACGGCGTAATTAAACATCAAGCCTTCGCGAAGCCCCGTACAGCACGTAACCACTCTGTCAAAATCCATATAGTCTAAAAATCCTTTGATTGCCGACAAAGCACTTGGGAAAACGTCGGCTCTCACCATGGACAACCCTTTTATCTTTTGCCTCTGTGCAACATCCAATCCCTTAATATTGTCGTATAAACCGTATATATCGCTTACGTTAACGACGTGATTGTGAGTCATATCCAAAGGATATTTCGTTATTTTGCGTATTATTCTCGACAAATTGCGAAAAGTCCCGCCCAACCCTATCAACTGGGTGTCGGGATCAATTTCTTTAAGCCAATCAATCGATTGCAACAATCCTTTAAAGTACTCTTCCATATCGGCGGAACACTCCTCCGGCGTCTTTTCGTCCTGCCGACAAAACATTTCGGTCAGAGTTACGGCGCCGACGGGCAAAACCGCGGTATTAAGGATATTGCGACGATTATAATAAATAAATTTAGTACTGCCGCCGCCGATTTCCATTATCAAACCCTTAGGCACGTCCATAGTGTTAATGACGCCCTGATAGATATAATTTACCTCTTCTTCCTGCGAAAGGACGCGAAATCTGACGCCCGTAGCGGTAAACATTTCGTTAAGAAAAGTGCGTTGATTGCGGGCGCGTCTCACCGCCGCGGTAGCAACCGCCTGAATACTGTCCACTTTGTAAATACCGCATATTCTCTTGAACGTTTTTACGGTATTGATTGCCTGTAAAACTCTCGTGGCTTTAAGACTGCCGTCTTCCTCCGTTTCGCCGAGTCTGACGCCCTCGCGAGTTTCTTCAACAGTGACAAAGTAACCGCCGTCCAAGACGTCAAAAATAACCAACCGCGCGGTATTGCTTCCTAAATCGATAACACCTACTCTTTCCATAAAAAACCAACTCTCCGTTTTTCTTTTATAAGGGACCTTATTAAAAAAGCCCCGTTTGCCGTTTTTAATGATTTTACCACAAAAAAAAACGCTTGTAAATACCAAATAAAAAAGTTTCACCTTTTTTACACCCAAATACTAAAAAAGCCTTTACGCACTGGTAAAAGGGCAAATTTTCAGGTATAAAAAGCACTTCAAAAAGACCGCCGTTTTCGTTTGCTTTTTGAAGTGCATTAAATTTTATTCAGTATATCGCGTTTTTCGTTTTACGCTTACTGCGAAACGCAATCCTTTGTCTCGTACACATCCTTAATGACCTTGCGAGGACATTTTTCTTTACATATTCCGCAACCGTTGCACTTGGAATAATCTATGATAGGCACGTTGTTGACGAGATGAATGGCGTCGTTTGGGCAAAACTTTTGGCAGAGACCGCAACTGATGCAGCCCGACTTGCACATATCCGCCACAGCCCTCCCCTTGCACTGAGTACTGCAAGCGACGTAAACTTTGGCGTCTTTGGGGATGCGCTTGATAAGTCGTTTCGGACAAGCCTTAATGCAAAGACCGCAACTGACGCAGAGAGCAGGATCTATTTGCGCATATCCCTCTCTGCACTCTATCGCCAGATTGGGACAAACGTCGACGCAACTGCCCGCACCCATGCATCCTACGGCGCATTGTTTACGACCGTTTGCCAATATTTGTTGACTGACGCAACTGCCGTAGCCTTGATAAGAATACTTGTCGTTGCAGTTTATACCGCCGTTGCAACTCACCACGGCTATCGTATCGCCCGTGCCGGAGTAAGATATGCCGAGAATATTGCTTATTTCTATCTTGTTTTCTTTAGTCGTCTGACCGCACTCGTCCAGAGACACTTTGCCTTCGACCAAAGCTTTTGCAAATCCGTCGCACCCGGGATAACCGCACCCGCCGCAATTGGCACCGCAAAGGTGCGCTGAAACTTCGGCAATCTTCGGATCTTCGTTGACGACGCAATATTTAGACACAAGCACTATAAGCAAAGCAAAAACAAGTCCGATCCCCGCCATTATACCGATGACGATAAAGAACTTGGACCAGTCGACGGAAGTCGACGCCAAAAACATAAAATTTAAACAATTCATCTTTTTCGTCTCCTATAAAGCAACGGTACCGAATACGTAAAACGCCATAGCCATAAAGCACGCGCAAATCATAGTAATGGGAAAACCTTTAAGAGGTTTTGCAATCGGTAATTTGTCGACTTTTTCTCTCACGCCCGACAACAGTACGATAGCGAGCAAAAAGCCCAATCCGCTGAAAAATCCGTTTAACGTTGCCGATAGCACATTGGTCACCATCGAGGAAGTAAGATTTAGTTCCGCAACGCCCAATATCGCGCAGTTTGTGGTGATAAGCGGCAGATACACGCCCATAGAGCGATACAATGCGGGAGCAAATTTTTTCAACACCATCTCGAGAATCTGGACGAGACTGGCTATAACGAAAATAAATACTATGGTCCTCAGATACGATATACCGAGCGGAACCAATACGTACATGTACAAGCAATAACACACGAGACTCGCAACCGTCATGACAAACGTAACGGCAACGCCCATTCCGAAAGCAGACTCGGTCTTTTTGGAAACGCCGAGAAACGGACAAATACCCAAAAATTGAACGACGACAAAGTTGTTTACGAAGACGGCACTGACGATAATAATCAAAATATTAGACATTGTTTGCGCCCTCCTCTGCCGTAATTTGTCGCTCCTCGTTTTGCGACGCCGTCGTACCGACGAAATTTTTACGTTTAACTTTTCTTTCTACCGAATTGTAAACGACGGTAAACAACGCTATCATTATTCCGAAAGTCAAAAAAGCTCCCGGGGCAGACGCGAAAAAGTCAATTCTGAAATCCCAAAGGCGTATACCGAAGAAACTACCCTTGCTCAACAACTCTCTCACTATACCCATCAGAGTCAAAGCAACGGTAAATCCAAGTCCCATAAACAATCCGTCCAACGCCGCCGCACCGACCTTGTTGTGGCTGGCAAAAGACTCCGCACGCGCGAGAATAATGCAATTGACGACAATAAGCGGCAGGTAAACGCCCATGGTTTCGTACAAATCCGGCATATACTTGTCAAGCACAAGAGAAACCACGGTAACGAAACTCGCAATAATGAGGACAAACGCCGGTATACGAATTTTATCCGGTATAACGTTGCGCAACAAACTGACTAAAACGTTGCTGCATATCAAAACGAACGTAACCGCAAGTCCCATACCTATGCCGTTGACCGCGAGAGTAGTCAACGCCAACGTCGGGCACGTACCGAGAACGAGTCTGAAAGTGGGGTTTTGACGGACGAGTCCGTCGAGAGCAATGTTTTTAACTTTCATGGCTTACCTCCGTCAAAACATTTTGGATATAATCGTAAGCGCAATTGACGGCGTTGTTGACGGCGTTGCTACTGTACGTGGCGCCCGCCATAGTCTTGACGTTGACACCGCTTTTCGTCGAATAAAAGCCGTTTTTTACTCCGTCACCGACATAATCGTCGTAATACTCGTCCGAAAAATTGGACATAAGCGTCTGACCGTCGTTGTCGGCGTATTTTACTTTAGTAAAACCTACAAACTCTCCGTCGGAAACTTTTGCAAGAAACCACATCGAAACCGTACCGCCGTGGAAACCGTCCTTTCCCGTGGTCTTTATAAGGTAACTGCCGTCTTCTATCGAATACACCGTATCGACGGTACCGAAATCGTTTGTCTTCGAGTCCTCCGATACGTCGACGACCGTAAAGTTTTTTTCTTGTCCGTCGTAAAACGTCTTTATAATACGCATCGTTCGCTCGTCGTCCGAAACGGACAACAAGTCGTTAAGTACAGCCAACAAACCGCCGAGTATCACCGCTATCGAGACGAGCACCACTACCGCTTTAATCGCCGTTGACTTGTTTTCGGTATATTTTTTCACGCTCATGCTTTCTCCTCCTTATCCGGCTGTCGATACCCGAAGGGTTTCGGCACCACCAATTTGTCGATAAAAGGAACGAGGAAGTTCATCAACAAGACGGCAAAAGTAATAATCGGCATTTTACATGCAACCCTCAATCCCGCCGTCAGCAAACCGAGTGCCGTAAAGTAAATATAATTGCCGAGTTTCGTCGTAGGACTCGTGACGTAGTCCGTAGCCATAAACACGGCGACAAACATGAGACCGCCGCCGAGAATACTCGGTAAAAACCAGCTGAAATCAAATCCCTTCAACGCCACGGTAAACAATCCCGTCACCGCGATATAAATCAAAGGATATTTAAAATCAATTACCCTCCTCACCACGAGGTAAAGAAAACCGACTATTATCGCTATCTTGCATGTCTCGCCGATACAACCGACCACGTTGGTACCCAAAAACAAATCGAGATTGGTTATGCCGGGATCGATTCCGTTTAAGATATCGTTCAACGGAGTGGCACCGGCAAGCACGTTGCCGTCGGTGGTCGTCCAATTGCTCGCCATATTGCTTGCGGAAGAGCCGATAAACGAGATAAATATAAATCCTCTGCCCGCGATTGCCGGGTTGACTATGTTGTTACCCGTGCCGCCGAAAAGCATTTTTACCACCACAACGGCGAAAACACTCGCCATTACGGGCAAATACCATGCGGCGTTGGCATTGAGAGACAGCCCTATGATAAATCCCGTAACGATACTCGTAAGGTCGATATCGAGAGCCTCCCTGAGTGTTTTTTTGCAACAAAGGTTAAAAACGACTTCGCTCAGGTATGCCGAAGCGACCGCCAAAAAAACCACGAGCAACGCACGAAAACCAAAAAACCACAAACCCGCGTAAAAAGGCGCTGACAAAGCGATTATTACGTCAAGCATTATTTTTTTCGTCGTTGACTTTCCGCGAATGTGAGGAGAACTACTGTCTAAAAAAGTCTTGTTTTCCATCATTTTTTCTCCCTTAGTTTTGCCTTGCAGAGTTTAACGCTCTGTACTATCGGTCGTTTGCCGGGGCAGACGTAAGCGCAACAACCGCACTCCATGCAGTGCTCTACCCCGTATTTAACTGCTTCGTGATAATCTCCCGCCTGTGTGTAAAAGTCGATATAAAGAGGCATGAGATTCATCGGGCAAGCGGCAACGCACCTGCCGCAACGTATACAAGCCGACGGTTGAGCGCTGTTTGCCTCGCCCTCGACTAACGCCAACAACCCGCTGTCCGTCTTGGTGGTAACGTCGTTGGCGTTACCCATAGCGACGCCCATCATGGGACCGCCCGAAATGAGTTTGACGGTGTTTTCTTTGATGCCGCCGCAATAATCGAGTATCGCGCTGTAAGGCGTACCGATTTTTACGAGGAGATTTTTGGGATTGTTTACGCCCAATCCGCTGACGGTAAGTACGCGCTGGTACAGCGGTTTATTTAACATTACCGCTTCGTATACGGCGTAACACGTCGCAACGTTTTGCACCACTACGCCTACGTCCATAGGCAACCCCTTGGTCGGAACTTTGCGTCCGCAGCATGCGTAAATGAGCTGTTTCTCGCTGCCTTGCGGATATTTCTTTTTTAATAAAACGACATGCGCGTCGCTACTCGAAGAGACATGTTCGTAAGCGCGCGGTTTATTTTCCTCTATACCGACGATAATCGTATCGACGTTGATCGTCTTGGCTATGAGTTTGGCACCCGCTATGACTTCGTAAGGTTTTTCTATCAACAGTCTGTTGTCGCAGTTGAGATACGGTTCGCACTCGGCGGCATTGATAATAAGTAAATCAACGGGTTTCTTCGGCGCGGCTTTGACGTGCGCGGGGAAACCCGCTCCGCCAAGACCGACTATACCCGCCTCCGCGATACGAGCGGCTATCGCTTTGCCGTCGTTAACGTCTATCGGCGGCAGTGTAACCTCCTCGCCCTCGACTCGACGTATATGAACGTAATCCGCCATAACGCCAAACTTGTTTTCGCGCCTTTCTATACCGACGACCTGACCGCTGACGGGAGAATAAACGTTTGCCGAAACGAAACCGCCCGCCCTTGCTATCAACTGCCCCTCAGCCACTGTATCGCCCGCGGCAACCAACGCCGTGGCAGGCGCTCCTATATGTTGAGACAAACCGACGAAATAATCGTCGATAAGGGGCATTTCCTCTATCGCAACGTCTTTGGTCAAGTACTTTTTATCGTCAAAATGAACGCCCTTTTTAAAGGTCTTTGTCTTTATGCCTGTCAAAATAAACCTCCCGAGTCGTAGCGCATTAAAGATACTCCCACGTTACTTTGATATTTTATATTATAGTTAACATCCGTAAAAAGGTCAAGAAAATGGGCAAAAAAATGACAAATTTCACCACATTGACACCTCTGAGAATTTAAAACGATTACTTTTGCCCTTTTCCCTGTCGATTTGCGGTATTTTTTCTATCAATATAATTATATACGACATTTGCGTCGGCTTTAATGCTTTTTCTTTGCTCCGCCACTATTTTTTTTACTTTCGCTTCCTTCACGGCGGCGGAGAGACACTTGACGAGCTGCCATACGCCGAGAACGAGCAGCAATCCGCCGAAACAGTACCTCAATACCTTTTCACTCGAAACCCCGGACAATATCGCGCCCCCTACGGACGCCGCTACGGCAGGCAATACGAGCCATAGCAAATCCTTGGTCTCTACGAGTCCGTTTTTAAAGTGAAAGCACAACGCCACAATCGACATCGGTAAAAAACCTATCAGGTTTATTGCCTGAATAGTGCGCTGGGGAATATCGAGAAAACTGAGCAACGGTATAAGCAAAGTGCCTCCGCCCATACCCATTCCGCCCAAAACGCCGCCCAAAAAGCCAAATATAATCAATAAAATCGTCATAAAAACATTTTCACTCCCGCTGCTAAAAGTATCAAAGCAAAAATCAACTTGACGGCGTTGCTTTGCAGTTTGTTGAGCAACACCGCGCCGAGTCCGCCGCCTACCACTATACCTATGGTGGAAAAGACGGTTTTTTCTATGTCGACCGCGCCGTTGACGAGGTATACGACCGCACTGACTACGCTTACCGGCAAAATCACCAACAACGCCGTCGCCTGAGCGTTTTTTTGGTTTAGTCCGCCGACGGTAAGCAACGCCGTAACGGCTATAGTACCGCCTCCGCTACCCAAAAAACCGTTAACGAAACCGATAATAACGCCAAAGATAACAAAAAGTATTTTCTTAACCCAATTTTTTTCCGACATCGATAGCCTCTGTGTTTGATATATTTTTTACAATTTCAATAAAAATATAAAAAAACAGATACTTTGTTTGTAAAATTCATTGCTTTTTTTTCGATTATGTATTAAAATAACTTAGCATAATGAGAAGTTGTGCTCGCTATGCGTAACTACAACAAATTTTTTCAACTATAGGTGAGTTAAATGAAGAAACAACAGAATGAAAAACTTTACACTCCGGCTTACAAAGCAGGCGGCAAAGCGGAAGCGTCTGCCGCTAAAAACGTCGTTTTCCGTAAAAAGCTTTGGACTTCGTTAATCCTTTGCTTGGTGCTCGTCGTTGCGGTGGTGGCGTCTCTGTGCGTTGCTACGTACACTGAGGTCATCCCTTCGACTATCTCGTCCGACAGCAATTCTTATCCGTCGTCGGACACCACGATTACCAACGTTGACTTTTCAAACACCTTTGCCAACGGCAAAAATTTGAGTTATCCGTTGGTGGTGGACAGCTCCATCGACAGTAGCATGGGGTGGCGCTACTCCACTACTTCTTCTCCGAGCAACGTCACCATGGGCGTGGTAGACCTTGCCGATTGGAGCAACGTGGTCAAAGACCTGACAGCCAAAGGCGTCGTGGTCAGCAGTACGCTTGAAGGACAAGCCGAGCTGGCTCAACCCGGTTATCCCGAGTTTGAAGGCAGAGACGACGACGATACGAGAGCATATCTGATAAAAAAGACTCTCGCGGCGGAGTCCGACGCGACGCGCGTGATGTCGAGTAGTTTTTCCATATCGAGCGGAAAGTACATGAAAGTTTCCGTGTGGGTTTATACCAAAAACATCGTCGGCGAGGACGGTGCGTACGTTGCTATCAAAAAGAGTCAGACAGGCACTTCGGACGCGAGCTATCTCGTGACATACAACGTGACTTCCGACGCAATCAACAACGCTCCTGCCGACGCCAAGAGCAACGGTTGGACGAGGTTTGACTTTTATATCGAAGGCTCCAAGACGTCTTCTTCTACCGCTTACCTTGAAATGGGACTCGGCAGATCCTCTTCTTCCGCATACGGTTTTATTATGTTCGGTTGGATTTCGACCGAATCAATAAGCCACGGCGAGTTTATTCGTAACGAGCAAAAAACGCTCGACTCGAGCAAAAACTACGTCAGTTACTCCTACGACACCGACGAGACCAATTCTAAACTCGTAGATTGGGATTACGCAACTCACGAAACCGCAAACCTGAGCGATTTGACGACGTTGAGCCATGACGAATACATGAAAATGGCTGCTCAAAGCGTAAACATCACCAAGGACGAAGACATGCAATTGGTAATGCCTTTTGCCGACGATGAGGCGGAAAACATACTCAAACTTAACAGAGCCGCGAAAAACGATTATAAATCGGCTTATTTCGGCATGTTTAAAGTAACTCCCCCCTCTATCAACAGTTGTTATCGCGCGTCCGTTTGGGTAAGGACGGAAGACATCGACCCGCGTAGCGGCGCTTACATCTATCTCAACGCTTACTACCTCAACGACGACGGAGATCTCGTACTGGACGAAACTCTCGGCAAAAATATATCCGCTTATTTTGCGTCCGTAAATACTTCTCACGATATCCTTAACGACACCAACAACGGTTGGACGCAATATCAGTTTTATATTCAACCGAGCGAAACCACGACTTATTACTTACAGATTCAGGTCACTGTCGGCGTAAGAAAATCCGTAGTTACCACCTATTCTTCCGGTGTGGCGTTTACCACGAAAACGTTTGCCAACGAAGAATCGTTTGCCGTAACGGGCAACGTTTATATGACGGAACTTTCGCTCGAGGAATTGGACCAATACAATTTTACTACGGTCAGCTCTTCTTCCTCCGTCGTAACGGCGTCGTTGAAAACGGTGACCAATCCTTCGGAACTTTTGTTGGACGGAAGCTTTAACAATATAAAGACGAGCGCGCCTACGACAAACTACCCCGTCGAGCCGGGCAACTGGATTAGCCTGTATGCAGGTCTCAATACGATTACCTCCGACTACGACGCGGCGAAAGTCGCTCCCAACAAGAGCGCGTTGTTTTACGACATGACAAACGACGAAAACCCCGACGACGTTTACAGCAGTATCGGCGGCATCGTTTATCGTTCGCAAGCCTCCGACCTCTTTAAATACGGGATTACCGAGCAAGACTTTAACGGCTACAAGGACGACGAAGCCCACTCTTTGTTGATGATTTACAACAACGTGGCGACCGCTCACGGATATCGTTCCGACGCCATATCGCTTGCAGCTAACTCCTTCTATCGCATCAGCGTACTTGCCAAAGGCGTAGACGGCGCGGTACCTCATATCTACCTCACCGACGGCAAAACCGAAGTATACGCAAGCCTCACTGTCGGCTCTTCTTCTTCGTACGTAAGTAATTCTTTCTTAACCGTAGACGAAGATCTCCGCGACGGTTGGGTTCGTTATTATATTTACTTCGCCACCGGCGACAACGAAGTATCCGTCAATCTCGAGCTGTGGAACGGCAAGCGCGACGCAAAAACAACTATCGACTACCAACAAGGGACGGTATTGTTTGACAGAGCCGAATGTACCCTTCTCGAGGACCTTACGGAAGAAAACGACACGATCAGCAAAGAGTACTTTGACCTCTTTAAAAACGGCAATGTCGAAACGGCGGGCGATATCGAGCTCGACAACGTTTACGCCGAAGAGCAACTGATTGTTTCAAACAACAGCAACCTCGCGGTAAGAGACTATCGTTATAACGATATCTCTACGGAAAACGACTTTAATAAAATCGTAGAGAAAGCTGCGGAACTCAAAAAGAACGTTGACGACGACTTTGACGCGCAAATGGCGACACTTAAGACGATGGTGGCAACGTTTAACGCAAAGCACTATCCCGACGCTACAAACGGCTCTTATTACATCGATTGGGAAAACAACGGTGACGACATTCAGACGCTCAATACTCACCTTGCCACTATTCTTTCCCCCGAAACCGACGATGACGATACGGAAACCACAGAAGAAACAGAGCCTGTAGACTGGTTGATTATCTCCTCTCTCGTCGTGACCATCGCAATGTTGGGTGCTATTGTCGCAATAATCATCAGAAAATTTGCGTCTACCCACAAAAAGAATACCGAAGAAGTTGTCAACAACTATCAAGGTTAAATAAATTAAACTGTAAAAAACTCCGCTAAAAAGCGGAGTTTTTTTTACTTTAAAAATCAAAATTAAATTTTATCTATATCGGGCGACTACTGTTTTTTGTTTAATTTATTTATTATTTCTTCGGCAACCTGCATGGCGGTTTTACCGCTCGTCGAAACCGTGATATCCGCCCATTTTTCGTACTGCCCCTTACGTTCGTCGACGTAATCGGAAATTTTTTTATAAGTAACGGGGTTAAGTAACGGACGCGTATGGTCGTTTTTCAATCGCTCGTATAAAACTCTTTTGCTTGCGGTAAGACAAACCACCGTACTTGTTTGCCTCAGCGCAGTCATATTGTTGCTATCGAGCACGGCGCCTCCGCCCACCGAAATAACGACGTCTAAAAAATCGGAAACGGCTCGTATTGTTTTTGACTCTATGCGCCTGAAGTATTCTTCTCCCGCGCGCGTAAAAATCTCGTTGATTGACAAACCGTTTTCAAAGACGATGAGTTCGTCGGTGTCGACGAAACGTTTGTCCGACTTGTCGGCAAGAATACGTGCTACCGACGTCTTTAACGTACCCGACATACCTATCAACGCAACGTTCCTTTTCATTCGTTTTCCTCCGCAATCAAAAAATCTATGCCGTCAAAATAACTTTCTATTCCTTTGCCGTAAAAACACGCCGCGACGACTCCGTCCAAAACCCTTATTTTTCTGAAATCCTCCCGTGCCGTGATGTCCGACAAATGAACCTCCACCGTTTTTTTACCGCAACACTCGACCGCATCCCTTAATGCAATACTCGTATGGCTGTATGCGGCAGCGTTAAGCAAAATTGCGTCGCATGCGCAGTGATTAATCTTGTAAACGATTTTTCCTTCGCAGTCAGACTGAAAAAAACGAATTTTTACTTTTCTTTTTTTTGCGTAATCCGCAACGGCTTTGTTTAGCTGTGACAAAGTCATTTTGCCGTAATGCTCCGGATTGCGTCTGCCGAGCATATCCATATTCGGACCGTTGATTACGAGGATTTTCATTTATAAATCTCCTTAAAAAATATTTCTTTAGCAGCCAAAATCCGCTCCTGCGAGAGCGTTTCGTTGGTCCAGATTTCAAAGTTCTTTATCCCCTGCCAAAACAGCATGCTTTCACCGCCGACGACACGACGACAAGCGGATTTTGCATAGATAAAAAACGGTGTTTTTTTTACGTAACATGCGTCAAAAGCAAACTCGGAGGCGTTTAACTCTTCTTTCGTCACGAGCGTCAAGCCTTTCGTAAAAGGCAAAAAAGACAATATGCCGTCAAACGCCGTCTTTCCGTCGTCGGGTTGCAACTCGTATCGTTTTTTCATTTCATCGATTTTACTCTCTGTCCGATTGCGAACGGTCAGTTTCGCCCCGTTGGCATTTAACACTCTGACGGCTTCTTTTGCCGCGCCGCCGCAACCGAGTATGAGCAGTTTTTTACCTCTTACGTCGATTTCGGCGTCTTTCAGCGCGTTAATCAAACCGAAACCGTCGGTATTGAACGCAACGGGATTTCCGTTGAGATTTAACAAGGTATTGATCGGGGTTTGCTCGTCAGTCAACATGGTTTTAAACGGCATCGTCAGATTTGCTCCGTTTAACCGACTGAAGATGCTCTTAAAACATTTTAAAAACTCATCCGACGAAACGTTGAAAACATTGTACTCTGCTTTTAATCCCGTAACGCGACAAACGGACTCGTAAAGCAGCGGCGACAGACTGTTTTTTACGTCCGTGCCGAACAATCCCCAGCGATACGGTAAATTTAACATTTGTAAAAAATTGGGACAAGACACATCTATACAACGACGATTTTCGGACGCAACAGCCTTGCCGCATATATTGCTTGCCGCGATATCCATCATAGCGATACGATGATCGTCGGTATCAAACGGCATATTCGTCGACGGCGTCAGGCTTCCGCCGCAGACGGTCAAATCGTCCCCTTTTCTGCTCGTTTTTACGCCGTAAGAATTCAGCAGTTTTTCGATTGCCGTCAATCTATCGCTTTCTTTTTTGGTAAGCTCGCAAAGACCTTCAAATCGACTGTTGCCGCGCGCCGTGGCGGCCAAAAGACAAGCCGACGGGATTTCGTCAATCATCTTGTTGCTGAGCGCATAGGGCGAATCGGCGCCCTTTAAACGAAAAGCGTTGACGTATACGTCACCCGATATCTCGCCTGCGCAGGTTTCATGCATATTAGTTAAACGCACCTCGGCACCGCCTGCCCTCAGCCAGTCCAAAAATGCCGTACGCGTCGGATTAAGCCCTACGTCGCGTATCGAAATACCACGCGGAGAAACGGAATACATGGCAATTAAAGCGGCAGCGGTTGAAAAATCGTCAGGAATAACTACGTCCGTCGCTTTGAGCGGCAAACCGCCGTTTAACGAAACCATTCCGTCCGAGCAAACTATATCCGCCGAAAAACGTCCGAGCATAATCTCGGTGTGATTGCGGGTTTGAAACGTTTCCCTCACCGTAGTCTTTCCGCGTGCAAAAAGCCCGGCAAAAAGTATCGCGCTCTTTACCTGCGCCGAAGGCACAGGCATATCAAAATCTATCGCGTTTAAATCGCCATGTTTAAAAACCTCAAATAAACAGCCGTCTTTTTTTTCTATTTTGCCGCCCATAGCGTTAAGCGGCGTCAATATCCGTTGCATAGGACGAGACGTCAGACTGTCGTCGCCGATAAAGACGGCATGTACGTTTAACCCCACCGCGACGCCTGCAAGCATTCTCGCGGTAGTACCGCTGTTTAAACAGTTTAAAACCACGTCGTCGTTGGGTTTTTTAATCGGAAGGACTTCTATTTTTCCGCCGCCGCACAAGGTTATTTTCGCACCTAAAGCGTTAAGACACTCAACCGTAGCGTAAGTGTCGGCGTTGAATGCCGCATTGGTCAGAGTGCATTTTCCGTCCGACAATGCGGCGCAAATCAACGCTCTGTGGGTTATCGATTTGTCGCCGTACGGTAAATCGGTATATTTTAAAGTTTTTTCCTCATAAGTATCGGACATTGGCAAAAAAACTCCTTCAACGTAAACAAATCAACGCTTTTTGGATTAAAATCGAAATACGGTGCGGCAAAAACAAAAGTTATTTCCTGATTTTCGTTTTTTTTGTCGGCGGCGCACAACACGAGTATTCTATCGACGTCGGTAGGCGTAACTCGTATCGGAACTACGTAATCGGACAAAAAATCAAGTGTTTTTTTTGAAAAATCACCGTCTGTCTCGCCGATAAAGGTTGCAAGCATGGTTTCGTAATACAATCCCTGTAATACCGCCTCGCCATGCGACAAACCGAAAACTCGCTCAAAAGCGTGACCGAAAGTATGTCCGAGATTGAGTTGATTGCGCCAAAACAAGTCGGTAGGATCTCTTTCGACCACTTCGTTTTTAAACTCGACGCAAAGTCTGACGAGTTTCTTTAAATCCGCGGACGCTTTTATCTCGGTCATCACCTTGTTGTCGAGCAAGGCGCATTTGACTATTTCGCCAAAACCCTCTCGTTTAAGTCGCTCGTAGTCGCCGTTTAAAAAATCGAAATCGACAATTACCGTTTTTGGCAAATAAAAAGTGCCCGCAACGTTTTTTATTCCGTCGAAATTTACCGCGTTTTTTCCGCCATGCGCCGCGTCCGTCATAGACAGCAAAGTAGTCGGAACAAAACAAACTCCTATCCCCCGCTTAAATACCGCCGCTGCAAATCCGACGGTATCCAGCAATGCTCCGCCGCCTACGGCAACGACACTGTCCGTACGATTTAAGCCGTTGTCGTTAAAAAACTTAAGTAATTTTTCAACGGTAAAAAGGTTTTTTTCTTTCTCCGCGTCGTTTATCGCAAACACCTTTTCGCCCGAAACGTCTATCAGCGGCAAAACGCTCGCATCCACTACGAAAACCTTGTTGCCCTTTATATTATTTTTATCAAACTTTTCGTAACGAACAGACGCATTTTTATTTTTAAGAAAAACGTCGAGAACGGTGGCGGCAAGCACGTTTTCGGCAATTACGCCGACGTTGTTCACCACGCAAACGTCGCTACGCTCGTAATGCGAAATCGTTTTTTCTTTAGTAATCGAGTCTATCGTCTCCACTCCCTGCCTCGTAGTCGGAACGGGTTTGACGGTCAGCGTAACCTCTATATCGTTACCTGTCGTCAAGCCGCCGACTATACCGCCGCAATTGTTGGTATCGTATATTATTTTACCGTCGTTTACTATTAATTTGTCGGCGACAGCGCCGTTTCTTTTATCCGCGTAAGACGAGCCGAGTCCGATTTCCACACTTTTGACGGAAGGTATACCCATCAAAGCATGCGCGATTATTCCGTCAAAGCGTCCTTCGTAATCAATCATATTGCCGAGACCGATTTTCAACCCGCGACAAAACACTTTTACTTTACCGCCGAGGCTGTCACCGTCGTCGCGGGCGGAACGTATTTCCGCTGCGCAACGAGAAACAAAATCGTCGCATTCGTCTGTTTTTACGCCGCCTATCTGCGTAACTCGCGAATCGAAAAATATATTCTCTTTTTCAAGCATCTGTCTGCAGATGGCTCCGTATGCGGTATACGCAACGGTACGTCGCGCCGACGAAAGTTCGCAAACCAATCGGGCGTCGTCAAGACCGTATTTTTCACAACCGACGAGGTCGGCATGTCCGCTTCTCAATGCGGTAACGGGTGGTTTTTCAGCCAAGGCGTCATCAGCGTTGGCAATAAAAAACTTTAACGGTCTGCCGTTAGTACGACCTTCGCCGTCAAGTCCGCTCAAAAAGGTGATTTTATCGTTTTCAATACTCATTCGCGGACTGCGCCCCACGCCTTCGCGACGACGAAACAGCTGGTGTTCTACGGCGGCGACGTCTATCTTAAACCCGTCCGGCAAACCGACGGCGGTACACAAATAGCCCTTTCCGTGCGAAAAACCTTTTGCAAAAAACTTGAGCATATCACGCAGCCATGTATTGTTTTGCCGAATTAACGAGACCTGTATACACGGCAAAAAAGTCGTAACGATAAAGTCGAGTGGTCGCCGACGCGGACACGACGCCGCCGGTCACGCTGAAATCGAGACTACCGTCCGAAGTAACGGTAAGAACGATGCTGCCGCTTTGGTCGGTGCGGTATATCGTCTTGCAACCGATATTATCTAGGCGCTGCAACGTCTCCTGCGTAGGATGACCGTAAGTATTTTTTGCCCCGACGCTTATCAGAGCGTATTCGGGTTTTACCACGTTTAAAAACTCGCTGTTGGTGGACTCTTTTCCGCCGTGATGGGCGACTTTCAACACGTCGACGTCGCAAAACTCGGCATCTATGCCGTAATCATTGTCGGAAAGTTGCGCAATAAAATTATTTTCCTGCACTTTATCGGCGTCACCCGTCAGTGCTATTTTTCTACCTGCCACCTCGAGGTCGAGGATAATAATCGGCGAAACGTTGTTTTTATCCTGAGCGGACTTGATATCCTGATACATATCTATCGTCGGGTTGAAAAAATACATGGTATACCCGTCACCCTGCAACGTACGACTGCCGAGGTTGTAATACGTAGTACAGTCTTGTTCTTCGTCAACCGCCTGAACAAACTCTTTGTACACCGTGGTCGATATGGTAGAACAGCTGAGGTTGTTTGCCGATATGTACGACTTTAACGGATCTCCCGAGTAACTCGACAAAACAAGCGGACGATAGACGCTTTTTACGTCGATTTTGTCGCTCTTTATCACGTCGTCAAGACTGCCGCAATGGTCAGCATCGGTGTGTGAAAGCACTACGTAATCTATGACTACTTTGCCGTCGACCGCAATGCCGTTGACATCGGACAGAAGGTACTCTATGATGCCGTTGGCAACCGTATCGCTCTTTTTTGCACCGTCTATCAACATGTTTTTCCCGTCGGGGAGTTGAAGAAATAAACAATCCCCCTGATTGACGTCGATGACGTGCAGACGAAAATCCGTCAGTTGCAAATCTCCTATATCTCTGACGGGAATAATAGGCGTATACGTATAAAACTTGAAGGTATCTCCGCTTATTTCAAAATCAAACGGCGTAATATCCATGTAGTACATGGCGCCGCACACGATAACTATGAGCACGAGTATAAACGCAACGGTATTAATTCTCTTTTTTTGTTTTTTATTTTTTCCTTTTTTTGCGGCCTTGGCGGCAACTGCTCCCGCGGCAACCGCTCCTGCCGCAAACGCACCGATTTCCTTGCGTTGAGTTGACTTGGATTTTGTTTTTTTAGTTGTGTCGGATTTTTTATTTGCCATCTGTTAAGCCTCCTTCTTTTAATCGTAATAATTCGTTTTCGGTTATGCCAAACCGTTTTGTTTCGTCGGATTTATTATATATCAAAACGCGCTTTTTGGCAACGATAAGGTAAAAAATCCCGAAAAAAGAGGTAAAAACGGTTGGCGACAAACCTTTTGTCTGTTAAAATAAAACAATGGAGGTAATAATGAAAACTCAACAACTATTGGCGCCGTTCAGAAAGGCAATTACACAATTTGATATGATACAAGACGGCGACGATATCGCGGTAGGCGTGAGCGGCGGCAAAGACAGCTTGACTTTATTGGCGCTACTGAAAGCTTATCAAAGATTTTCACCGCAAAAATTTAATATTCTCGCAATAACGGTAGACATGGGTTTTAAAGACATGTGTTTTGACGGTATCTCAGAGTGGTGCAAGCAACTGTCGATACCCTACGTCATCGAAAAAACCGATATCGCCGAAATAATCTTTGACGTAAGAAAAGAAACCAATCCTTGCAGCCTTTGCAGCAAAATGCGCCGCGGCGCACTCAACACGGCGTTAATTAAACACGGCTGCAACAAACTCGCGTTGGGACATCACAAAGACGACGTCATAGAAACGTTTTTCTTAAGTATGATTTTTGAAGGACGTCTCAATACTTTCGCGCCTAAAAACTACATGAGCCGAAGCAAGGTGTCTTTGATAAGACCGATGATTTTTATCGAAGAAAAAGACATCGCGGCATATGCGACTCAACAAAAACTCCCCGTCGCGTTCAATCCCTGTCCCGCAGACAAACATACCCAGAGACAGTCGATGAAAGACCTTATAAAAAGCATCAATAACAACGTTCCTTTTGCAAAAGATCGCATCGGAGCTGCCATCATGAGTAGCGAAAGATACAATTTGTGGAATGATATAGAAGAAAAATACAAAAAGGAACAAAACGAATAAATATTTTTTAACAAATAACGAAACTCCGCTTTGTGCGGAGTTTTTTTATTAATAAAAATGCAAAGGAGTAACAAATGGCAATTTTTTTGACACAAAAAGAACTAACGAGTTTTGAAAAAAAACTAAAAGCGGAAGAACGCGGAATAAAGACCGTAGAAAAATACGTTAACAATATTTCTGCTTTTTCTGAGTTTTTAAACGGACGGGCGGCAGATAAGGATACAGCCATAGAATGGAAAAAATACCTTATAAAAAAACGATTTGCGCCGAGTACAATCAACGGTTATCTCGCCGCAATCAACAAGTTTTTTATTTATAAAAACCGATTTGCTTGGAAAGTAAAATATCTCGTCGTCTAAAGACAGCTGTTTCGCGATGAAAACAAAGATTTGACACGAAGAGAATACGCTAAAATAATAAACGCGCTAAAAGGCAATCCGAAAACCAAAAAACTGCTACTGCTTATAGAAACCATTTGTTCTACGGGAATACGCGTCTCCGAACTCAGGTTTATCACGATAGAAAACATACTGAGAGGCAAAGCCGATATTACCCTTAAAGGAAAAATCAGAACCGTCCTGTTTCCTATCGCGCTGTCCAAACAATTGCTCGAATATGCCAAAGATAACAAAATAACGCACGGCTATATTTTCATTACTCGGGAACAAAATCCTATGGACCGCCGACACGTGTGGCGGGAGTTGAAAAAAGCAAGCAAATTTGCCGGGATAGAAGAAACAAAAGTCTATCCCCACAACCTCAGACATCTGTTTGCAAAAACGTTTTACGAACAATGTCACGATTTGATAAGATTGTCCGACGTGCTCGGTCACTCAAATATCGACACAACGAGAATATATCTCATATCGACAGGCAAGGAACATCGAACCATACTCGACCGTTTAAGGCTTACTTATTGACAAAACACCGTTTGCGGCTTTTTTTCCGCAAACGGTGTTTAATCGCAAAATAGTTTTTAACGCTTTATACTAAGTATCAATCCGAGCAACTCCGCTGTCTCGCGCAGCTTTCGCTACCGCCACGGCAACCGCTTTGTGTGCTCTTTCGTCAACCGCTTTCGGCAAAATGTTTTCAACGGAAAGCTCCGCATCCGATATTGCAGAAGCAATGCCGCGGCTTGCGGCAACCATCATCTGCATGTTCACGTCGCTTGCTCTCGCGTCAAGTGCGCCTCTGAATATCCCCGGAAAAACCAAGGCGTTGTTTATCTGGTTGGGATATTTACTGCTCCCTGTGCCGACAATCGCGGCACCGCCTTTTTTTGCATCCTCCGGCGATATTTCAGGAATCGGATTTGCCATCGCAAAGACTATTGCGTTTTTCGCCATCTTTGACACCATTTCAGTTGTCACGACGTTGCCGACGGATACTCCTATAAATACGTCGGCACCTACCAAAGCGTCGGCAAGAGAACCTTTTTTTCCGTATTTGTTAGTCAACCCGGCAAGCTCGGCATGAGCCGGCGTCAAAGTGTCGTCGTCTTGGTTTATTATACCAAACCTGTCGCAAACCACGAGGTCGTTTACACCCATATAGATAAGGTACTTGGATATCGCCGTACCTGCCGCACCCGCGCCGTTAACTACCACTTTCACGTCGCCGATGTCCTTTTTTACCACTTTTAGCGCATTAATAAGAGCCGCCCCGACAACGATAGCCGTACCATGCTGATCATCGTGAAAAACAGGTATCGAAAGTTCTTTTTTCAGTCGCGTCTCTATTTCAAAACAACGCGGAGCGGCGATATCTTCGAGGTTGATGCCGCCGAAACTGCCTTCGAGGTACTTGATTGTTTTTATTATTTCCTCCGTATCGGTAGTACGCAGACAAAGCGGAACCGCGTCCACGTTGCCGAAACGTTTAAACAAAGCGCATTTACCTTCCATGACAGGCATGCCCGCCTCCGGACCGATATTGCCGAGACCGAGTATCGCCGTGCCGTCGGTAATAACGGCAACGGCGTTGGCGCGTCCCGTCAATTCAAAACTGAGTTCCGGTTGTTCTTTTATCGCCATACAAGCGTCCGCGACTCCGGGAGTATATGCGACGGCGAGTTGCTCCAACGTATCGACAGGGACTTTTACCTTAGTCTCTACTTTGCCTTTCCATTCAAAGTGTTTTTCTAATGCTAAAGAATTTTTCATGTATCCGCTCCTTTGTCTTAATCGACGTAAAAAACACGACCGGGTTGAATTTGCGTCTTTTCCTTATCGTCGGCGGCATGACCGAGAATACAAAAACCAATCCCCTCTACGTCGTCTTTAACTCCCCAATCGTTAAGCAGTCGCTTGCCCTCGTCCGACTCAAAGACCTCTTTAGCGCGATGAATCCAACGACAATCAACGCCCAACGACCATGCGGCGTTGAGCAAGTTGCCCATAGCAAGACTACCGTCATAAATATACGTACATTCTTTTTTGGCAAGCACGACTATTACGTCCCGTGCTCCGTAAAACGGATCGCTGTCAAATCCTGCAACGGCAGCATTGAGTCGGGACAGTTCTCCCACCGTTTTTTCATCGGTAACGACCACCAGACGCGGCGTCTGCAGATTACGTCCGCTCGGCGCAGATAACCCTGCGACGACGATTTGCTGCATTTCTTCTTTCGTGATATGCTCGTTTTTATAAAGCCTGCTACTCTTGCGAGTCGTTAAGGTTAAAATAGTTTCGTTCATACCGACCTCCTATATTTCTTTTTTATTATAACTTTTTCTTCGGCATTAAGCAAGCCTATTTTTGAAATATGTTTTACTTTTTATTTTTTTGGGACGACTGTTTTAAAAATAAAAAAATCGCCCTTTCGGGCGATTTTGACCATGATTTGGCTTTATCTGATGACCTTTTTGAAAAAAAACAATTTAAAAAATACGGACACCGCACGCGGAACCTTGTAACAGACTATTTTCATACACACCTCCGCTTTATACTATGCATAGGCGAAAAATTAAGTTAATTACTCGTCAGCCTTGCAAACGTTTAATCGTCGCGGCTTTATCCCGAGCAGAAAAAACCGTACTACCCGCAACGACCGCATCTGCGCCTGCGGCACGAACGTCGGCAACGTTTTCTTCCGTTATACCGCCGTCCACCTCGATAAGTATATCCCTGTTGCCTACGAGTTGTTTGCACTCTTTTATTTTTTCTATCGCAACGGGATTAAACTTTTGTCCGCCAAACCCCGGCTCAACCGACATCACGAGTATGAGGTCGATATCGTCGATATACGGAGCAAGCGCGCTCACCGGTGTAGCCGGCTTGATAGACAGACCGACTTTTTTACCGCATTTTTTTATTGCCGAGAGAGCCTGCGGGACGTTGTCGGTGGATTCGATATGAATAGTGATAAAATCAGCCCCCCTGTCGGCAAATTGTTCGATATATCTTTCGGGATTGACTATCATCAAGTGCACGTCCAAGGGCAATGCCGTCAAAGGTCTGATATCCTTTACCATTTTTTGACCAAAACTGATATTTGGCACGAAAACACCGTCCATTACGTCGACATGTATCCAGTCCGCTCCGTCGACGCCGAGTTGTTTTACCGCTTCTCCCATGGCGGCGAAATCGGCAGATAAAATACTGGGGGCAACAATGGTTTTTTTCATAATATTCTCCTTTAGTTAAATCGGTTTTCCTCTTTTTCTTTAATCTCTTTAAACAAAGCAAGGTACCGTTGATATTTTTTATTAAATACGTCATCTAAAAGCGCTCTCTCTTTGACCGCACAGTTCGGTTCCGCCGTATGCGTACACATGTCGAAACGACACGACGTCGAAGTTTCAAAAATCTCCGAAAAATACAAACCGAGCTCAGACGACTTTATATCCGAAACGTCCAAAAGACTGAAACCGGCAGTATCTGCAAGGTAACCGCCGTTGTCCAACGCATAAATCTGGTTGTGTCTGGTGGTATGCCTTCCTCTGTCGGTTTTGGCTGACAACTCACCGATAGGAAGGTTAAGCTCGGGCACGAGCGCGTTTAGTATGCTTGTTTTACCGACAGCGGATTGCCCCGCCATACAAACCGTTTTTCCCGCTATGGCGGATTTAAGTCGGCAAATACCTTCACCCGTGCGACTACTGACGACTATAATCGACTCCGTTTCGGCAGAATACTGGCAAGACATGTCTTTGACGAAAAAGTCGTCGGCAATATCCGATTTGTTTATCACGACCGTCACGGGTACGGACTGTTTGTTGCAATTTACAGTTATTTTATCTATCAATCCGAAATCGGGACGAGGTATCGGCGCGACTACGACAAAAACGCCGTCAACGTTGGCGACCGCAGGACGAGACAGTTTGTTTTTTCGCGGTAAAATATCGGTCAAAACAAAATCTTTACCTTGCCTTAAAAACAACACGTCGTCGCCGACGGTTACTTCGTCATAAAAATACTTGATTTTTTTTTGAGCAAAACACGTATACTTTTTTTCTTCGGCAAAAACAGTATATCTGCCGCCTACGCCTTTGACCACCTTGCCTTTAAGCTTTTCCATCTTTTAAAACGCGACGACGCAACTGTCCGCATGCTCCGTCGATATCCACTCCCATCTGTCTGCGTATAGTGGCTGAAACACCGAGACGCGTGAGTTTTGCCAAAAACTCTTTGACGGCGTCTTCGTCCGACGGCAAAAGTTTTCGCTCTTTGACGGGATTTAAACGTATCAGATTGACATGCGCCGAAAATCCTCTCGTAAGCACGGACAAAAGACGAGCGTCTTCTTCCGAATCGTTTTCGCCCTTGACCAATACGTATTCTAAAATCACTCTGCGCCCCGTCTTTAAAAAGTAATACTTGCAAGCCTCTATCGCCTCCGTTAACGGATACGCGTTGGATACGGGCATAAGTTTTCGCCTTTTTTCCTGACGCGGAGAGTGCAAGGACAGCGTGAGATTGACGGAATAGCCCCTGTCTGCAAGTTCTATCATTTTTGGCGCGAGACCACAGGTCGATAAACTGATATTGCGTTGAGAAACGTTTAACCCCTCTTTGCTTGAAACGAGGTCCAAAAACCTGAGCGTGTTGTCAAAGTTATCCAACGGTTCTCCGCTACCCATTAAAACTATATTGGTAACCTGACGATTTAAAGCGTCTCCTCCGAGCAATGCGTTGACGGCAACTACCTGTCCGAGAATTTCTCCCGCGGTAAGATTGCGAACCAGCCCGTCTATCGTACTCGCGCAAAAACCGCACCCCATGCGACAACCGACCTGCGTAGACACGCAAAGTGTATTGCCGTGGTGATAACTCATGAGAACGCCTTCGACGAGGTTGCCATCGGTAAGGCGATATAAAAACTTTTTCGTTCCGTCCTTGCTCTCGAAAGTGCGAAAAATCTCAACGGGACAAGCAACGTGCTCTTTAGCGAGTTTTTCGCGCCATGATTTGGCAACGTCCGTCATACCGTCAAAATCAACGCCTTTGTTTAACCACTTGTAAAGCTGCTTGACCTTGTACGGTGCTTGCTCATGAAAAAAATCTATAAGCTCGCTTTGTGAATAGTCCAATAAAATCATATTTCTTTTTTAAACTTTGCTATAAAAAACCCGTCCGTATCATGAACGTACGGCATCAACTGTAAACCGAGTTGTTCGCCAAACGCCGACCGTACGGGCAACTCGGTGTCGCTGAGGCTGAAATTAGGATTGTTTGCTAAAAACCACTCTACGTTTTCGGCGTTTTCCTCGTAAAATACGGTACAGGTAGAGTACACGAGCGTACCGCCTTTTTTTACGTAATTTTTAGCCACACTCAACATGTTACGCTGAACGGCTACGAGTTGAGCGACGTCGGATTCTTTACGAAAAACCTTTACGTCGGGACGTGAAAACACTATCCCGTACCCGCTGCACGGAGCGTCCAGCAAAACTCTGTCAAACTTTTCTTTAAAGGACGGATTGAAGACGGTCGCGTCGTTGAGCGCCACCTTTACGTTGTCGGCATGCATTTTTCGCGCGTAACCCTCGATAAGTTTTAATTTGTGGGGATAGATATCGCATGCCGTTATATCTGCGTTCGGGCTGAGATTTGCCATATATACGCTTTTTCCGCCCGGCGCGGCGCAACAATCGAGAACCTTCTCGCCGTCACTTGCTCCCACGGCACGCGCCGCCAACATAGCTGCCAGACTCATGGCAACGCAAGCGTTTTTTCCCGTCACCGAGGTAACGTCGCCGTAAACGCGCAATGCGTCGGGCAAAACCGTATCCTCGTACTTCAATCCCTCATTCAAAAGTACGGTTTTTATTTTTTCAATAGAATTTACAGCCGTATTTACTCGTAGATTTGTACTCGGTCGGTTAACGTACCCGGCAAAAGACGCCGCAGCGTCAATGCCGTAAGCATCGCTCAATTTCTTTAGAGCCCATACGGGTATCGAGTTTTTTACGCTCAGTGCTTGCAACTCGTCGCGAGGCATGACGAACGAATCGGTAGCATGAGCCTTTGAAACGTTGCGTAAAACGGCGTTAACGAAACCGCACAAGCCCTTTTTCCCTCGTTTTTTAAGAATCTCCACGCAGTCGTTTACGGCTATCGCGGACGGAAGATTTAGCTCCGTTATACAAAAAGTACCCGCCCTTAATATCGTAGACACGGCGGAAGGTACTTTTGGCGCAAATTGATTTATATAGTAATCGACGAGTACGTAGTTGTCAAGAACTCCGTATACGATTTTTGTGACCAACGGTTTGTCGTCGGCAAGAGTTTCTTTTAAAAAAGCGTTGAGCGAAACGTTTGAAAACGCGCCGTTTTTAAAAATCGAGTCGAGACAATCGCATGCCGTCATGATTGCGGAACGCGTACTCATGGCTCTACGTCTCCGTCGTCGAAAGCACTCGGACGCACTTTAAGTCCGTTTAAAAAATCCGTCGTTTTCATTCTTTTGCCGTCAGCCGCCTGTACGTCCGTCAAAGATAAAAAATTACCGTCGCCGCAAGCAACGAGCAAGCGTTTTTTCTCGTAAACGATTTCACCCGCACTCTTGGTAAACGCTACCCCGTCCGCCTCGAAACAGTTAAATATCTTAAAGCGTTTGCCACCGAAATACGTATATGCCGCAGGATTGCTCGATAGTCCGCGAATGATGGCGCCCACCGCCGACGCAGGACGAGACCAATCGATTTTTTCTTCTTCCGCCTTGATTTTTTTGCAAAAAGTGACCTGAGCGGCATCCTGCTCCGTCAAAACCGCATTTCCGTCTTGCAAGTCGGTCAAAGTTTTCGCCAACAGCCGACCTCCGACAATCGCCATTTTTTCAAAAACGACGTCGGCGGTATCGGTTGGCAAAATTTCGATTTTTTCCTGAGCGTAATACGGACCGGCATCCATTTTTAAAACGCTCTTGACTATGGTAACGCCCGTTTCGCTCCACTCCTGCATTATCGCGCGCTGAACCGGCGACGCACCCCTGAGTTTTGGCAGCAAACTGCCATGCACGTTGATTACGCCGTACTTGGCGACGTCCAACACTTGCTGCGACAGCATTTGCCCGTAAGCGGCGGTAACAAGCGCGTCTGCGCCGATTTTTTTCAATTCGTCGACATGCTCGTTGACGTTATCCCAGTCAAAGACGCAAATACCGTTGGCAAGGGCAAATTTTTTCATGTCGCATGAAACGATTTTGTTTCGATTGCCTTTTTTATCGGGTTGACAAACGATTGCCGAAACGACGTGGTTTCGGTCGGCGAGTATTTGTTTCAATACGTTGACTGAAAACAGAGGTGAACCTAAAAAAACGATTTTCATGTTTTAATTTTACTTTGTTTGATTTTTGCTCTTAGTTTTTTTCTTGCCGACAGAATTTTTCTGTCTTTTTGCCGTTTGGTTTTCTTTGGCTTCTTCGGCCTTGATGTTGTTTTCGATAGTCTGTATATCGTCGTAAGTCATTATTTTACCGTGGCGGTCTCTTATCGCTATATCGGTAAATACGACTCCGTCAAGATGGTCGATTTCGTGAAAGAAAACGCGGGCAAAGTAGCCGTCGGCTTCGACAATTTGCTTTTCGCCGCGTCTATTTAAAAACTCCACCTTGACGTGACTTGGTCTTTCGACCAGACCGCGTTGATTTTTTACCGACAAACAGCCTTCGTCGTCTATATCGTCGCCGCTCGTCTCCAAAATAATCGGATTTACCACTTCGTACTCGTATTCTTCGTACTTGACGATAACTACGCGTTTTAACACTCCTACCTGAGGCGCCGCAAGCCCTAATCCGTCTGCCTGCGCCAACGTTTCTTTCATGTCGTCTATGAGCGTAGCCAATCTGTCGTCAAACTTGTCTACGGGTTTGCATACTTTGCGGAGAGCTTCGCTGCCCTCCTCTCCGAGTTTAATTATTTTTCTTACTGCCATAATCAAGTCAGGTTTTGGGGATTGACTTCCGTAAATACCAAAACCTTATCCTCCGTGTATTTATCTACCAAATCGTATATTTTTTCCAAAACGCTTTCGGCGCAAGCGTTTGAAAGACGCATCAATATTTCAAATCTGTGTTTGCCCTGCAATCTACGCAACGGACAACGCATCTTTTGTAAAAACAAAAAACTATTCGGAAAAGCGACCTGCAATTTTTCTACTTCGGAATAATGTCGGTTGAGCAAGTCTATGCACTTCCGACTGTCTTCTCCCGTATACATAATGCGGGCAACCACCGAAAACGGCGGAAACTCCGCCGCTTCCCTCAAATTGATTTCCCTCTTGTAAAAGCCGAGATAATCCTGACGTGAAGCGTACTGCAGACAATAATGTTTCGGAGTAAAGGTTTGGAGTATCACTTTGCCCTGCCTCTTGTCTCTGCCGCTGCGTCCTGCCACCTGAGTAAGTAACTGAAAAGTTTTTTCGGCGGCAAGATAGTTGTCAAAGTGCAAACTTTGGTCGCCGTTTAATATGCCGACCAGCGTGACGTAAGGAAAATCGTGTCCTTTTGCGAGCATTTGGGTGCCGACGAGTATCTGCGCCTCCCTCTTGCCGAACGCGTCGAGTATCTTTAAAAGTCCGTCTTTGGTACGAGTAGTGTCCGCGTCCATACGCAACACCCTGACGTCGGGAAAGAGCTGTTTTAACCGAGCCTCAACCTGCTGATCTCCCACTCTGCCCTGCCTTATATACGGACTCTTGCATTTGGGGCAATTGTCAAAAACGCGAAATTGTCGCCCGCAATAATGACATTTTAAAAGGTTGTCCTCTTTGTGATAGGTCAAACTCACGTCGCAATCGGGACACTTGGCAACATATCCGCATTTGTTGCACATGACGAAACTGCTATAACCGCGTCTGTTTAAAAACAATATTGCCTGATTGCCTTCGGCAATAACCCGCGTCAGCTCGTCTACGAGTTCGCGGCTAAAAATATCGTTGTTGCCCGCACGCGTTTCTTCCGTCATATCGACTATCGAAACATCGGGCAAAGGCATCTTATTTATACGCTGAGACAGAGTCAACAGCGAATATTCTTTATTTTGGGATTTGTAAAAACTCTCCAATGACGGCGTTGCGCTACCGAGCACGAGGCTGCAAGCGTTTTGCCGACAACGATACTCGGCAACGATACGCGTATCGTAACGCGGGTTGTTGTCGCTTTGGTAACTCGAGTCGTGCTCCTCGTCTATAATGATTACGCCGATATCGTCCAACGGCGCAAACACCGCGCTTCGGGCGCCTACTGCGATTTTCGCTTCGCCCCTTTTAAGGCGCAACCATTCGTCATATCGCTCCCCCGCGGAAAGTCCGCTATGTAATATGGCAACCGAGTTACCGAACCGTCCTCTGAATAGTCTGAGAACGTTTGGCGTGAGAGATATCTCGGGAACGAGCATTATCGCCGTTTTTCCGCTCTCGACTACTTTTTTTATAACCGACATGTATACTTCGGTTTTACCGCTACCCGTCACCCCCCATAATAAGTAACGAGACGGGACGGGTGCAAGTATCGTATTGACCGCGACCGACTGTTCGTCGGTAAGAACATGGGTTTCACCGCCGTCCGAAACCGCCTTGTAAGGTTTTCGCATGACGGTAACGTCGTATATTTCAACCACGCCTTTAGTCTGCAATCCTTTTAACGCGGCGTATCCGAAACGTTTAGAGAGGATTTCGGTCGACGTATCGCCCTCTTTCGACAGATACTCGACCAACGCCCTCTGCATTACAGCGTTTGGTCTGATTTTATTTAAAACTTCCTCGGTCGTCAGCGAGTCCGCAAGTCGTGCACGACGCTTGACGAGCGGAGTTATACGATTCGCTCGCATTTCGCTCGGTATGGCAAGCCGCAAAGCATCTACGAGCCTCAAATGATATTTTTTACATACAAACGAACAAAGGTCAAGAACCTGTCCCGACAAAGCCACAAAGTCATCGAGCGGTTTTTCTATGCGCTTGAGTTTACCTACCGGGACGTCGGTATTTTCTTTTTGCCCGACGACAAACCCCTCTACGAGACGGTTGCCAAACGGCACGCAAACGCGGCTACCGACGGCTATCCCTTCACCCGTGTAGTCAAAAACCCTGTCAACCTGACTATTTGAAATGTCTACGATGACCTGATATATCATTTTTCGGAACGCAGGGACAATATTTTGTCAATGATAATTTCGGCAACGCGAGCTTTAGTCTGTCTCGGATACTCCGTAACGGATTTACGATCTATTATCGTGACGATATTGGTGTCCACGTCAAAACCCGCACCTTCTCTGGTCACGTCGTTGGCGACTATAAAATCGGCGTTTTTCGCCAAAAGTTTAGAGGTTGCGTTTTTTACGAGGTCGTTGGTTTCGGCTGAAAACGCAACGAGAACCGTATCGCCTTTTTTCTTGCCTACCTCTGCCGCTATGTCGGGGTTCTTTTTAAACGTGACGGTCAAAGTATCGGACTTTAATTTGACGTCCGAAAACCGTTCTGGAGAGTAATCGCACGGCGCACCTGCCTTTATCACGGCAAAAGCCGTGGGCAACTCAGCCATGACGGCGTCGTACATTTTATCGGTCGTGTCAACGTTGACTACTTTAACCCCGTCCGGCACGACAGACGTATGCCTGCCGAGTATTAGCACTACTTCCGCACCGCGGTCACGCGCGTTTAACGCAATGGCGCATCCCATTTTGCCGCTGCTGAAATTGGTTATAAATCGAGCCGGATCTATTTTTTCTATCGTAGCACCGGCAGTAACGACGATTTTTTTACCCGACAAATCCCGAGCGGGGAGCAAAATGTCTTTTACCCGTTCAAAAATATCGCACGGCTCAGCCATGCGCCCTTTACCTACGTCGCCGCAAGCCAAAAGACCGCTGTCGCCGTCTATCGTCAGCACGCCCCTTTCGCTTAGAGTTTTTAAGTTTTGTTTGCAGGAGTCACTTTCGAGCATCCCCGTGTTCATTGCGGGGGCAAGCAACACGGGAGCGTGCGTTGCCATAACGGTAGTAGTCAACATGTCGTCGGCGATACCGTTGGCGTATTTGCCTATAAAGTTTGCCGTAGCGGGAGCGATAACGAACAAATCCGCGCGTTTTGCAAGAGATACATGTTCTATCTCCCACTCGCGTTTGGGCGCAAAAGTGTCCACCGACACGAGATTGGCGGACAACGTTTCAAAAGTCAACGGCGAAACGAAACGTGTTGCATTGTCGGTCATGACGACGTGAACGTCGGCGCCGTTCTTTTTTAATCTGCTGACCAATTCGCATGTTTTATACGCGGCAATCCCTCCGCATACTCCCACGACAACGGTTTTGTTTTTTAACATTATTCGTTTACAATCCTGACTTTGTCTTCCATCAACTCTGCCGCGGCGTAGTTGATTGTCCTGATATTGCTTGCAAGTTCGTCTTTTTCTTGCATTATATTGAGAGTTTTAGCACGTTTTGAAACAGCGCATGCCAATAAATACTTGTTACCCACTTTTTTAGCCAAGTCGTCGGTTGCATATTTTGCCATAATAATTCTCCTTTATTCTTTATTTTCGTCTTTTATTATCTTTAAAACGGCGTCGACCGCCGCATTTAAGTCATCGTTGACAACCGTAAAATCGTATCGGTCTTTGAGCGAAACTTCCTCCTCGAGACGAGCTATACGCTCTTCTATTTTTTCGGGAGCCTCAGTGTTGCGACAAATCAGGCGATGACGCAATTCGTCTATACTCGGCGGGAGAATAAATATCAAAACCGCCATAGGATAATTATCCTTTACTCTCAAAGCTCCGTGTACGTCTATCTCGAGCAACACGTCTTTACCTTCGTTAAGGCAATCGAAAACAAATTTTTTCGGAGTGCCGTAACAATTTTTAAAATGATCGTCATACTCCAAAAAACCGTCGGTTTTTACCGTTTCGTCAAACTGCTCTCGCGTCAAAAAATAATAGTGCACTCCGTCTTTTTCGCCTACTCTCGGTTGGCGAGTGGTCGCCGAAACGGACAACGCCATGTTTGGACAAAGCGGCATCAGTTTTTCTACTATAGTCCCTTTGCCAACGCCGCTCGGACCGCTGACCACAAATAACCTTCCCTTATTCATTTTGCACCTATTCCACGTTTTGAATCTGTTCTCTGACTTTTTCTATATCGTTTTTTAGCGACAAAGCGAGATTGGTGAGCGAGACGTTGTTGGACTTGCTGCAAATCGTGTTTGCCTCTCGGTTAAACTCCTGTACCAAAAAATCGAGCTTGCGACCGACGGGTTCTTTTTCCGCCAAAATCCGTCTGATTTGAGCTATATGACTCCTCAAACGTGCCAATTCCTCATCGATATTGCTTTTGTCGGCGAAAAAGCAAACTTCATTTGCAAGTTTACTTTCGTCAATTGCGACGTCCGCAAGAGCTTCGGCAATACGCGCTCTGAGTTTTTCGCGATAATCTTCAACGACGCTCGGAGCAAAAGCCGAAATATCGTCTACCGTTTTTTCTATACTGTCTACGAAACCGTTTAACGTAACGGCAAGTTTGTTGCCTTCTATCTCACGCATCAAGTTGAGATCGGCGACTGCTGCCGAAACGCTGTCGGATATAAGTTTTTTTACTATTTCGGGATCGTCGTCTTCGTGCAATACGGTGAGCACGTCCTGACTCTTGAGCAAACTGTTGACGTTGAAATCGTTTTTTATATCAAACTGCTCCTGCAAGCGTTTTGACGTCTCGACGAGACTCGACGCAAGCCCTATGTCTACATGCAGCTTTTTAGGTCTGTCCGAACAATCCTCGTAATTGACGTAGACGTCAACATGTCCGCGGCTCAATCCTACCGAAAGCAACTGTCTGAATTGATCTTCGTAAGCTAAAAAAGCGCGCGGAAGCCTGAAAGCGATATCGAGATATCGGTGATTGACGCTCTTTAACTCCACGGTAAGCGTACGCCCTAAACAATTTGCCGTACCTTTGCCGTAACCCGTCATACTTTTCATTATCTTTTCCTCTTTTTACCGATATTTATGTTTTATTTAACTACCTGCTCAAAGTCGTAAGCGACCTTAAACAAATCGATTTCTCTGTCGGCAGCCGACATAACCTGAAACCCCATAGGCACTCCGTTTAAATCCTTACCCATCGGTACGCTTATAGCGGGTATCCCCGTCAGGTTGCAAACGATGGAAAACAAATCGGACGTAAAACCTTTTTCCGCAGGGATTTCTTCATCGCGTCTTGCCGCCCGCAACAATGTCGTCGGACTGACTATGACGTCGTACGACGACAAAACGTTGGCGATTTTTACTTTCGTTTCTTCCCTGACCATGTTTGCGCGGGTTATTGCCGAGGGATCGTCCGCAAGTATCTTTTTGCCGAAATTTACGCGGCTCACGACCTCTCGCATGCATTTTGAAAAATCTATGGCGTCGGGAAACTTTGCGTTAAATCGCTTAAAACTCAGCACGCCTTCGGTACAACAAAGTACGCGGTACGTGTCGGCTATGCGTTTGTTTAAATCAAAATCGATACCCTCCACGGCGTAACCGAGACGCTTTAAACTCTCCACCGATTTGAAATAAGCCGTCAAAACGTCGTCGTCGACGAAAGCGTTGCCGAAATCGGCAAGATAAGCCACCTTCAATCTACGGCTTGACGGCAAAAACGCGTCGTCGAAATTTGCGGGTACGTTTTTTATCACGCCAAAAAGTTTCGCACAGTCTTGCGTCGTAGTAGTCAGACAACCGACATGATCGAGTGAATCGCTAAGCGGAAACACTCCCTCTCGCGAAACGGCACCAAACGTGGGTTTTAGCCCGACCACGCCGCAATTTGCCGCCGGCTGGCGAATACTGCCGCCGGTATCGCTGCCGAGAGCGCCGAAAACGCATCCCGCCGCCACCGCCGCGGCACTACCGCTACTGCTGCCGCCTGCGCTGTAAGCCTCGGCAAACGGGTTTAAAACCTCTCCGTAGACGGAATTGGTACCCGTATAACCCATTGCAAATTCGTCCATGTTGGTTTTACCGAAAATGACGGCGTCCGCATCGCGAAGTTTTTTCACTACGCCGCAATCGGTCTTAGGGAGAAACTCTTTGCCTTTAAAACAAAGACTCGCGCAAGTAGTAGCGTAATGCTCGGTAGTCATATTGTCTTTTACCCCTATAGGTATACCGGCAAGTGCACCTACTCGTTCGCCTGACGCGATTTTTTTATCCACGGCGGCTGCCTGAGCCATAACGTACTCTTCGTCCGCCTCGGTAAACGCATTAAGACGTCTCGTAGCTTTAAAAATATCGAAACAACGGCGATTTAGCTCAACCGCCGAAATTTTTTTCTCTGAGATAGCGCGTGAAATCCGCGTCAATGACGTACTTTCGATATCCATGTATGTTTTTCCCCAAAGGTCTCTCTTTTGCTTGTTATCGACTAATTATTATAGCACAACGTTTGCCATAATCAAAGCGTTTTTTCTGTTTTTAATTTTTTAATGCATCGACAAAGGCGGATTCGTCCCATATCTCTATGCCCTTTTCTACCGCCTTGGTCAGTTTGCTACCGGCATCGCTACCCGCTATTACGAGATTGACGTCGTTGGTCACCGACGTAGCGACGGTACCTCCGCGTTTTTCTATTTCTAAAGCGGCGGCACTACGGGTATACGACGTCAGGCTACCGGTGAGCACAATCTTTTTTCCGCTAAAAACGCCGTCGGTTTTTTCGGAAACAAACCGCGGATTTATACCGATTGATTTCAATCCGCCAACCAAAGCTTTGCCGTATTCTCCGTCAAAAAAGTCAATCACGCTTTGCGCAACCACCTCGCCGACGTCGTCTATCTCAATCAAGCGTTCCTGCGGGGCGGCGGACAAATCGTCGACGCTGTTAAACACGCGCGCAAACTCTCTCGCCGTAACGATGCCGACGTTTTCTATACCGAGCCCGTAAATAAAGGACGACAACCGCACCGATTTGCTTTTTTCGATTGCGTTGATAAAATTTTGAGCTTTTTTATCCTTAAACCCGTCAAGAGAAAGTAACCTTTCTTTCGTCAAGGAGTACAAATCTATCGGAGACGAAACGCCGATTTGCATGAGTTGCAATATCGTTTTTTTACTGACTCCCTCTATGTCGAAAGCGTTTTTAGAGCAAAAATGAGTTAATCGCGCTTCTATTTGTTTTTCGCACCCGTAAGTATTGGGGCAAAACAAGTTGGCGCCTTTAGTCACGAGAAGCGTACCGCACACCGGACAAACGTCGGGCGGTAAAATAGGTTGACTTTTTTCGGTAGTTTCGGCAAGCCCGAGTACCTCCGGGATAACGTCGTTGCTGCGGCGAACGAACACGAGGCTGTTGACGCTGAGGTTTTTTCTCAATACGTCGTCGTAATTGTTTAGCGTCGCGCGCGAAATAGTGGCGCCGCACAGTTCTATCGGTTCGAGATGACCGAGCGGAGTGAGTTTACCCGTACGACCGACCTGCCACTCGACGGACTTTAACGTAGTCACTACTTCTTCCGCCTTAAACTTAAACGCTATCGCCCAACGCGGAAACTTGTCGGTAAAACCGAGATTTTCTCTTATCGAAAAATCATTGACCTTTACTACCGCGCCGTCAATCAAAAAATCGAGTTTTTCGCGGGACGCGCCTATCTCTTCGATACAATTCTTTATTTCTTCAAAGGTCTTGACCTTTTTAAAATAATCGCTCGTACGAAAACCGTTGTCGCGCAAAAAGCGCACCAGACTTTCCTGCGACCGCACACCGCTACCGCCGTCGTAACCAACGGAATAACAAACGACGTCGAGATTGCGACTCGCAGTCACCGACGGATCGAGATTTCTTATTGCGCCTGCCGCTCCGTTTCGGGCGTTTTTGATAGTATCGTCAGCGTGTAGGTCGTTGTATTTTTTTAATGCCGAAAGGTGCATTATAGCCTCGCCCTGTATCTCTATGAGTTTATCGAAACCTATCGACAACGGAGCGGATTTTATCGTTTTTGCCTGAGCCGTTACGTTTTCGCCGACTACTCCTTTGCCGCGCGTCGCACCTGTCTGCAGTTTTCCCCCGTCGTAAGTCAGATTTAACGTCAATCCGTCGTACTTTAATTCGACGGTAAACTCCGCGGACGGAGCGTCTTTAACTATTTTGTCATACCAACTCTTTAACTCGCCGAAACTCTGAGCCTTGTCGAGGCTATACAGACGGGTAAGGTGTCTGTGCTCCTGAAATTTATCGAGTATCTGACCGCCAACCCTATGCGTCGGACTGTCGGGCAATATCACTCCCGTTTGTTTTTCGAGCAAAAGCAGGCGATCGTACGCCGCGTCGTAAGTTTCATCCGAAACGGTAGGAGAATCTAAAGTATAATACTCTTTCGCCCATGCGTTGAGTTTGTCCACGAGTACTCGCATGTCAAAAAGTCGTTCGTCTTTCATTTTTCTTTCCTTTAATCAATCGGTTGCAACGGCGCAAATCTAAGATTGAGCGTTTTTTTGCCGACGGAAACAAACAAAACGTCTGCGTTGCCGTTGTTTACGTTGAGTACCATGCCCTCGCCGTAGAGTTTGTGAAAAACTTTTTGCCCGGCCTTTAATGACTGTGCAGAAGGCGAAATCGGTTTTGCGGTTTGCGAAACCCTTTGCGTAACTCCGAAACTCGATTCGTTGTAGGTCATGGTAGAATTTGTCTTTACCGCCGAGGATAAAGGCATGACGTCAAACTTAGGTACTCCGTCGGCGTCATAACGTTGTTCGCGCTGAGGCTCGCCGACGACGTCCTTAAAAAATCGACTCGCTACCATATACTTCCATTCGCCGTACAAAAATCTCCTCTGCGCGCGGGTGACAAAAAGCCTTTCTCTCGCGCGAGTGACGGCAACGTAAGCCAGACGGCGTTCTTCCTTCATTTGATTTAAGTCTGCCATCGCTCTGTTTCCGGGAAAAACTCCGTCATCCATACCGACGACAAAAACCACGTTCCATTCAAGTCCCTTTGCCGCATGAATGGTGGCAATGGATAAATAATCGTCGGCGTTCATCTCGTCGATATCGCTCTTTAAACTTATACTTTCAAGATAATCGGTAAGGTCGGCGTCGGGATTGTCCGTAGCAAACTCGGACGCGGACAACGTCAACTCGTTTAAGTTTTCTATGCGAGAACGATCCTCGTCGGTTCTGCTCTCCGCCGTCAGACCGCTCAATGCTATCGCCGCGTTAACCGTCTGTCCTACCGTTTCCGTCAAAGAGGTATTCCGCAGGTTGCGGATATCGTTGCCGAAAGCGCGCAGTTTTTCTCCCGTACCTTTATTAAAAACTCCGTCGGACTCAATGGTCGACAGACTCGCGAGCAACGAAATGCCTTTTTCGGCGGCGTAGGACGAAAGTTTACCGAGGGTTGCGTCGCCTATACCCTTGCGCGTGCCTATCGCCCGCAAAAAAGCCTCGTCGTCACTCGGATTGACTATAAGACGAAGGTACGCCGTAACGTCTTTAATCTCCTTTCTTTCAAAAAATTTAAAGCCGCCGAATACTTTAAACGGTATACCGTAACTCATACATTCTTGCTCAAAAGACCGAGACAACGCGTTTACGCGCATGAGTATCGCAAAATCTCCGTACCTGTACCCCCTGCTTAAGAGAGCGGCGACTTGTTGAATGCAAAACCTCGCTTCGTCGGCCTCGTCCCGTGCGGAATAGTTTTCTACTCTGACGCCGTCGTTGTTTTCCGTCCAAAGAGTTTTGTCAAAACGCCCGTCGTTTTTTTTAATAAGGGTGTTTGCCACCTCTAAGATTTTTTTCGTACTGCGGTAATTTTGCTCGAGATAAAACACTCGTGCGGAGGGGTAATCTTTTTTAAACTTTTGCATATTGTCGGCGTTTGCGCCGCGCCAACCGTATATGGACTGGTCATCGTCGCCGACGACGAAAATATTGCCGTCGTCACCGGCAAGCAATCTGAAAATTTTATATTGCACGGTATTGGTATCCTGAAACTCGTCTACGCTGATATACCGATAACGTTGACGATATTTGTCGAGCACCTCTCCGTTATCCCTTAAAAGTACGTATACGTTGAGTAACAAATCGTCAAAATCCATGCAATCCGAGAGTTTGAGTTGTTTTTGATACTCGACGACCAACTTTTTTACTACTTCTGCGTCACTGCAAAAGCACAAAAGATCGTCGTCCAATCCGTCCGACGGAGAGAGACCGTCGTTTTTGACGGACGACAAGACCGTCAAAGTTTCGGATGCGTATTTTTCCGCCGCCTTACTGTCCTCGTGCGGATAAAAACGTTTAAAAAGTTTTTTAACGACGCGTTTTACATCGGTAGCGTCGTATATAGTAAAGTTTTTAGAATAACCGAATTTATCCGCGTCTTCGCGCAGTATCCTCGCGCACATGCTGTGTATGGTACAAACCGTCATGCCACGCGTAGAACACGTATCGGCAAGACGTTCTTTCATTTCCGCCGCCGCTTTGTTGGTAAAAGTTATCGCTAAAATATGATAAGGAAGCACGCCGCCGTTGACGAGATTGCCTATGCGCTCGGTAAGAACGCGCGTCTTGCCGCTACCTGCGCCGGCAAGTACCATTACGGCACCTTCCAATGCGTTTGCCGCTTCTTTTTGTTGAGGATTTAAATTTATCATTGTCGTCTCCGTACGAAAATCGGTCAGTCTTCTAAGGTATTTTCGCCGTCACCCGTCAGTGCCGCAAGGTCAACTTTTTTTGTAAAATAGGTTTTGCCGCTCTGTTCGTAATAATCAACGACGTAAGCGCAAGTGAGATAGTGACCGGCGAGCAGGCAAATCAACGTTATTACCACCCCCGACCACACTACGCTAAACACCAGCATGGACGATATGCACAAAGCGACGGCGACGAATATGACGATAAAGGTTTTTAACAGCAATTTTCCGAAATCGTCAAGCATCATACCCACGCCCTTTTTAAACGCATCGCTTATTCCGCATTCCTCCGTAACAAACGCGGGTACCCAATACGCAAGGACGGTACGACGAAGACTCATTAAAAACACGAGGAGCAACACCGACACAACCACGCCGACTACTCCCCATCCCGAAAAAGCGACGACGTATACGCCGACTATCGTCATCAATATACTCGTGTCCATCAAGCAGCACAAGAGCGACGCCGCCCAATTGAGCCTGACGTTGTTTTTAAACTCCTTAACGTAAGCCCAAAGATAAAAACCGAGCACGTTGGTAGACGCAAATTTGTTGATTACGAACATATTGTTGTACAAAGTCAAACCGAAAAAGAAATACATCGCGTATACGAGCAATATAAACAACCATACTGCGACGGGAGCTTTTTCAACGAGGTTTGGCACCGCGGTAAAGATTTCTTTGACGCTGTCCATAAAACCGACGATTTTTTCGTCAAAATCGTCTTCGTCCGCCGTCTTTCCGTCCACTACCGCCTCTACAATCTCGGTAGCTTGTTCTATTATTTTTTCTTCTTTGATTTTTTCCACCAGTCGTCCGCCCGCGTTGACGAAAAACAGCGCGACTATCGCCGCCGCAAAGGCTACCGCAAGAAGCTGAATCAACAGGGATTTTATATGCACCGAATACGTATTAAAAGCAAGGCTCAACGTCTTTTTAAAATGCATCGATTTTTCCTCCTACCCGAATATTTTCATTTTTAAATCGGCGCGTTTCATTTCGGTAAAGTTGGCATATTTACAACAAGACAAGCAAGGCAGGTATACCAACCACCACAGATAAAACAAAAATTTAAGTCCTACTGTCAAAAAGAACGCCGTGGTTTCCGAAGGAGACAAACCGACCAAGTATTTTAAAACGGACAGCAACACCTGCGACACGACCAACGGCAACAAAGTATCTTTTACCATTTCTTTGAGATGTTGCGTACTCAGATGTATCGAATAACCTATCGCGGAATTAAATTTGTAACCGTCAAAAAACATACACGGTGGAGTAAGCAATACCAATGCCGCGGCGACGAAGTAACCTTCGTAAAAAATAACGGCCAAAAAAACAGCTATGACGTAAAACGCCATCCCTCCTATCTGTGACAACAACATGATAAGCCCGCACAGGATAAGCATCAGTATCTCAAACGCCGCTACCAACAACACGACAAACGGCATGATGTACATCGCGACTTCGTTAAGACTCCTCAATACCCTCAGGTACTTTCGCGTCCCGAATCTGATGTGACGTTCGACGAAAGAGGTCGTCAGACACACGAAAAAAACGGTAACCGCAAATACTACGAGCCATATCCAAATCATATTGAAATCCGTCGAAAACGCCTTGCCTGCGTTGACAAAAGAAAAATACCCGTACAACGAACCGTAAAAATCCGAAAAATCAATCGGAACGCCGTTGAACGTACTCTCGTACAGCGCGGCAAAAAAATCCACGGGACCTTGCTGCGGCTGAAAAAAAGCAAGCAATATCGCGGGAACGCCGACAAACGGCAATAAAAATACAAAGTTTTTGACGACGTAATTTATCGTCGATCTCGATTGCAAACGCATATCTTTACCCTCCTTTGACTACAAAATAAATTCCTCGAGTATAGTGTTGGCGACGTAAAAACGCTCCGACGGAATATACACCCGATTTTTTTCTACGCACAATAGTTTTTGTTGCGACAGCTTTTTTACAGTCTGCCCGTACGTCGAAAAAAAGTCGACACCCGTGTCGCTGTTAAAACCATCCACGTCAAATCCGTCAGCCTTTCTCAAACCGAGCATCACATACTCGAAACATGCCTCTTTTTGTTGTATTTTTTTTTGAAACGATACGGGACGGGTAGCAAGCGAGATTTTTTTTAAGTAATTGTCCAGATGCTTTACGTTTGCGTATCTGACGCCGTCGAGGTATCCGTGCGCTGCAAGGCCGAGCCCTATATACTCGCCTCTGTCCCAATAATTGAGATTGTGTCTGCACTCGAAACCCGCTCGTGCAAAGTTGCTGACTTCGTAACGACGGTAGTTGTTGCCGTCAAGAAGGTTTTTTGCCAAGTCATACATATCCGCAGTCGCGTCCGAGTCGGGCAAAACTACTTTTCCTCTACCTACCAGCCTGTTGAGGGGCGTTCCCCTTTCGAGAATGAGCGCGTAAACCGACAAATGCGTCGGAGAAAACGCCAATACGGAATCGAGTGTATTTTTTACGTCCTCATCCGTTTGTCCCTCTATGCCTATCATGAGGTCAAAATTGACGTTTTTAAAATATTTTGACGCAATTTTAGCCGCGCGGCAAAAATCCGCGTAATCATGCGGTCTGCCGAGTTTTTTTAACAACAAATCGTTTGCCGATTGCAGTCCGAGAGAAAGTCTGTTTACGCCGACGTCGGCGAGTCGCGTCGCAAAATCTTCGTCAAAACTGTCGGGATTGGCTTCTACCGTTATTTCGACGTCACCCGAAAGATTAAAACGCGTTTTTATATAAAGCAACAAATCGGACAAAAACTTTCCTCCGACGATGCTCGGCGTGCCTCCGCCTACAAATACCGTCGTGATTTTTTTGCCTTCCGAAAGAGGAACGTACATGTCTGTCTCTTTCTTTAACGCGCACCCGTATGCATCAATCTCGTCGTCTTTGTCGGCAAAACTGCAAAAGTCGCAATACACGCACTTGGATTTACAAAAAGGAATATGAACGTACAATCCCGCGTTTTTTTCGTCGCTATTCATCGTCGATTTTTAATATTGACATAAACGCCTCCGACGGTATGGCGACGCTGCCTACCTGCCGCATGCGTTTTTTACCTTCTTTTTGTTTCTCGAGCAACTTCTTTTTACGGGTGATATCGCCGCCGTAGCACTTTGCGAGGACGTCCTTGCGCATGGCTTTTACCGTCTCGCGGGCAATGATTTTACCGCCTATCGCCGCCTGAACGGGTATTTCAAACATCTGACGAGGGATAGCGTCTTTAAGCTTTTCGGCAAGTTTTCTGCCGCGGGCATAGGCGCGTTCTTCCGGCACGATTACCGACAAGGCGTCGCAGGTTTCGCCGTTGAGCAACATATCGAGCTTTACGAGTTTGCAAGATTTATAACCTTTCACTTCGTAGTCGAGGCTTGCGTAACCGCGCGTGCGCGACTTTAACGTGTCAAAAAAGTCGTAAATAATTTCGTTGAGAGGAATTTCGTAAGTAATCCTCACCCGTTTGGTATCAACGTAGGTCATATCGATAAAAACGCCGCGTTTATCCTGACAAAGATCCATTATCCCGCCGACGTAATCGGGCGGCGAGTAAATATAGGCAGTAACTATCGGCTCTTCCATATGTTCTATGGTGGTCACGGGCGGGAGTTTTGACGGGTTGTCTATTTCCTGCATTTGTCCGTCGGTAGTAAAAACATGATAACTGACGCTCGGTGCCGTAGTCACGAGATCCAAATCAAACTCTCTCTCGAGGCGCTGCTGAATGACGTCCATGTGCAACAACCCGAGAAAACCGCACCGAAAACCAAAACCGAGTGCCAGCGACGTATCCGGCTCGTACCTTAAAGACGCATCGTTGAGTTTTAATTTTTCCAAAGCCTCCTTAAGGTCGTCGTATTTACTGCCGTCTGCGGGAAAGATACCGCAAAAGACCATAGATTGGACTTCTTTGTAGCCGTTAAGCGGAGATTGCGCGGGATTTGAGGCGTCGGTCAAAGTATCGCCGACGTGTGCATCCGAAACCGTCTTTATACTCGCAGCGACGTATCCGACGTCGCCCGCCTCGAGCGAATCGGTGGCAAGCATTGCGGGAGTAAAAATACCGACTTCGGTGACGTCGTAAATTTTTCCGCCGGAACGAAACATTTTCAATTTAGTCCCCACTCCGACGCGTCCGTCAAAAATGCGGACGAAAAGCAAGACGCCCTTGTAGTTGTCGTAAACGCAGTCAAAAATAAGTGCCTTTAGCGGTGCGTCGGGATCTCCCTGCGGTGCGGGAACGTTTTTTATTACGTCAACCAGTACGTCTTCTATATTGAGCCCCTCTTTAGCAGACACACGCGGCGCGTCTGCGGCAGGCAAACCGAGTTCTTCTATCTCCTCGATTGCCTCGTCGACACGCGCGGAGGCAAGGTCGATTTTATTGATAACGGGCAGTATGGCGAGGTCGTTGTCCAATGCGAGATAGCAATTGGCAACCGTCTGCGCCTCAACGCCTTGCGTCGCGTCCACCACAAGGAGGGCGCCTTCGCATGCGGCGAGACTGCGTGATACCTCGTAGGTAAAGTCAACGTGTCCCGGTGTATCTATGAGATTGAGTTGGTACGTTTCGCCTTCGTACTCGTAATCGATGTTGACGGGGGCAAGTTTTATCGTGATACCTCTCTCGCGCTCGAGATCCATAGAGTCGAGCAATTGCTCCTCCATATCGCGTTTGTTAACTCTCCCCGTAAGCTCGATAAGGCGATCCGCCAAAGTGCTTTTGCCGTGGTCTATATGCGCTATAATGCAAAAATTTCTAATCTTGTCCATTTTATTCATAATTGTATTATAACCGATTTTTTCGGTCAATGCAATGGCTTTGAAACAAAAAAATCAGTAATTTTAAGGTTAACTTTTTTAATACGATTGACGAAATAAAGCGAAACAGGTTTCTATCGCCCAACGTAAAATATCGGCGAAAGCGTTAAAAACCCGAATTTTTATTTTTTGCGGTTTTTTAACCTGTTTTTGAGTTGATTTTTGGGTTTACATGTATTATAATAAAAAGAAACTACCAAATAAAGCCGACGGCACTGTCCGACTCGGCGATTTCGCGGACATTACCGCAAAGGAGCAGCAAATGAAACGTTTTTTAGCATTTTTGCTTGGCATCATCGTGGGGTGGGTTATACTCATAGGAGGCATAGTGGCGGCAGTATTTATCGTAACGCCCTCCACCGTAGGCATTGAAAACGACCAATGGGTAAACGACGACGGCAAACGTTTTGACAAAATGTCTTTCGGCGACATCATCACCGAAGGAATCAAACTGACCTCTTCGGACAATCTGACCTTTGCCCAAATACAAAGTACGTACGGCATAGACGTTTTGGGACAGATAGGTTTGAGCGGTGACGAGTACGAGTCTCTGAGAAATACCGATATCGAAAGTATATTCTCAAATCCGAGCGAAGCATTGAGCGACGTCGCACTCGCCGATTTGTTGAGCGGTTCGCTCGGCGAAAGCGTAAAAATTCCTCAGGCGGTGATTGACGTCTGGAGAACAAACCGCGTTTCGGTAGGCGACCTCATAGACGGAAACGTTCAGGTATTGCTCAACGGCGTTACTCTGCGCAAGTTGACGGATATCTCCGAAAACTCCGGCAGTATCGAAAAGATTATTGCAGACAGGGATCTCGGGTTGTTGTACGCCGAACTGAAAAAAGCCGACGGCAACGTCGCAAACGTTTTATTTACCGACAACTCTCTCGGCGAGCTCATGGGATACCAACAAGACGTCGACGGCAACTGGCTGTCCGCAGACGGCGCGGCTCTCGACGCAACTACCGCCGCAGTGGCAAAAACGAAAATCACCGATTTACTCGGCGGCAACTTTAAAATAGAGGATGCCATCGGCGACCTTAAAGTAGGCGAGTTGATTGGTTATACCAAAAACGGCAACGTATGGCAGGACAAAAACGGCACGGAATTGATTGACGCGATAAGCAAAACGATAGCCGACGTCGACGTTTCAAAGCTGCTCGGCGGCAACTTTAACGTCGAAGACGAGTTGTCCGACCTCACCGTGGGCGAAATAATGAAATACTCCAAAGGTACAGACGGAATATGGAGAGACTCTTTCGGCAACGAAGTATCTAAACTGACGTCGGTTTTTGCGGATATGCGTATTTCGGAGCTGACGAGCGGAACGCTCAACGTCAACGATAAAATCGACGCTCTGTACGTAGGCGATTTGCTGAACTACACTCTTGACGAAAACAACGGCGTCTGGATTGACGGTAGCGGTAAAAACATCGAAAACGTCGTATTTAATAACATTTACAACAAAAAGATGAGTGAAATGCGCAACGGTTTGAGCATTGACGAAATCCTTAACGGCGTAAAAATCAAAGAAATCATTACGATAAAAGATTCTGACCCCGAAATAATGAAAGTTATCGCGGATAAATACGTCCTGACTCTCGGCGACGAATTGAACTACGTTTATATCGGTGAGCTGCAAGGCTATACTCGTCACGAATCGACGCTGGGGAACACTTACGACACGATAGTTGCCGACCAAGTCGTAATCAGCGGCAGCACCGTATTGAAAAAAGTCAACGGCAAGTGGTACGTTGCGCAAGCCGACTGCACCGATCACTCCCACACCCTCGCAACGCACACGGCTGATTGCTACGAAGTGGTATGGTATACCGACGATACTTACACCACCACGGTGACCGGCGTCAACGACGTAATCTGCAACACGACTCTCGGCAACATAGATATTGACGAAATAGTAAGCAACATCAAACAACTTGCATATACGGAAGTCATCGACGCGGACACGACTACGGGCGCACTCTCCCTTATCGACGCCGACACAAAGATAGTCGACCTCCCCGATGCGCTGAGCACCGCAGTAAACACGGCAACCCTTTCGCAGTTGATGAACGCGGGATTGCTTAATCTTGACGAGGCAAACAAAACGAAATTAAACACCTTGTTTGGCGACGCGTGGAAAAATATGACGTTTGAAGAGTTTATCGACGCGATACTCGATAAAATCCCCGCTTAGACCAAATTAAACGAATAAATACAAAAAGAAAAAATAAAAGGAGCATATCATGAGTAAAAAAGAAAAAACCGGTTTATCAAAATTATTCGACTTTTTAGCAAAAGTATTTGCCATAGCGGTTTTGGCGGCAATGATGTTTCAAAACTGCGTCGGCTTGGGTTGGTTTGGCGACGGCGAAACGTTGGTGACCATAGCAAAAATCGCTCATTACGTCCTGATATACGCCGCAATAGGTCTCGCCGCATTGACGGCGTTGGAATTTGGCACAAACCACGGTTTTTTAACCACTTTGGTAGTACTGATACTTATTGCGCTTGCGGTAGTGCCGAGTTTATTACCTGACGTATGGAGTCAGATACTCAGCCTCATCGGCTAAAATCAAACCATAAAAAAAACGAGCAGTTTAAAACTGCTCGTTTTTTTATCGAAACGACTCGGCGAATCGCTCGGATTTATCGTATTTGCTTAAAAACCTATCTCTTCTCTGCATTCGACGAAAGCTTTGACGCACTTGTCGATATCCGCCTTGCTGTGCGCCGCAGACATCTGAGTACGTATACGCGCTTTGTCTTTAGGCACTACCGGATAGAAGAATCCCGTCACGTAAATGCCTTTTTTGAGCATTAAATCGGCAACCTTTTGGCTGACGACGGCGTCGTACAACATAACGGGGATAATCGCGTGATCTTTACCGATGAGATTAAAGTTGTTCTTTTCCATCTCGGCGCGGAAATACCGTGCGTTTTCCATAACCTTGTCGCGCAAAGACGTATCTCTCGTCAACATTTCAAGCACCTTAAGAGTCGTCGCGCAAATAGCGGGAGCAACGGTATTGGAGAACAAGTAGGGACGACTGCGCTGACGCAACAAATCTATTATTTCTCTGCGACCGCTCGTAAAGCCGCCGCTCGCTCCGCCCAAAGCTTTGCCGAAAGTACCGGTGATAATATCCACTCTGCCCACTACCCCGCAGTACTCTGCGGTACCTCTGCCGGTTGCGCCTACAAAACCCGTAGCGTGACTGTCGTCGACGACGACCATCGCTCCATATTTTTCGGCGAGGTCGCACACGCCCTTGAGGTTGGCAATAATGCCGTCCATGCTGAACACGCCGTCGGTCACTATGACCTTTTGCTTGCAACCGTCGGCTACCGCCTGTTTAAGTTGTTTTTCGAGGTCATCCATATCGTTGTTGGCATAGCGATAACGATGAGCTTTGGATAAACGAACGCCGTCTATAATACTTGCGTGATTGAGCGCGTCGGAAATAATAGCGTCGTCAGCCGTAGTAATGGTTTCAAACAAACCGCCGTTGGCGTCGAAACAACTGCTGTAAAGAATGGTGTCCTCTGTCGACAAAAACTTGCTGATTGCGTTTTCAAGCTCTTTGTGTATGGTTTGCGTACCGCAAATAAAGCGAACGCTGCTCATACCGTAGCCGTACTTGTCGTAACTTGCCTTGGCGGCATCGATAAGCTCCTGATTGTTGGCAAGTCCCAGATAGTTGTTTGCGCAAAAGTTGAGCACGCCGTCGGCTTTGGTCGTGTCGATACAAGCGCTTTGCGGTGTCGTGATTATACGTTCTTCTTTCCACAAACCCGCGTTTTTAATGTCGTCTAAAATACCCTGATAATATTTTTTGTCAAGCATTTGATACTCCTCCGTTTTTATTTTATTTAGTTTACAGTCCAAAAGGCAAAATTGCCTTTGGTATACGTCGATTGGTCACTTCGCCCGATTTAGCCGTCATACAGCCCTATGTCTTAAAAAAAACTTAGTGCTTTGCCCAATCGAGAATGATTTTTCCGCTTCTGCCGCTCTTCATATCGGCGAAACCTTTTTCAAAGTCGTGATAATCGTACTCACCGGTAATGATAGCCGAAATATCGAGACCGCTCTTGAGCATCGCGGTCATCTTGTGCCATGTTTCAAACACTTCTCTGCCGTAAATGCCCTGCAAAGTAATCATGTTGAATATCATGTTGTTCCAATTTATCTTGGTGTCCGAGCTTTGCAAACCGAGCATGGCTATCTTGCCGCCCATTATCATGTTCTCGAGCATTTCGTTAAAGGCAATGCCGCTGCCGCTCATTTCGAGACCGACGTCAAAGCCCTCTGCCATTCCTATTTCTTTTTGCACGTCTTTAATGCGTTTGTTGAGCGTATTTACGGTCACGACGGAGGGGCAAACTTTTTTCGCCAACTCGAGTCTGGCGTCGGATATATCGGTCAAAACGATATTTTTCGCTCCCACGTGACGGCAAATGGCAGCCGCCATGATACCGATGGGACCTGCGCCTGTAATGAGCACGTCCTCACCTATCATGGGAAACTTCAACGCCGTGTGCGTCGCATTGCCGTACGGATCGAATATGGCGTACATTTTTTCGGGAATAGCACTGTCCGTCAACCACAGATTGTTTACAGGGATGCTTGCGTACTCGGCAAAAATACCGTCGCGATTGACGCCTATGCCTTTGGTATTGGGGCAAAGGTGTCTGCGACCGGCACGACAGTTGCGGCATTTACCGCAAACCACGTGACCTTCGGCGGACACTATGTCGCCCACCTTAAAAGCCGAAGTATTGCCTTTGATTTCGACTATTTCGCCGACAAACTCGTGACCTATGGTCATCGGCGGTTTAATCGTGTCCTGCGCCCACTGGTTCCAATCGTAGATATGTACGTCGGTTCCGCAGATTGCAGAGTAGTGTACTTTGACCAAAGCTTCGCCGTCGTGAATGACGGGGACTTCTTTGCGAACAAGTTCAAGACCGGGTTGTGCTGCCGGTTTGATAATTGCATCCATTTTCATAGTATGTACCTCTTTTTCAAAGTTTTTTTCATTTTAGTTTTTTTGCGGCGACTATCGCGCTCACGAAAGCAAAATAAAGATTGTACCCGCCGCATTGTCCGTCAACGTCCAACGCCTCTCCCAGCACGATTACTCCGTCTGGCAAATTAAACCCGTCGTCGACAAACTCGCACGCAACGCCGCCCGCGGTGACCTGACTGATACTAAAGTCCGTAACGTCGGCGTTTGAAAACACAAACTCTTTTACGATTTCGACCAAACGGTCTACGTCGTCGCGCGAAACGGTACGCAACACCGTCTCGGCTACTTTATTCGGCAACAAGCCGACGAAAAGCATGCTGTCGGTATAACCCGCTTTTTTCCGTTCGACAAGTATTTCTTTCAGCTCGGACGCGGTAAAATCGGGTAAAAAATCAACCGCGATATCAAACCGTCCGTCGTAGCCTTTCACCCGTTCTCTCGCAACGTACGAGGACAAGTCGAGCACGCATATACCGCTCAACCCAAAGTCCCTAAACTGCACTTCGCCGCGCTCGCTTGCTACCCGTGTGCCTTTTTTCAGTAGTGTGACCTCGCACTTGGCGCGTACGCCCGCAAGTCCCTTGAGGGGGTTGGACACCTTTAACGGACAGAGCGACGGCACCGTTTCGGTCATATAACGTCTGCCGGCAATACGAGGCAAATCGGTTATCGTCGCTTGCGAACGGCTACCGACAGCAATAACCGCCTTGTCGCAAAGGTACTCTTGCTTGCCTGCTTTCACGGCGTATCCGTCGGGCAAGACCTTTATCTCGTTGACATGAGCGTTGCATATCGTCCTGACTCCCGCCCTCTCTGCCGTAAAACGCAAACAGTCTACTACCGACGCGGCAGAATAAGTCACGGGATACACGCGCCCCTCGTCATCGGGAGAGCTTGTATATATTCCGAAAGAACGAACGACGTCGAGATACTCGTCCTCCGTACACTCTTTAAAAACCTTGCGGACAAAATCCGGTTCGTTGTATTTATCGGGATTTCGTTCGGCATTAAACAGGTTGCACCTGCCGCCACCCGTAAGTATCAGTTTTTTACCCACTCTGGAGTTGGACTCCAGCAAGACGACTTCGTGACCTCGTTGAGCCGCCATACTGGCAAAAACGAGTCCGCTCGCGCCGCCTCCGACTACTACTATCTTCATTTTTTTATTATAATCCTTTTTTTTTTAAAAGTAAAATATTTGAGGGATATTTATCGTTATTGATTTTGTCAATACGACGACGTATCTATGACCACGGTATCGACGCCCGTCGTGTCCAACCTCGACAGATACGCGTCCTCGAGCGGTATCCACTCGTCGATATATCTCTTTAACTTGTCTTTGCCGTCTCTGACAAGTATTCTCCCGACCTGAACTGCCCTGTTTGCCTTAACCAATACGGCGAGGTCGTATTCATTCCGTATCGATTGATGCAAGGAGTAACATCCCTCAACGATATTAAGACGACACGGCGGCAAGGTTTCTTTTTTAAACTCATCCAAAGCGCAGTCGTAGCGTTGGTACTCGCATCCGTCGGTTTTTTTTATATTCAGCACCGTATCGCGCAGACGCTCGTAATGGACGTTTCCGCCGTCTTCGCTCAAGCGTTCTTTACTCCTCATTGCCCGCGGCAAAAAGAAGTCGTCGGTATGCAAGACCTGACAACCGTAATAGTTTTTTAGCGCGTTTGCGAAAAAAGACTTGCCCGCTCCGCTGTTGCCGTCTATGGCGACGGTCACCGAGAGTCGTGAGTTGAGCAATCTGTCGATTTTTTCTATCACGTCAAACAGTTGCCAATACTCTTTTTTAACCACCCTGTACGCAGGCGCATAATTCATCTTTACCGCCGAAGAATGGCTCGGCACGGGATAATCGGCTTTTTTATATTCGCCTACCTCGCGAGAAACCGTATAGTACGGCAAATCTATCTTTTTTTCTTTGACGAGCTGTAAAAAAACGTTTATTTTTTCGTCAAAACCCTCCCTGCTACCGCAACCGAGACGGTTGCTTTCGACAAAAATGCGATTTAAAGTGACGAGGTTTTTACCCGCGCGGACAAAAGGTCGTATATTGACGCGAGCCATGTTTAAAAACAAATCCGCAAGCGGCTCGTCCGCGCCTCCCTGAGCCATACAAACCTCGACTTCTTTATTAAGACGGCGCAAAGAGTCGTCGTCCGATACGAAATGCCCGCCGTAATACTCGCTCTGAAAAAGCAATTTTATATAGTCCTGCGTTCGCATTAAAGGATAGCGCCGCGAAAAATCAATGAGTTGTCTTTTAATATCCATTGCCAAATAAAAGTGCGCCTTAAAACAAAGCGCACGAAAAAAACTATTTTTTAACCTCGGGAGTAAAAATCTTTTTCATCTCTTCAAAAAAAGTAGTACTGTCCTTAAACTGCCTGTAAACCGACGCAAACCTGATATAAGCCACCTCGTCGACGTGCTTTAACCCCTCCATTACAAGCTCGCCGATGTATTTGCTGGTGACCTCCTGCTCGAGAGAGTTGTTGAGCTTTTTTTGAATATCGGCGACGAGACCGTCTATCTGCTCCATAGACACGGGACGTTTTTCGCACGACTTGATGATACCGTTTCGCAGTTTGTTGACGTCAAACAATTGACGGTTGCCGTTGTTTTTTATTACAAGCAACTGCGTCTCCTCGATCGTCTCGTAAGTGGTAAAACGCTTGCCGCAGTTGGTACACTCTCTGCGACGGCGTATGGCGTTGCTCTCCTCGACGGGACGGCTGTCAACGACCTTTAACTCCGCGCAACCGCAATAAATACATTTCATGTCATACCTCCGAAAACGGTCAACAAAAACGCGACCGACGAAAAAAACAGTCGTCAATCATCGCTTTTATTATACTTTAAATCCGTACCGTTGACAAGAAATAACGGAAATTTTTTTAAATTTTTTTTAAGTTTACGATTAGGTCGTCGCCTTCTTCGTACTCGTCGACGTAAACGTATTTTACTCCGCCGTCGGGTTTTCGCTCGTCACCGCGTTTTTTTGTCAGACAAAGCTGAGAAAAAATATACCACAAACACCATCCCAATCCCAAAAAAGCCAAAACGATAATAACTACCAACATTCGCCTGCCCTCCGCTATGATACTACCGCAACGCTTTTAAATCAAAAACAATAAGCCTGCCGAAAGGAATACTTTTTTGTCGATTGCGCAACCTAAACGACGGAGGAATAAAAAATGAAAAAAACAACGTTATTTTTAATGATTTTGCTCGGTATATGTTTAGCCGTCGGCATAGATACAGCCTCGGCTCGGGCAGCGACGAGCGACACGGTAAAAAAAGCGACGACAGTCCATACACAAATAGAAAAAACCCTCGGTTCCGTCGACGGAGTCAAGGAAACGCGAGTATTTGCATACGACGATTGCGTCATCGTAGCCGTCCGACCTAATCAACAACTGCAAAAGACTCAAACCGACAAGCTCGAAAAAAGCATAACCAAACTCGTAAAAGAAAAATATCCGAAATACACAAGTATTAAAGTTACTTTTTCCGTCAAAGTTTTTTTCGCGATAGAACAACTCAATCAGTTGATTGATACGGGCAAAGCGGATCCAGACGATTTTTTCAATCGCCCGCCTCGCCCTATGCCAAAAATAAACCCCGCGCCCAATCCTCAGGAAAGTAACTGAAACACTGTTTAAACAGGTTAAAACTATACCCAAAAAAAGCCGATGAAAAGTGTTTTTCACACCCTTCGTCGGCTTTTGTCTTTTTGCTATATGTTTTTATACGTTATAATGACTTTTTTAACGATTTTGCTATTTTAGCAAAACCGTTATTGCGTCCTTTTGAGTTTAACAAACGCGTATTTAGTTTTGGGAATAGGACGTATCCGTAGACATCGGCTGATATCCTGTCTTATTCTCTACCGTTACTTGCGTCCAAGAAGCTACCCAAGCCAATTTTTGCGTCGTCATACCTTCAAGGTGATTCTTTTGATTAGTATCAGAATTTTGAATATACGGTAAAAACGTATCGGTATTGCCATCGATATAGGCTTTTACTTCCGACATCTGTACGGAGTTGTCCGTTATCCAGTTTTTATCACTATTCCACCATAAAGTACTCCATTGCTCTTCGTTAATGCCGGTCGTTACGTTTTCATCACAATTAACGCTACTCATAGTGAGCTTTGCACTTTTATCGCAATAACCAACTGCTTTCGCTATCCAGCCGAGGCCGTATAAAGACGTATTTTTGACCGTAACGTTGTTGATATTCGCTTCACCACCAACAAGGTACCCGATAAGCGAGCCGACCTTATCGCCGCCGACTACCGTACAGTTGTCGATTGTTACGTCGCTGACTTCAACTTTGCCTGCTACCGAGCCAAACAAAATTCCAGAATGACCGAATGCCTTGTCTCCGTCGGTATTTCTTACGACGACGTTTTTAACGGTAATATTTTTTACCGTAACGGTTTTGTCACTGGGAACTTTACCGAACAAACCAAAACCGTAATCTTTGCTCTCACCCTGCCAAATACCCGTCGTTGCATTCGAGTCTTCTCTGATACCGCTTAAAGTATGGTTATTGCCATCAAGCGTAACGTCCTTTGAAACCTTTCCGAAATCAACCGCAGCCCCCTTGAGGTCAATGTCGGCGGAAAGAGCAATCTCTGTCGCATTGCTCGTCTCAAAGTTTTCAATCAAGTGCGCAAGTTTTGCACCGCTGTCTATACTTACTTTTCCGTCTTCGTCAACGGTATAGTTGCTATCCATTGGTATAGAACCGGACAAAGACATCCATTGTGCGTCGGCAGGGATAGAAACGTTTTCGGGATAAAGTTTATTATCGCTTTCATCGGCGTAAATAATCGTAGGCACTCCGTTGGCGTCAAAGACAAAATAGAAATATCTGTCGGTCGTGAGCGCCTGATAGTTTTCGAGCTTAATATTTACCTCGCCGAGCGCGACGATTGCGTCGCTGATATTGGTAATCGGTTTGTCGGCATTCGCTATCGCAAGTTGCGTATTCATCTGCTGTACCGCTTGGATATCTGCCGAAGTGTTAGCTTTTTTGATAATACTGCTAAACGTCGGGATGAGTACCGCCGCCAAAATGGCAATAACCGCGATAACTACTACCAATTCTATGATAGTAAAGCCTTTTTTGTTTCTTTTCATTTTTCTTTTCTCCTTTTTGAAAA
>CAZTCB010000003.1:0-68368 GCA_964612455.1 uncultured Subdoligranulum sp. | reverse complement strand
CAAAACAGAGTTAAGCGACCTCACCGTCAAAGGCGGTCACGTTTACGGCGAATGGGTGAGCAACAACGACGGCACGCATGCAAAAACATGCGCAAACGATAGTTCGCACAAAATAACGGAAAACTGTCGCGGCGGTGAGGCAACCTGCACGGAGAAAGCGACCTGTTCCGACTGCGGCGGTAAATACGGCGAGTTGAAAGAGCATGAGTACTCCTCGTCGTACGTTTACGACAAAACGCACCATTGGCAACCCGCCACATGCGGTTGCGACTTAAAGCAAAACTACGGTACTCATATCGTCGACGATTCCGGCTGGTGTACGGTATGCGACGCGAGCGTTACGAGTACGGTCGGTTTGAGCTACAAGATTTCTTCCGACGAAAAGTACTACGAGGTTTCCGGTTACAACGGTACGTCGACAAAGGTGAGAATACCCGATTCTTACCAAGGGTTGCCCGTAACGGGTATAAGGAGCTATGCGTTTAACGCATGCCTGGATATAACCGCCGTGATTATTCCGAACAGCGTGACGACTATCGGCAACTCCGCTTTTTGGGCATGCAATGCATTGACGACCGTCGACATGGGCAACTGCGTGACGAGCATAGGTAACTATGCGTTTCAGCATTGTTGCAGTCTTACTAAAATAGTTGTGCCCGACAGCGTAACGAGCATCGGCGAAGGTGCGTTTAACGGTTGCGGTGCATTGGTCGAAATCACTATACCGTTTGTCGGCGCGACGGCGGGAAAAACTTCTGCCGACGATAATCAGTTTCCGTTGGGATATATTTTCGGAACGAGTAATTATACGGGCGCTGTTCTTGTCAAACAGTCTTTTATCGGCGTGGTTTCCCCTCGTACGAGTGCGACCAAGTCCTATTATTTCCCCGCAAGTTTGAGAAAAGTCACCGTCACGGGCGGAGCCATTTTAAACGGCGCGTTTTACGATTGTAATATGTTGACGAGTATAACGATAGGCAAAAACGTCACGGGGATAGAATCGGCAGCCTTTCACGGGTGCGGAGCATTGGAGGAGTTGACGATACCTTTTGCCGGCATCCGCGCCAAAAAAACGTCCGACTACGATTGGCCCAAGTACTTGTTCGGTAATATGTTCGGTACTACGGATTACGTCGGCGGCGTTGAAATTAAGCAAACGTACAAGTCGGGCGTAAGTACTTACTCCACAAAGTTTTACGTTCCGAGTAGTCTTAAAACAGTTACCGTATTGGGAGGCGATATCCTTTACGGCGCTTTTTACGGTTGCAATATGTTGACGAGTATAACGATAGGCGAGGACGTAACAAATATCGGCGAATATGCCTTTTACGGTTGCGACGCGTTGACGAAAATAAATTATTGCGCGACAGCCTGCGCCGATTTAAGTGCCGACAACTACGCTTTTTACGCGAAAAACGGTAAATCCCGCAACGTGACCGTGGGCGCAAACGTACAGAGAGTACCTGCCTATTTGTTTAATCCTCACGCCGGTAGCAATATATCTCGGATAAATAAAGTAGTGTTTGACGACGGTTCGGTTTGCCTGAGCATAGGGACTTATGCTTTTGCTTATTGCAGTATAAGTACGATTAAGTTGCCCGACAGCCTGACTACGGTTGCCGCGTTTGCTTTTTACAATTGTTGGGAGATGAAGACGGTAACGGTAGGCAGCGGCTTGACGTCGGTAGGAGAAAAAGCGTTTTATCTTTGCTCAGGTTTAAAACAAGTGATTTACACGGGGAGCGTAGAGCAATGGGCTTCTGTCGAGTTTGCCAACGAGTACTCAAATCCCTTGTCGTACGCGAAAAAACTGTATTTGGGAGACCTTTTGGCGACGGAAATAAATATAGCCAATCTGACGACGGTAAAAGCGTACGCGTTTTACAACTGCGACAGCCTGACGAGCGCGATACTCGGAGAAAAATTAACTACCGTCGGCGACTACGCCTTTTACGGCTGCGGTAGTCTGACGAGCGTATACTACTGCGGCGACGCGGCGGGGTGGGCTAAAGTAACTATCGGCGGCAACAATACTTGCCTGACCGATGCCACCGTATATTATTACCGCGACACCAAGCCGACCGTAAATTTCGAGGGCACGGCGTATTTAGGCAATTATTGGCGTTACGTCGACGGAAAGCCCGAGGCTTGGGTTTATATCCTCGCCTAACAAAAAAAGAAAACACTCCGAAAGCGTTGGCTTTCGGAGTGTTTTTTAACAAAAATTTTTATTTTTTATCTCTGCCGAGCAAATAATCGACGGAAACGCCAAAGTAATCGGCAAACTTTATAAGAGTATCGTAGTCGGCTTGCCTCTCTAAATTTTCGTACCGCGAAATGTTGTTTTGGTTCATGTCCAACTCGATGGCAAGTCGCAGCTGTGAAATGTTTTTTTCTTTACGTAATTGTTTTAGTCGGAATTCCATCTCTTTAAATTGGTTTCAAAAATGCTTGACAGTATTATACCATTGTGGTATAAATCTAATATCCCGATTTGGGATATTTATACAAAAGAAGGAAAATTAATGTACTGTTATCATTGCGGAAAACAGATTGATGACGACGCTGATTTTTGCCCTTTTTGCGGAAAAGTTGTCAATGTGAGGTATTTGTCGGAGCAGGTCGATAAAAAACCGTTAGAATCCCAAAAAACGGAGAATATTCCGACTTTTTGTGACAGTGAATACAAGTCGTACACCGAGCTGTGCGAGTCCGAGTTGGCAAAAAGTCAAATCGATGCAGACAACGGTGTTGATACGCCGCCGCGAAAAAACTCCGGTTTGGCAAAACTTACGAAATCACGGCTGTTTCGGATATTGTTGCTGGTGGTGTGGTTTGTTTCTCTCAGTTTTATAGTGGCAGGATTCGAGACTTCTGAGGCGAGTTCGTTTTTTGTTCCGCTTTATGCGTTAATTTATACGCATGCGGTATTTGACGTATATTTATTCTTGAAAAAACCCGGTGCGGACAACGGTGTTTATGAGCCCCCGCGAAAAGACTCCGGTTTGGTAAAATATACGAAAGTCTTTTGGATATTGATATCGGCGATTTATTTTGTCTTGCTCTGCGTCGCGGTGGCGGGATTTAAGACTTTTGACGCGTTTATTATTTGTGCTTGGTATTATCCTTTTATTGTATTTGACGCGGTTTACTATCTTAAACAAGTAGCAAAAGGAAAAAAAATAAGTATGGGATTTAAGGTTTGCACGTTGATTTGCGTGAGTCGGCTTTTGGCTATCCTTATGTTTTGCGATAAAGAGCATTAAACGGTAATCTCGTCCGCCCGAAGGTTTGTTTACCTTCGGGCGGATTTGTTTTTAAGACAGGTAAATAGGTTTTTCGTATAGGAAAGAGTTTTCTTTTTTTTGGTATTTTTCTTTTTTTACGGCATAATGTATAAAGAAAACAGCGGAGGTAGTGACGCATATGGAAAGAAAAGAAAGTCTCGAAATCTATGATACTATAGCCACTCGTACCAACGGCGACCTTTATATCGGCGTGGTCGGACCGGTACGGACGGGAAAGTCAACTTTTATCACGCGATTTATGGAAAACGTGGTGTTACCCAATATTAAAAACAAAAACGTTAAAAACAGAGCGATAGACGAGTTGCCACAATCGGCGGACGGCAAGGTAATCATGACCACTCAGCCAAAGTTTGTCCCCAACGAGGCGGTAAAAATCACTTTCGGCAACGCGTCGTCCGCAAGCGTAAGGCTTATCGATTGCGTCGGTTATATGGTTGACGGGGCAAGCGACGGTGCGGACGAAGACGCCCCGCGCATGGTTACTACTCCGTGGTCTGCCGAGCCGATGCCCTTTGACAAAGCCGCCGAAATCGGCACTCAAAAAGTAGTGGGCGAACACTCCACCGTTGCGGTCGTCGTGACCAACGACGGTACCGTCACAGATATACCGCGTGCCAACTTTGTATCGGCAGAGGAGAGAGTGATAGGCGAGTTGAAGGAAATCAACAAACCGTTCGTAATAGTTTTAAACAGCAAAACTCCCGATTCCGACGAGTGTAAAGCGCTTGCGGAGGCGTTGGAGCAACGCCACGACGCAAGAGTTTTGCCGATGTCGGTGGCAAATATGGGAGTTGACGATTGCGAAACGGTGTTGTCTGCGTTGACCGAGGAGTTTCCCATTAAAAAAATCGTCGTCGATATGCCAAAGTGGATGCGCACTTTGCCTGCCGACAACGAGGTGATAGAAAAAATAATAACGACCGTACGAGAAAACGTCGCCGATATGAGCAAAATGAAACATTTTTCTAAAATGACGGAAAACGCGTCGGACGACGAAAACGTTTTTGCGCCCGTCGTCAAGCAGATAAAACTCGGCGAGGGGGTTATCGTTTATAGCGTAAAGCCAAAAGAAGGACTCTTTTACCGCATTTTGAGCGGGTATGCGGGGGTGCCGATAGAGGACGAGTTCGGACTCATGAGTTTCGTTTCAAAGTCGGCTGAGGCATGCAACAAGTATGAAAAATTTTCCGCGGCGTTGGATGAGGCAGAGGTCAGCGGCTATGGCGTCGTCAATCCGTCGATGGACGGAATGGAAATGTTGTCGCCAGAGATTGTCAAACAGGGCTCCAAGTACGGCGTAAGGCTCAGGGCAACCGCTCCGTCGTGGCATATCATGAAGGTCGACGTCACTACCGAGGTCAATCCGACGGTAGGGACAGAGCAACAGAGTCAATATCTGCTCAGCGAGTTTAAAAACGATCCTCAGAGTATCTGGAATACCAATATGTTCGGCAAGAGCATCAGCGAGCTTGCGAAAGAAAGTTTGTCCGACAAGGCGTCGTCCATGCCAGTGGATGCCCGCTTAAAAATACGCAAGACGGTAGGTCGCATAGTTAACGAAAACAAGGGCGGATTGATTTGTTTTTTATTGTAAATTTTAAAAAGTAAAAAAAATAAGCGAGGATTTTTTTGAGTCCTCGCTTGTTTTTTCAGATGTTTTCGGATACGTACTCCATAAAAGTGTCGGCAATGTCGAGGGATGTCAGGTTGTACACGGTCCGCGCTCCGACCACGTCCTCTATTTCGTTAAAAAGAGCCTTTTCGCCGTCAAAAATAAAATCGATACCGACGTAATCCGTATCCAGATTTTTCAATATTTTATTTATCGCAGCCGTTTGCTCGTCGTCGGGGACGGCGGGTACGGCTTTGCCGCCGAGACAATAGTTGCTGCGAAAGTCCGTCGTCGATATCCGCTTGATTGCGGTAAAAAATTTGCCGCCGATACAGTACGCCCGCATGTCCACGCCGACGTTTTTTGCGACTTTTTGCAGTAAAAACCGATTATCGTAATTTTTAGAGGCATTCAAAAAGTCCGAAACGGAGTTTAACATGACGACGTTTTTGCCGCCTTTGCCGTCGAGCGGTTTCGATATCAACGGAAACAGCGCGGCGTCTATATTTTGCCAATCCGCAGTGTTTTTATCCACCAAAAAAGTATCGGGGACGGGGATATTCAGTTGTGCGGCAAAAAGATAAGACAGGTATTTGTCGTTGCATATCCGTGCCGTATTTGCTTTGTTAAACACTCGCACTCCGCATTGCTCCAACTGAAAAGACAGGGTAAAGTCGTCGGTTCGCATTAAAGCAAACAGTGCGTTTTCCTGCACTTGTCCGTCGTACTTAACGGCGGCGAAACCGTCCGTCAGCGACAACTGTATTTTTTCGCGGAGCAACAGTTTTAGCTCGATATCGCGTTTTTTTGCGGCGGCAATCAATTTGTCTGCAAAAAAACGGTTTCTCTCTGCTTCGTAAGAGGAGTAAATCAACCAACCTCGTTTCATTTAGTTATCTCCCCGAGTACGTATTCTATTATTTTTTCGGCGACGTTTACGCCCGTGCATTTTGAAAGATTGATAAAGTGAGCGTTGGAATTGACTTCGCACAGTATAGGTGTATCGTCTTCGCCAAACAACAAATCGACGCCGCCAAAGTCCAGCTTGAGTATTTCGCATGCTTTCAGCGCCGTTTCGCATTGAGCGGCGGTAGGTTCGTAATTTTTCATTTTTCCGCCGTTGGTGATATTTGCCCTGAAATCGTTTTCATTGTATCTGTACATGGTCGCGACAACTTCTTTACCTACCACCTGAATCCGTATGTCCCTCCCCTCGCTGGTCGGGATAAAACGCTGAAGGAGAAAAGGTCTTTTTTCAAAAGAATCGACGACGTCTATTAGCTCTCGCCTGTCCTTTACCAAAAAAACCTGTTTGCCGAACGAACCGAAACACTCCTTGACTATTAAAGGGTATGAAAGGACTTTTTCCGCCTCGGATATAAAGGGAGTAGTCTCCCAGTCCGGTTTGTAGTAAACAAACGGAGCGACCAACGTGCGCGGCATTTTTATACCGTTTCCGAGCAATTTGAGATAAGTTGCGGACTTGTCGTTGCAGTCGTCTATCGATTGCGCGCTGTTAAAAACGCGTATTCCGCATTTTTCGAGTCTCCTTGCAAGCCGTACGTCTTTGTCCCAAAACAAAACGAAATCGGTTTTAAATCCGTCGTTTAAAATATCGGTAAACTGAAAATTGGTCTTTACGGACAGCCTGACGTCGTTTGCTTTGCAAGCGGCGTCAAACGCCTTGCATGTGTCGACGAATTTCGGCGAGGAAACATGCATGTCGTTGATAATAATCGTACCGTTAATATCCTTTTTCATATCAATCACCTCAGTTATTTTATATTGATTTTTTTGCCTTGTCAACGACTTGGTTTCAATTAGTTAAACGCGATTTGACAAAAACCGTCGTCGGTTTTGTTTTTGCGCCGTGCGAGTGGGATTTTTTTACTGCGCGAAAAAAGTCGTAAAAAGGCTTTTTAACGCTGTTTTTACCGCCCCGTTTGCAATATCGGTTTTTGTTGCTATACTGTACGCAAGAGGTAGATATATGGCGCGAAAAATCAGTATAATAAGCGGCAAGGGCGGAGTGGGCAAAAGCACGTTGACTGCCAACCTCGGTTACGCCATTGCAAAAAGGAGCAAAAGAGTGTTGTTGGTAGACCTCGATTTCGGGCTTAACAGTCTCGATTTGCTGTTGTCATGCAGAGAAAACGTCGTATTTGACGTTGCCGACGTACTCGAAAAAAAATGTCGGCTTAAACAAGCGTTGATAAGCGATCCCAACGTTCCCAATCTTTATTGTCTGCTGAGCGGCAGCTTTAATCCCGCCAAAAACGGTTTCGGTGATTTTTCGGATATGATTATGCGGGAGGAAAGCGCCTTCGATTACGTGTTTTTTGACTGTTCGGCGGGGGTGGGTTCGGCGTTAAACTTTGCGCTCAAGGCGTCCGAAGAGGTAATAATAGTGGTGACTCCTCACTATATCTGTATCAAAGACGCGTTGAGGGCGGCGGAATACGCCAAAAGGTTTTCGCCCGTCAACGTTTACGCCGTAATCAACAGAGTGCGGGGAGATTTGGTCAAATCGGGCTATCAGGCGCCGGCGCAAGAGATTTTTGACAGACTCGGGGTTACGCCTTTGGGCGTTGTCCCCGAGAGGGACGACCTCAACGGTTTTGTCAGAGGCGACAGCGAGTTTTTCGACGTATTGGCGGACAATCTGACAAACGGAACGATGCGAATGTACGACTGCGTTTTTCCCTACGGCGGATTGTTGGGTAAAATAAAATGTAAACTAAAAAGAAACGTTTAAAACGAGTATAATATAGCAAGTCGTTTCATATTATTTAAAGAAAAACGGAGGTAAATATGAACTCAGACGTAACGATTTGCGAATGTGCGGCGATAGAAGACGATTGGCTGGATATCAGTTATACTCAAAGGCACTATATTCAGGACGAGGACAAAGCGTTGAGCGTCGTCCGAAAAAGAAAAACGGGAGATAAAAAAAGCGCGACGACATGGATTGCGAGAGGGTTGGTCTTTTTGCTCGTGGCGGCTACGCTCGTGGCGATGAGCGTCGTAACCGAAGGTTTCGCGGGAGAAGTATTTGCGTTTGCGAAAACTACTTATACCCAAAATATCATCGACGTGTTCGATACCGTCAATCAGGATAAAAAAACGATTATCTTACCCATCAACGTTACCGTAGACAACGTCGAAAACGGCACGATTACCGTATCGGGCGGCAAGATATTGTTAAACTTTAAAGCGGGCAAGGTCGTTTCTAAGACGGACGATACCGTGACGGTCGGCGTAGACGACAAACTGCAGATAGTGTACGGCGGATTAAATACGATACTCGTAAACGTCGGCGACGAAATAGATACGCAGGCGGTACTCGGTAAATACGCTTCCGCAGCTACCGTCAACTTGATTTACGACGGCGAAGTGGTAAAGGACGTAACTACCGTCAACTATACTCTGGTATGGAAAATTTAAGCGAAAAAGGCTTTGATTTTGTAGTAAAACCGTCTTTTTGGTTGTTGGCGGCAGTGTCTTTTATTGCAAAAAGCGGTTGGTTGTTTGTGCTTTACACGTTAAGTGTGCTTATTCATGAATTTGCACACTTTTTTGTTGCGAAAAAATGCGGTTATACCTGCAAAAACGTATGTTTGTCGGCATTCGGAGCCGTCTTGTACGGCGATTTCGACGACGTAGAACCGTCTTCGGCGATAAAAATCGCGATTGCCGGTCCGTTGTCCAACGTCGTGGTCGCGGTACTCGTGGTCGCGACATGGTGGATTTATCCGTCGTCCTACGGGGTGACCGAAAACCTTGCGATTTGCAACGCGGTGTTGGCGTTAACCAATTTGTTGCCTTGTTATCCGTTAGACGGCGGACGGGTGTTGGCGGCGGTATTGCAAAAAAAACGCGGTTACGAAAAATCCATAAAAATCGGCAGAGTAGTCGCCGTGGTCGTCGGCTGTGTTTTTTTCGCTATGTTTCTGACGGGAATATTTTTAAAAATAAACCTTTATTCCTGCGGGCTTTTCGGTTTTTTTCTCGTGGTAGCGAGTAGCGGCGAAACTAAAAAAGCGATATATGCGCGGCGGGTTTACGTCGGCGGCAGCAAAAGTATGGCGAAAAAGGGGGTTGAAAAAAAATGTCTCGTCTTTGACGGCGACACAACGTTGGCAACGGTGGTAAAAAAACTCAAAGACAAGTGTTTTTATCAGATTACCGTGCTGACGGACGACAAAACCTTTTTTGTCCTCGAGCAACCGCAAATCAATTTTGCTTTATTTAATTTACCCCTTGACACTAAATTAAAAAAATTGTATAATCATTCGGTATGAAATATGTAGATAGTGTCTTAAAGCCTGCAAGGTACTGCGGCGGCGAATACGGTATACCCGAGATAAAAGACGATGCGGAGACGTCCCTTTTGTTGTGTTTCCCCGACTCGTACGAAGTAGGCATGAGCAACGTCGGTACGCGTATCTTATACTTCGGCATCAACGAAATTCCGTATGCAAAATGCGAGAGATGCTACGCACCGTGGCATGACATGGGCGAATGGCTCGCGAAAAACGGCAAAAAGTTGACGAGCATAGAGTCGGACGCCGAATTTACTTCGTTTGATTTCGTCGGTTTTTCTTTGCAGTTTGAGTTGTGTTATACGACGGTGCTTTATATGCTCGATTTGGCGGGTTTTCCGTTGCGCGCGGCTGACCGCGGCGAAGACTTTCCGATAGTAATCGGCGGCGGCCCGTGTGCCGTCAATCCCGAGCCTATGTCGCCTTTTTTCGACGCTTTTATGCTGGGGGACGGCGAAACCCCTTGGAAAGAAGTTTTGCGGCTTAAAAAAGAAAATAAAGGGCTTAAAAAGAAGGAGTTTTTAAAACTCCTGCAGGAAAAATCGGATTGCATTTACGTCCCGGAGTTTGTCGACAACGTATACGACGGCGATAAACCGACGAAAGTAGATTGCAGTCGCGTAGTCAAGCTCAACAAGGAAAAAGACCTTGAAAAAACCTTTTTTCCCCATACGGCGCTGGTACCCAATCTCGAAATAGTCCACGACAGATGCGTTGCGGAGTTGTTCAGAGGTTGCGGCAACGGTTGCCGATTTTGTCAGGCGGGATTTATTTATCGTCCCGTGCGGGAGCGTACGCCCGAAACCGTTTTAAAGATTTGCAAGGATTTAATAGAGACGACGGGTTACGACGAGCTGTCTTTGTCGAGCCTGAGTACATGCGACTACAGCGGCTTGGGCAGGTTGATGAGCGAGTTGTCGCCGTGGGCAAACGAAAACAACGTCACCCTTACTCTGCCGAGTCTGAGACTGGATAGTTTTGACGCGTTGGTTTACGACGCCGAGAGAAAGACGGCGTTGACTTTCGCCCCCGAGGCGGGTACTCAGCGTTTGCGTGACGTAATCAACAAGAATATTACCGAAAAAGATATTTTCGATACTCTTGCCGATGCGTTTGGCAGGGGGTACTCCTCCGTAAAATTGTATTTTATGATAGGATTGCCGACCGAAACCAAAGAAGACGTCGTCGGTATAGCCGAAATGGCGAAAAAAATAAAAGATTTGTATTTTAAATGCCGCACGGGTAACAAATATCTCAATCTGTCGGCGAGCGTCGCAGTATTTATACCGAAACCGTTTACGCCTTTTTCGTGGGAGGCGTTTGCGGATAAACAAGACGTTGAAGAAAAGCAAAAACTGTTGAGGGACGCTTTCAGAAAAAATAAAATCAACCTGTCATGGCATGATTACGATACGAGTTTTGTCGAGGCGCTTTTGGCACGCGGCGGTCGTACCATGTCCGACGTGATAGAACGCGCCTATTTAAACGGAGCAAAGTTTGACGCGTGGAACGATTGCTTTGACGCCGAGCGGTACCTCGACGCCGTGGAAAGTTGCGGTTTTGACGTTTCGTCGGTGCTGAACGCAAAGAGTTACGACGAGTTGTTGCCATGGGATTTCGTTTCCGTCGGCGTGGACAAGGATTACCTCGTCGCCGAAGCGAAAAAAGCCAAAGCAGCCGTCACGACGCCGAGCTGTCTGAAACGGTGCAACGGGTGCGGATTGACAAAGGAGGGATTGTGCGATGGTTGTCGTTAAATATTCAAAACTCTTTCCCGCGTCTTCCGTCAGTCACGTGGATTTGTTGCGCGTTTTTTTACGCATATTGAAGCGTGCGAAAGTGGACGTCAATTATACCAACGGTTATAACCCGCATATGAAGGTTTATTTTTCACCGCCTATCCCTGCGGGAGTGGAGAGCGTTGCCGAGTACGTGACCGTCGATACCGACGATACGGCGGATTTTTTGGCGCGGTTTAACGCCGCTTGTCCAAAGGGGATAGAAGCGACTGCGGTTTTTAACGTGAGTAAAAACCCCAACCTCGCCGCGATTGCCAACTCTGCCGAGTACGTGGTAAATTGCCCGTTTGCCGACAAAATCAATATAGACGGTATAGCAAACGATTTGGATTTTGCAATAGATTTTATCGACAAAAACAACGCCGTCGTGACCAAAAAGGTCGGCAAAATGATTTTTGCCGCCGAGCGCGTCGACGCCGTCACGTTGCGTTTTGTATTGTCTTGCGGCAACGAAAACTTGCGCGCCGAAAGACTCGTAAAATTTCTCTGTGCGCAAGCAGGAGTCGATTATTACGAGTGCGGGATACTGAAAACCGCGACTTTTGTGGACGCAAAGTCGGCGGACGAGTTTCTTGCGGAATTTAATTGATTATATTTGCTAAAGAAGGTAAATTTTTATGGACTATTTTGAAATTTTATTGCCGTTGGCATTGATTTTATTATTGTCTAAATTTTTAGGCATCTGCTGTAAACGTCTCGGTTTGCCTCAGGTCATAGGTATGTTGGTCGCGGGATTGTTGCTCGGACTCATCAGGTATATTCCCGGTCAGACGATTTTTACCGACGACGTCGACGGCACGATAGAAGGGCTCGGTTTTTTAGCAAAGATAGGCGTCATCCTTATCATGTTTTCCGCCGGACTCGAGACGGATTTCAGACAATTTAAAAAAATAGGTTTGCCCTGCGTGGTAATAACGATACTCGGCGTCGTGGTGCCGTGCGGACTCGGTTTTGTCGTTGCGACGGCGTTTAACGGCGGGTTTGCCGATATTTCCGCCAATCTCTACGACAATCTGTTTTACGGCGTTATCTTGTCAGCCACTTCCGTGAGCGTAACCGTAGCAACGCTCAAGGAAATGGGAAAACTCAACAGCAAGGTTGGCACGAGCGTCGTTGCGGCGGCGATACTTGACGATATAATAGGCGTTATCTTGCTGTCGGTCGTCATCGGTTTAAAAAACAACACCGACGGGGGCACGGCGGAAGTTTTACTCATGGTCGGCAAAATGCTGCTGTTTTTCGTGATTGCCGTCGGCGTCGGAGTGTTGATACATCGTTTGTTTAAATGGATGGACGGCAAGTGGGACCATCACATGCGTCGTATACCTATTTTCGGGTTTGTCGTTTGTTTTTTATACGCCTACGCCGCGGAAAAGTTTTTCGGCGTTGCGGATATCACAGGAGCCTACGTTGCCGGCATAGTGTTGTCGGGGTTAAAAAACTCCGAATACATCGATAGCAAAGTCGAGATGAGCAACTATATGATATTTGCGCCCGTGTTTTTCGCCAATATAGGTATCAACACTACTTTTAACGGAATCAGCGCGGCTTTCGTAGGTTTCGGTCTTTGTTACGTATTGGCGGGGTTGGTCGGCAAGGTTTTGGGCGCGGGAGGCGGTTCGCTTATTTGTAAATACAGTCCCAAAGACAGCTTAAGAGTCGGCATCGGTATGATGGCTCGCGCAGAGGTCGTGCTCGTGTGTACTCAAAAAGGCATCGACAACGGAATGGTAAATCCGTCGATAATGCCTTTCGTATTGATACTCATTGCCGTCAGCGCGTTGCTCACTCCCGTTTTGCTTAAACTTACGTATAAAAAGACTTTTCTTACGCACAGTCACTTGTCGGACGCACCGTTGCCGATAGCGGTAACCGACGGTCCCGCAAAGCCCGAAGGGATTGACGAGGAAGAAGGAGATTAACTAAAAAATAAAAAAGCCCGTCGACAGTGCTGTTTAAATAGAAAAAATTAATACGTTGTTACACTCCATACTACGGGAAATACACTTAAAAAAACAGCGAGAGAAATTTCTCTCGCTGTTTTTCAACCGCGTGGTTCGTTTTTTCTTTTAATCCTATCGGTTGTCGATTTACCACTTGACGGGATTGCCGTCGGCGTCGTAGTGCCAGTAGTTGCCTTCGGTAGTAGGTTGCGTTTCGGTGTAAAAATACACTGTTGCGCCGGTAACGCTCCATGTCGTTGCGCCGACGACGGCGATTTTTTCAAATTGCTCCTGCGTGCCTTCGTAAAACACGTTTACACTGCTACTCATATTGTAGGGTGCCGAACCGGTGACGGTAGTAATCGTATCAGGCAAAATCACGGTAGTGAGCGCTTTGCAAAGGCTTACAAGTTTATTGGGTAAAGCGCTTACGTTTGACAATCTGATGGTTTCGAGTGCGGTACAATTATAAAAAATAGTGCCGTCTGCAAACGTCACCCCGGACAGTGATACGTACTTTAAGGTGTTATTGTTGTAAAAAGCATTCACACTTACATTTTTTATACCTGCGGGTAGCGAATCGATTCTTTCGGCTGAGCCGTTGTATCTATAGAGAAGATTACCGTTGAAGGTAATAAATTCATCGGTTTGATTGTTTAGCCATGGCGTATTTTCAAAAGCAGAAGAATCGATTTCTCGTATATTTTTTGACATTTTAATCGTTGTCAATACGGTACAGTCTTTAAAACAAGTACCGCCTATCGTCGTTACGCTATCGGGAATGGTCACGCTTGTTAAGCTGGTACAATTGGTAAATGAAGAATAGATTGATTCCACGCCTGACGGAATAACAATCTCCGTCAGTGCGGTGTAGGCAAATGCAGAACCCGGAATCATTTTTAAGTTGGATGAAAGTTCAATTTCACTCAGTCTTGTACATCTGAAGAAAACAGAATCACTGAGTTCCGTAACGCTGTCAGGTAATTTTACTTTTGTCAGAGCGTTGTACATCTTGAATGCCCCGCTGCCGATTTTCGTCAGATGCGACGGAAAACGAATACTTTTTGTCACCGTATTGCCTGTGTATTTGACAGAAGCACTGGAAAAAGCACTCACTCCTATCTCCGTTACCGGCAAGCCGTCGCAGTAATCGGGTATGACTATACGCGTCCCAAAGCTTTTTATAGAGTCTTCGGATTGTTTGGTTACTATGTAGCCGCTACCGTCATCGAGTTTGGTGTATTTCAAGCCGCTTGTCGGGGTTTCGTAATAAAAATCAGTCCATTGAGAATCTTTATAGGTCGTCTTGTTGTCACCGACTGCCTTGATTTTGACTGTGTTTGCGGCGGTGTCGAGTACTTTGCAATCAAAAACGTTTGATTTGGCGGAGTACGTAGAGTTATTCAACTTTACTACGTAACTCGACGCGTTGTCTACTTTGTCCCATATCAGCTCGTTGTCTGCCGTCAAAGCCACGTTGGTAGGGGTATCGAGTTGTGTCAATTTGCTGAGATCTACGTCGGTAGAGGGGTCGGGATTTTCGACGGGAGGATTTGTTTCGGTAGGAAGATTAGTATCCTCGTCGGGAGGCGTCACGCCCGAGGAGGGGTCAGTATCCTCGTCGGGAGGATTTACGCCCGTAGAAGGGCCACTCGGAGTCGGATCCGGGTCCGGATCGTTTTGTTGACATGCCGTCAACGTTCCGCAAACGCAACACAGTATCAATACCGATATTAAAAAGAGTAATAAGCGTTTTGTTTTCATAAATATCATTTCTCCTTGTGTTAATATTTTTAATCGGATTCCCGCTGGGGCAATCCTAAAGTAACCAATAAAGCCACGACGTCGAGAACGTCATAATCTAAAAGATATTCAGGTTCATACATTTCCGTCAAGTCTTCGTCGGTAATCAGGTCGAGTCCGTCCGGAACAAATTCGAGTTCATCGACAACCCATGCGTATACTGGCAATTGATAATGAGCCTGAATATCAATCAGCAGATTGTAAAACTGCTGTGTCAGGCTCCACCTTCCGATTGCGTATAGAGGGTGAATTGTATTTGAAAATACATTCTCTACGTCTTCAAACGAATAAAAATCATACGTGACGTAATGTTCGCCATCGCGTTGCATTAAATCAACAAAATGATAGTCATGTACGTTTACCAATAGGTGTACGTTGTAGGCGTTTAATGCTTCTATCATCGCTTCGTAATCGTCGGGGGTGTATGTTATCCCTAACTGTTGGCATATATGGCGAAAGAGTATTCTTAAAAACGCAGAAACGTAGCACATATCTTCTATAGCATACGTATCGCCTATGTCTACGATAGGGTAAAGCAATCTGCCGTCAATAAATATGACGGAATCGTTGAGTCCGCGTTGAGAAGTCATTATATTTTCGACGGCGTTCTTTACGAAACAAAAGAAAGGGTCTTTATTGCAGAGCGCGAAATCGTCTACGTATTGCATAAATGACGTATTTGAGTATTCGCTCAGATTGTATGCACTGATGAAAATAATGTAGCAACCTTGATTCTTTACCGTCGAAAAAACAGTAGTTAATACCGACGGGCTGATCATATCGTACTTTAATTCAAATATAAACACGTAGGCGTCGTTGAATATGGAAAACTCGCCGTTGTAACATTTTTCAGTAAGTATTTGATCGGTCATGTAGACATTAATATCATACGTTATTGAAACTGAAAACGACATATAAAACTCATTACTGCTCATTAACGGCTCCGAGTCAGTAAAGTAGTAAACGTCGGTGACGTTAGCGAGCTCGTTGATTGCCAACGCTTTTTCCGGTTGACGTATGGCAACGGAAGATACTGTCGTCAACAACGTCAGCAAAACCAAGGCAAACGCGATAAAAGATACCGATTTGGATTTTTTCATAAAAACCTCCTATAATTTAAATGTACTACAATAATAGCACAGATTTAATCTTGTGTCAATAGATAAACAAAAAAAACACATTGTTGACTAAAAACTTTATATTTGTCACATATTATATTTATCGGGGTGGCGTTTTTACGTTTTATATATCGGATATCAAAAAAAAACGGGCACCTGCGGGTGTCCGTTTTAATCGTCGTGTTAGCGTTAAAAATACCGTTTATGCCTTGTCGTTGCTACCGAGGACGTTGAGTATCTTGTGTTTTACCATGTCCTTGATTGCGGCGCGCGCGGGTTTGAGATACTGGCGCGGATCAAAGTGCTCGGGGTGGTCCGTCAGGTGTTTTCTTATTTCCGCAGTGCAGGCAAGACGTATATCGGTATCGATATTGATTTTGCAAACGCTCATAGACGCGGCTTGACGGAGCATTTCTTCGGGGACGCCTTGCGCGCCTGCTACGTTGCCGCCGTAGCTGTTGATGGTGTTGACGAAAGCCTGCGGGACGGAACTGCTACCGTGCAAAACGATGGGAAAGTCGGGTATGAGACTTTGGATTTCTTCCAAAATATCGAAACGGAGCTTGGGTTCGCCTTTAAACTTGTATGCGCCGTGACTGGTGCCGATTGCTATTGCAAGGGAGTCGACTCCGGTTTTTTCGACAAACTCCTGTACTTCCGCAGGGTTGGTGTACGAGCCGTATTTGTTGGAAACATGCTCCTCGACGCCCGCGAGTTTGCCGAGCTCCGCCTCGACGACGACGCCGTGTGCGTGAGCGTATTCTACCACGCGTCTGGACAACTCGACGTTTTCTTCAAACGGAAGCTTGCTTGCGTCTATCATGACGGACGTAAATCCGTCGTCAACGCACTGTTTGCAGATTTCAAACGTATCGCCGTGGTCGAGATGCAGCGCGATGGGGATAGAAGAAGTAAGGACGGCTGCCTCTACGAGTTTTTTAAGGTAGACCATGTTGGCGTAGTCTCTCGCACCCTTGCTCACTTGGAGAATAAGGGGTGAGCGGGTTTCTTCGCCTGCCTCTACTATACCTTGAATGGTCTCCATGTTGTTGACGTTAAACGCGCCGATAGCGTATCCGCCGTGATAGGCTTTTTTAAACATTTCGGTTGTTGTTACCAATGGCATAAAACTCCTCCGTTTTTTTGGCAACTATAATTGTCGTAAACAGTTGTCAAAAAAAAAAAATTGATTTATAATCTACATATAATATATCACAACTTCGGGATAATGTAAACTTATTTTCGGAGTTAGGGGAGGATTTTTTTATTATGAAAAAAGTGAAAGTAGGCATCAACGGTTTCGGTCGCATCGGCAGATTGGTTTTGCGTGCGAGTATGGCGTACGACGACGTAGAAGTGGTAGCAATCAACGATCCCGCGTTTACCGACATGGCGTATATGTGCTACATTTTGCGCTACGATACGGTGCATGGTCGTTTTAACGGCACGATAGAGCCGACCGAAGGCGGTATAGTCGTCAACGGCAAAAAGATAGCCGTATACAACGAAACCGTACCCGCAAACATTCCTTGGGCGAAACACGACGTAGACGTCGTGGCAGAGGCAACCGGCTTTTTCACAAAGACCGAAGGTGCTCAGGGACACCTCCAAGGCGGCGCAAAAAAAGTCGTTATCACTGCTCCCAGCGCAGACGCTCCTATGTTTGTCATGGGCGTAAACCACGACAAATATACGCCTGACCTCAAGATTGTTTCAAACGCAAGCTGCACTACCAACTGCCTTGCGCCTTTGGCTAAAGTGATACACGATGCGTTCGGTATTAAAGAAGGTCTCATGACCACAGTCCACGCGACCACCGCCACCCAAAAGACCGTTGACGGTCCGAGTAAAAAAGACTGGAGAGGCGGCAGAGCCGCGGCAGGCAATATCATACCCAGCAGCACCGGTGCGGCAAAAGCCGTCGGCAAAGTTATTCCCGATCTCAACGGTAAACTTACGGGCATGAGTTTCCGCGTACCCACCCTCGACGTTTCGGTGGTCGACCTTACCGTTACGCTTGAAAAACCCGCCACCTACGACGAGATAAAAGATGTCGTAAAAAAGGCAAGCGAGGGTTCGATGAAAGGTATCCTCGGCTATACGGAAGAAGACGTAGTCAGCAGTGATTTCGTCGGCGAGGTATGCACGTCCGTATTCGATGCGAAAGCGGGTATCATGCTCAATCCTACTTTCGTTAAACTCGTGGCATGGTACGACAACGAGTGGGGTTATTCAAACAAAGTCGTCGACCTTATCCGCCTTATCATGCAATAAAAATTGCGACGTAGATATAAAAAGCGCCTCTCGGGGCGCTTTTTTTTCGTACTTTTTTTTCGGAGATAAAAATATTTCGCCCCATCCTTTAATACAATATACCGACTTAATCGAGTCGGTATTTTTTTCGACAAAAGTAGTCCAAACAAAACAATTTTTTATGCGGATTTTTGAGGTACAATCATGAAGCTTGAACAAAATAAAAAGGTAACCGACAAATCGTCTAAAAAAAGGTCGGTATTTAAAGTCAGATTGGGATTTTTGACGTTGATTGCGTTGATTTTCGTCCTTTTGGCGGTATTAAACCTTACGCCCGTGGCGATAGTCGCCGCTACGCGCAAGATACCGATTTATTGCGTGGAGCGCAACGACGATTGCGTCGCTCTCACTTTCGACGCGGCGTGGGGAGCGGACAAAACCGAAAGGATATTGGATATTTGCAAAGCGCACGACGTTAAGGTTACATTTTTTTTGGTCGGTTTCTGGAGCGAAAAATACCCGCAACTCGTAGAACGGATTTTTAACGAAGGGCACGCGATAGGCACTCACAGCGAAACTCACCCCAAAATGACAACTTTGTCCGTTGCCAAGCAGGCAGAAGAGTTAAACTCGAGTATAAAAAAAATAACGGACGTTACGCACGGCAACGTTAAATTGTTCAGACCGCCTTTCGGCGATTATAACAACAGCGTGATAGAGACGGCGTCGGGTATGGGGTTGTTTACCGTTCAGTGGAGCGTCGACAGTCTGGACTGGAAAGGTTTGTCGGGGCGCGATATCGCCGCCCGCGTGCTCAAAGCAAAATCGGGGGATATCATCCTTTGCCACAACAACAGCGACCATATAACGGACGCTTTGCCTGTGATAATACAGGGACTTAAAGACAAGGGTTTAAAACTCGTGACGGTTGAAGAATTGATATATTACGACAACTATTATATAGACCATACGGGCAAACAGATAAAAAACGATATTAACGTAAAGTAGGATTAGAGCCGAAAGGCAAAAACACAAAGAGGAGGTAACTATGTTTACGTACGCAACAAAACAAGAAAAAGAAGAAACAAACAACGTCAGCTTGTCGGGAGAGATTGTTGCCGAACCGGTATTTTCGCATGAGGTATTCGGCGAAAGCTTTTTCGACGTCAAACTCAAGGTTTCAAGGTTAAGTCAGACTTTTGACCTGTTGCCGCTCACCGTCAGCGAAAGATTGACATGCAATTTTCCTCTCGTCGTCGGACAACAGATATCGCTTAAAGGTCAATTGCGTAGTTTTAACAAACAGGTCGACAACAAAAGCAGACTGTTGCTCTCGGTGTTTGTGCGGGAACTGTTTCCGTACGAACCGACGCTTAGCCCCAACGACGTGCAGCTGGACGGTTTTTTGTGTAAACAGCCGATTTTTCGCACCACACCTTTTAATCGCGAGATTTGCGATTTGTTGCTCGCCGTCAACAGGGCGTACGGCAAGAGTGATTATATACCCGCTATAGCTTGGGGACGAAACGCCAGATTCGTTAAATTTTTACCCGTCGGTCAGGAAGTAAAGATAATCGGACGCCTTCAGAGTCGCGAGTATCAAAAAAAAGTTACGGATACCCAAACCGAAACAAAAACCGCTTACGAAGTATCGATAGGTAAGATAATGGTGGCACAAACCGCCGATACCGTGATTTCGGACGACGACAAAACCGCCGTGTCCGTTTTTAATGCGGATTGAGAGCCGAAAGGCTCTTTTTTCGTTGTCCGACGCGCTTTGAAAGCGGGCCTTTTTGTCGGATAGGATAAAAACGGCGACAAGTTGAGTGAATATTAATTTGTTAAACGGTTTACTTTTTATTAAAGAGGTGGTATAATGCAAACAATTAAATCGTATTTTATTTTAAAATTGGTTTTTTAATTTTCTTTTTGTTTTTTCGGAGGGTTTTATGATTCGGAAATATGACTCGGATTATATCAACAAAGTTGCTCAAAACAACAACATGACGACGGCTGAGGCGGAAGAAATTCTCGATACTCAATATACGGAAGAAGAATTACGTAAAATGAGCCTCGTTACGCAGTTGCGGACGATAGGCAGAGTAAAGGGAGTAAAGTCACCGTCGAGTAAAAACATGGAGCAACTCATCCAATGCATTCTGAATATTCAGGACGGCAGGGACGAACCGTCAATCAGCGTACGCGGGCGTAAGGTAAAGACAAAGGTAGTTCCTCTCTCCGATACGAAAAAGACCGTCTCGACGGACAATCTCGACTACGGTGTCAAGCAGACGGACGACGTCGCGGACGTCGATTTGAGTTGTCCTTCTCAGCGAGAGATAGATGATATCGACGAGAAGGGTAAAAGCGACTTTTACGGCGACGTTTTGCCCGATCGCACGGTTGACGAGCAAGAACAGCCCCATGTGCCTAAAGACAACGATATCAGGATTTCGGGTATACTCGAGATTGCACCCGACGGGTTCGGGTTTTTAAGGACGGTCAATTTTTACCAGTCTAAAAACGACGTTTACGTCGGTGCGCAACAAATAAGGCGGTTTAATTTGAGACAGGGCGACAAGTTGGACTGCACGGCGAGGATATACGATAAAAACCGTGCTCCTTCGTTGATTTTTATTCATTCCGTCAACGACGAACCTTGCAGTGCCTTGGGCAGACGTCCTTATTTCGGCGATTTTTCCGCGGCGTACCCCAAAGAGAGGATAGTGTTGTCAAATGGCGCGGATAAATACGATTACTCTTTGCGCGCCATAGATATCGTCGCTCCGATAGGTATGGGGCAAAGGGGATTGATTGTCGCTCCTCCGAAAACGGGCAAGACTACGTTGCTGAAAAATATCGCGAGATCGGTTATAAAAACATACGGTAAAGATATCAAAGTTTTTGTCCTTCTCATTGACGAACGCCCCGAAGAAGTAACCGATTTAAAAGAGAGCATTCCCGATGCGGAAGTAGTTTACAGTACGTTTGACCAGACGCCGTTTCATCATATTTCCGTTTCGGAGCTGGTATTGTGCAACGCCAAACACCGCGTAGAACAAGGACAAAACGTTTTGATTTTGGTGGACAGCATTACTCGACTCGCGCGCGCATACAATAAAACAGCCGAAAACAGCGGCCGTACGTTGTCGGGAGGACTGGATATAGCCGCGTTAGAAGAGCCGAAGGCGTTTTTCGGTTCGGCTCGCAGGGTTGTCAACGGCGGTAGTCTTACCATTCTTGCCACCGCTTTGGTGGACACGGGTAGCCGTATGGACGATATTATTTACGAGGAATTTAAAGGGACGGGCAATATGGAAATTCATCTCGACAGAGAGCTTGCCGACCGCAGGATTTTTCCTTCCATCGATTTAAGAAAGAGCGGGACTCGTCGCGAAGAAATGCTACTCACCCAAAAAGAACTCGAGGGAATGTGGATGGTCAGACGCGAACTCGCCGATACTGCCAATCAGGACGCTTGTCGTCAATTGATAGATATGTTGATGCACACGTCCGACAACGACGAGTTTTTCGATATGTTAAAGGTGCTGAATAAGCGCAAGTAAATCGGTTTAGCAATTGACAATCGGTTAAATTTTTCCCTGCGCGCTTTAAAAACTAAAAATTTTGTACCATCGGCGAGCGTCGGACAAAACGTTTGTTTTAAACGCTAAGACGATTTGCGTCAGTTATATTGCGTTTTCTTTTTTATAATTTAACGGTAATTACAAGTCCGTGTTCGTACGAACACGGACTTGTAATTTGTATAGAAAAATACGGATTTAAATATAAATCATTTTTTTATAAATTCTACGATATGTTTCTTTTTGTCGGTCGGTAACGCTTCTATCAGGTTTTTTAACTCGATGTCCAAATCGTAGTCGGCGATGTCGGTACTGAAAAATCTTTCTACGGGAAACTCGCATATCTCCAGTATCGACAACAGCTTTTCTACCGTCAAAACGATTCTGCCGCTTTCGAGTTGAGCGACGTACTGAGGACTCATTCCCATGCGTTGGCTTACTTCTCGCGCAGACAAATTGGCTTTGTTTCTTACGTATCCTATTCTTGACAAAATTTCCTTAATATCCATAGCAAACTCCGTATGCCTAATGCAACAATAATTATAGATTAATAATGATTTTCGCGTAAAAACTCACGCACATAAATTTTCTCTCAAATAATCAAAACGAATACCAATAAACATAAAAATTGTGGTATAATAGAGCGAGAGTATTCATTAAAATAAAAACGGAGTTACGGAGTAGTCGAAAGTGTCAAAAATAAAAGTATGTGCGTTTTTCGGTCATCGGGACGTAAAAATCACGGAAAACTTAAAAAAACGAGTAAGAGATTGTATCGAAAATTTAATTTTAAAAGAGGGCGTTACCGTATTTTTATTTGGCAGTCGCAGTAATTTTGACGCGTTGTGCCATGCGTCGGTGACGGAGCTTAAGGAGCTTTATCCTCAGATAGAGAGGAGAGCGTATACTTGCGGCAGCGAAACGTGTATATTGGAGTCGGAAAGAAAAAAGTGGGAAAAAATATACGCGGATATATGCAATAAAAAAGTAACTTTGCTGGGCGTCGAAACAGAGGTGGAGCACGAGACTAAATACGCGGCGGGCAAAGCGAGTTACGTCGAAAGAAACAAAGCGATGATTGACGACAGCGATTGTTGCGTATTTTATTATCGTAATGACGGCGAGTCGGACGGAGTCGCGTCGCCTGCAAAAGAGACTTTCGGTTTTCGCCGCTCGGGGACGGCGCTTGCGCATGCGTATGCACTGAAAAACGGCAAAACGATTATAAACGTCGCCGAGGACGAGGATTAATGCGTACAACGGAACAAAAAAGCCGTTTTTGACTTTTTTTTTAAAACCGATATCCGTCGCACTTGACTTTACGAACGTAAAGATATAGAATAAAAGCGGAAATAAAAGGATATAGTTTAAAAGGAGGAATGTCGTGTTATTGCGTGATTATATCTGGTTTTTGGCGGCAATGACGATTTGCGTTATTTTTTCCGCCGTCGCAAGTGCAAAAATAAACAATGCTTTTTCAAAATACGACCGCGTTTCTACCCATTCGCGAATGACGGGGTACGATACGGCGGTGAGACTGTTGGGCGTCAACGGGTTGCGCGATATTTCGGTAGGACGGGTGAGAGGCAGATTGACCGATCACTATAATCCGCGTAAAAAAATAATAAATCTTTCGGAATCTACTTTCGGCAGTTACTCTTTGGCTGCGGTTGCCGTCGCCGCTCACGAAACGGGGCACGCCGTTCAACGCAAAAAGGGATATGTTTTTTATCATATTCGTACTGCGCTCGTTCCCATCGTAAATTTTGGCTCGAGACTTGCGCTGCCGTTGGTACTGATAGGGCTTTTTATTGATTTGTTTTCGGCGACCGCCGAAGAAAGCGTCGGTTTTTACGTCGCTTTGGTCGGAGTGGCGTTGTACGGAGGATCGTTTTTGTTCGCCTTGGTGACGCTACCCGTTGAGATAGACGCAAGTCGCCGTGCGAAAAAAATGCTCGTTGCGGAAGGAATATTGACTCGGGACGAACTCCCCGGCGCAAGCAAGGTGCTGTCCGCCGCCGCCCTCACGTATCTTGCGTCGTTGTTGACCTCTTTAGTTTACTTTTTGCGTTTTTTGCTTTACGTTCTGACGATATTCGGAAGGAGATCCAGTCGTCGTTGACGGTTGTGGAGATAAAAACTCGAGATTGTTTTAAACGAGAAAAATACAGATGAAACCGTTAAAAAATATACGTTTTAAAAACTTTTTAAATACCCTGTATCCGCGCGACGACGAAGGTCGCGTGATTATTGATATGCACGTCAAGGACGACGCCGACTTTCTGTCCGTTTTTTCGGCAAGCGATACGCCGGTTGTCAGTGACGAAGTCGCATGTTTTTTAGAAAACACAGCGCGCGGAGTTTTGCCAAACGAACAATTGGCATTGCATATAAAGAGCGATTGTATAGACGACGGAGAAAAAATCGTTTACGCCGCCGCCGTAAAAAAGTATTATGCCGAACGCTACGCCGAAAATAAAAGAGAGTTAAGGCATCTCGGATTTGTCGCGTTGATTTTGGCGATACTCGGCGTACTGGTATTGGCTTTTTCCGTTTGGCTCGAGTATAGGTATGAAAGCGTTATCTGGTCGGAGGTAGTCGATATAGCCGCATGGGTTTTTTTGTGGGAAGCGGTAGACGTGTTTTTCTTTAAGACGCGTGAGATAAAATTTATCCAAAAACGCTACGCCGCTTTTATCGACATGAAAATATCGTACGAAGATATCGGTAACGAAAACAATCGTACTGTCTGAGATAAAAGCGTTATTTAAAATTGAAAAACTTTTTTAATCGCAAAGAGTCCTTGAACGCCGTTTAAGCATTCAAGGACTCTTTGCAGTGGTGTACCCGCCGGGGCTCGAACCCGGACTCGACGGCGTCGGAGGCCGTAATGTTATCCAATTACACTACGGGTACGAAACGAGAGAAAAAAGAAAAAACCGTCGTTGCCGATTTTTTAAATCGGCAACGTTTTTTTTCTTGCGGGTTGCGGCGACGATTAAAACAAAACCGACTGATTTGTCGCCGTAAAACAAAACCGTTTTATTCCGCCTTGATTTTTTTGAGATTTGCAAAACGAGGCACGCCGTCGACAAAAGGAGGGCGACTTTCGCCGTTTATCAACGGCAAAACGTAATCCAAAAACGCGGGCGTGATGCCCGTGCCGTCGGCGGTCACGTACTCGTCGGGGAGTTTTTTCTCGTAGTTGGCTACTTTAGACAGGTCAATTTCGTCTATCGAACAAACGTATTTGCCGTCGACCAAACTGCGTTTAAACGCGGTCATTACGCCGCTTTTTCCGTTTATCGCCGTCAAAACGGCTGCTTTGCCAGCCTCGTACGCTTCTTCTACGTCGGTTGCCGAAGCGCAGTGCGCCGCGCAACGTTGGAGAAGGCTCAATTCTATCGCACGTACTTTCGCACCCGTTTCCGCCTTAACTATGTTGGCGAGGTACGAGCAAACGCCTCCGAGTTGAGTGTGGTTAAACATATCTTTTTTATCTTCGACGACTTTCGCGTAGTCGCTGATAAATTTGCCGTCTTTGTCATGGATACCTTCGCTCACCGCGACGAAACAATTGCCCGTTTTGGCGTAGACGCTCTTGACTTTTTTAACAAACTCGTCTATATCGAAATCCCGCTCGGGGACGTAAATAAGGTCGGGACCGAGACCTTTTGCAGTGGCGACGTAGCTTGCCGCCGTGAGCCAACCGGCGTGACGCCCCATTATCTCGACGATGACTATACTGCCTTTGTCGTATACTTTGCCGTCAAGAGTGAGCTCCATACAACTCGTGGCGATATACTTGGCGGCGCTTGCGAAACCGGGGCAGTGGTCGGTAAAGCCGAGATCGTTGTCAATCGTCTTGGGAACGCCTATCACGCGGCACGGGTAGTTGTTTTCGGTCAAAAACTTGCCGACTTTAAAACAGGTGTCCATACTGTCGTTGCCGCCGTTGTACAAAAAATAGCGAACGTTATATTTTTTAAAAACCTCGAGAATACGACGATAATCGGTGTCGTCGACCGACGGATCGGCAAGTTTGTACCTGACGCTGCCGAGCGCGGACGAGGGGGTGGTTTTTAGGAGCGCGATTTCCCGCGCGTCTTCACGACCGATGTCAAATAAATCGTCGTTTAAAACGCCTTTGATACCGTGGTGTGCACCCAACACGCGTGTGATTTCGTCTTGTTTCAACGCCGTTTCAAATACGCCGCATGCACTGCTGTTGATGACGGACGTAGGTCCGCCCGATTGGGCAAACACGAGAGCGCCTTTTAATTTTTCCATTTTCTTATCCTCCAAAAATCGGACTGTAAACAGTATAAATCAAATCGGATTTTTTTTCAAGTCATATCGTAATATTTAGGAAAATAATTTTGAAATTATTTATATTTTTTGTAACAAAATGTTTGACAAGTCGAGACGGAAGTGTTATTATATCTAAGCGTTAGTTGACGAGAGGTCGTTGAGGGGGTATAGCTCAGCTGGAAGAGCACTTGCTTTGCAAGCAAGGGGTCATCGGTTCGAATCCGATTATCTCCACCATATATATAGGATTGTAGCTCAGTCGGTTAGAGCACCACCCTGATAAGGTGGGGGTCGGTGGTTCGAGTCCACTCAATCCTACCATCGATAAAGATAGCCTTGGTGTAGTGAAAGTTAACCAAGGCTTTTTTTTACTCTTTTTAAGCGTAAGCGAGAAAAAACGGTTAGTCGTGCGCACTCCGAAAGCATCGTTTAGCGCGGTGTTTTTTTGCGGTACGCTTTTTCGTCTCGATTTTCTTTACAAATGATATTTTTTTTAAATTTATGTTATAATAAAATCGGTTTAAATACTTAAACGAAAGCGAGGTAACGAAAATGGAAATACGCGAAAAAATATCCGTTTTAGCCGAAGGCTTTTCGGCGTGCTCGGATTTGTTGATCGCGATAGGGGACGAAACGAGACAACGCTTGATTGTGGAAATGCTAAAAATCGGACGTTGCAGTGGCGTCAGAGTGTGCGAGATTACCGAAAAAACAAATCTTTCCCGTCCGGCAGTATCGCATCATTTGCAGATTATGAAAAAAGCGGGCATAGTGAAGGTACGCAAGGAGGGGACGAAAACGTACTATTTTTTCGATACCGAAACAGATGCGTTTGAGCAACTCGTTTGTATGTTGCAGCTTGCGACGGAAATATCGCGGAGTTTGCCGGAGCGAAACTGTGCGGATTGATAATAATATAAAAGAGAGGTTGATAAAATGGAAATATTAAAACTCATGCAAATGCGTCATAGCGTGCGACAATATCGGGATAAGCCTATCGAACAAGAAAAACGCGCAGTATTGGACGATTTGATATTGAGGATAAATGCCGACGCCGACTTGCATATTCAGATTATCTACGACGAACCGAAATGTTTCAATTCTTTTATGGCTCATTACGGCAAGTTTGTCGGAGTAAAAAACTACGTTGTCCTCGTCGGAAAAAAATCCCCTGACCTTGACGAAAAACTCGGTTATTACGGCGAAAAACTGGTTTTAAGCGCGCAGGCAATGGGTTTGAATACGTGTTGGGTGGCTCTCACCCATGGTAAAACCGCAGCGACGGTGTTAAAGGGCGAAAAACAAGGGTGCGTTATCGCTATCGGATACGGGGTTACGCAGGGTACTCCGCACAAGAGCAAACCAATTTGCTCGGTGTGCAATTGCTCCGACGATATGCCGACGTGGTTTGCGGACGGTATTGCGGCGGCTTTACTTGCGCCTACTGCGGTCAATCAACAAAAATTCTTTTTCGAGCTTTTGCCTGACGGCAGCGTAAATGCGAAAACAAAAAAAGGTTTTTACACAAAAACGGATCTCGGTATAGCGAGGTATCACTTTGAGGCGGTTTCCGGCAAAAAGACCGACGGCGGCTTTGTCGCGTTGTAATAAAAACACAACGAAAGTGCCCTGAAATGCGAAAAACACACGGCATAACTCAACTACTCGTGTGTTTTTTTTGATTGCAAAACGATAAAGACATTTAATATCACGCGCCGCAGAGGATTGCGGAAAGATAGAAATAGATGCAATACCCGTTTTTTTTCCGTAAATGCCGATTTTATATAATGAACGAATTAAAAAAACGAACCACAACTCGGGTTCGTTTTATTCCTATTTGGTGCCGAAGGCGGGACTTGTAAGGAGCGCAAGCGACGGAATAGCGATTGTTACCGATAGGTCAATCGCGTTACCGCGGGTGAAAGTTCCGCCGAAAATAAAAAACGAACCACAACTCGGGTTCGTTTTATTCCTGTTTGGTGCCGAAGGCGGGACTTGAACCCGCACGTTGTCGCCAACAGCGGATTTTGAGTCCGCCGCGTCTGCCATTCCACCACTTCGGCAACTGTACTTGAGTATATTAGCACAAATTGATTTTTAAGGCAAGCAATTTATCGCAATTCTCTCAAAAAAATTATAACCGTTTTTTTTGCGCATGCGTCGCGAGGTTTATCGACAAAAACCCGCCGTATATCGTACGTAACGTTTTATTTTGCCCTTAAACGCAAAACAAAACGACAAATTCTTACAAAAAAGCGCACATTTGTACAAAAATATATAATTAATTTGTACAAAAATTCTTGCAATTTATCATGTAAAGTGTTAATATTATCGTACAAATGGAGGAAAAATGTTATGTCAACGATAAAAATAGCGATAGTAGGCGACGACAAAGCGTCGCGGGAAGGTTTAAAAAATTATTTTTCGACCAAGTCTAATATGTCCGTGGTATTGGATACCGACGACGGTGAAACGGTTTTGAGAGAAATAGACAGGGATAAAACGAGCATAGACGTCGTCATTACGCAGGTATTGATGTCCGGTTTTTCGGGCTTGGATCTCATCGAGCACTTTGTGGGAGTAGAAAACGCACCAAAGTTTATAGTTGTAAGCGACCTTAAAAGCGAAGTGTTTATGTGTCGTTGTCTTGCTGCGGGAGCGACGTGCTATTTGTTAAAACCCATCAATTACAAACAGTTAGAAACACGCATTGCGGATATATGCGGTCAAAACCATTCGACGACGGCGTACTCGGGCGGTGGCTCGGCAGGAACGTCGAGGCATATCAAGAGCATAGACGAGCGTCTTGCTACGATTTTTGTAAGTATAGGTATTCCTCCTCATATCAAGGGGTATCAATTTTTAAGGGACGGTATCAAGTGCGTGGTAGAAGATCCTGCGATTATCAACACGATAACGCGCGGATTGTATCCGACCATTGCCAAAAAATACGCCACTACGGCAAGTAAGGTCGAGAGAGCTATTCGCCATGCGATAGAAGTAGCATGGAGTCGCGGAAAAATCGATAATATCAACAATCTTTTCGGAGTAAAAGTGTATACTGCCAACGATAAACCGACAAACGGCGAGTTTATAGCGTTGCTTGCGGACAAAATGCTGCTCGAAGGCGCGTAAAAACATTGTTTTTATTTTTGCGACAAATTCGTGTGGCAATCATTGCGATTAAAATTGTTAAAAACCTTCGTCGTATAAGGGGAAAACGGCGGATGTTTTACCGCTCTGTTTATTAATAAGGGGGTGCGGTAAATCCCGAAAAAGCTTTTTCGTCAGACATTGCTTTTTCGGGATTTTTGTTGCGCAAAGATATTTTGGCGAGGTTTTGTTTCTTTCGTTTTGGTCAATAATATTGCCGATAAATGCACCCGTCGCGGAGGTTGGAATGCGTAGAAAAACAATGGACGTCGATTTTGCCAAAAGAAAAGTAAAAAGTCTTATCGGTAAAGAACTAAAAGTCAGGTACAATAAAGGTCGCAACAAAATAGTGTATTTTGACGGCATTATCAGCGAGTCGTACAACAACGTGTTTGTTATAACGGTTTACAACGAGATTTTTGACCGCGTGAGTTGCAGTTATACCGATTTATTATGCGGCGACGTGGCTTTTTTGCCAAAAAACGGTAAATAGGTCTAAGTCACCTCCTTGATAAATACAATGTAGTGTATCGGGAGGATATCGTATGTCAGAGTTAAATCAATCAGATCTTGTCACCGACAAATTGACGTTGTTGGGGCAAAAGCAAACGGCGATAAAATTTAAGACTTTTTGCAAAGAAGACAACGTCGAAAGCGTTTTAGTCCAAGAACTTTCGCCGATAATAAACACGGTAGAGGCGGCGGACGGAAAGGTGTCGTACTCAGGCAAACTTGCCGCAAAATCGTTGGTTTTCGAGCAAAACGGCAGTGTGGGCGGAATGAATTATACCGCCGATTTTTCCGATGAGTTTTTTAGCGCGGCGATAAACGAAAACGTTATAGTTTTGCCGAGATGCGATATTTTGGATTTTTCGACGGAAGCGGACGGCGCCGAGGTGTCTGTCGACGCCGTGGTCGTGACGGAGTTTTTCGTCGGCAGCAGGACGCAATATCCGCTGGCGGACGGAGAAGGCTTGGTGTGTAAAAAAGGCGAAATACGAGTAGGTACCGTTTCGGCGGCTATCGACGAGGTTTTTTCGGTAAATGCAGAACTAGAAATAAAGGCTGACGTCGCGCGCGTTCTTTCGTCGCAAAGTTTCGCCGTAGTAGAGTCGGCAGAGATAAAGGATAAGATTTTGACGGTGACGGGTGTATGCGTTTTAAACGTTTCGTACGTTACTGCCGATACCGTACTGCCTAAAAACTCGTATTTTACTTACGACTTTTCGCAAGAAATAGAAACCGAGACGGACGGTGTGCCGTTGGTGTTTGCGTCGGTGCGTACGACTAAAATCCATCTCGAGGTAGAAGAAGGCGCAAACGAAACCGCATTTGCAGCCGAGTCACTCGTGGCTTTACGCGGTATCGTCGTCAGCGAGGAAGAAAAAGAAATCGTCTGCGATTGTTTCAGTCCGACAAACGAAACGGTCGTTTCCACTGCCGTCGCCGACGGTACGTCGATAAAGCGGGTTTGCGTCGTCGAGCAAACCGTTGAGGAAAAAACGATAACCTCAATCCCCGCAGATGCTGTTTCGGGAGGCTTTTTTGGCGGCGGAGTTTCGATAGTAAACTCTTTTGCCGTCGACGGCGGGATAGATATCGGCGGAGTAATATCGGGAAACGTCGTTTATTCCGTCGACGATAAGATAAAGAGCGAACGAGTAGACGTGCCGTTTAAAACCGTTTTGGCGTGTGCTGACGCAAAAGTCGGCGATACCGTGTTTATCGACGCGGTGATACGAAACGCCGAGGTTTCCGTCGAGGGCGGCGAAGCGACGCTGAAAGCAGACATCGAGTTTTCGGTGGGTTTGTTGGGGGTTTACTCCGTATCTTTCGTTTCTTCGGTAGAGACGGGGGACGTCGAAAACACCGAAGTCGGGGCGATAGAAGTCAGTCTTGCGTTTAAAGGCGACAGCCTGTGGGACGTTGCCAAAAACTTAAAAATGAGCGTGGAAGACGTAGTCAGCCTCAATCCTGAGTTGACGGATCCTTTGGATAAGGACCAAAAACTGTTGATTTATCATTCAGTTAAGTCTTGAGCGTTGTTGCCTTTTAATAACGTATTAAAAAGAAAAACTACGGGCGGATAAAAACCGTTTCCGTAGTTTTTTTTAGTTATTTTTTTCGTCGCGGATTTTGTCTCGTCGTCAAGCGATTAAAAAATCCCGACGAGCGTTTTGCAAATAGTTATTTTCTGTCGCCGCCCGGTTTGATTAACCCTTGATTGCCGTTTCCGTGCATATCCCTTCCTATTGCAGTGCCTGTTTCGGACAGTGTCGCCGAGTATTCTTCGTCGCCGACTTTTACGGTGTACGTTTCGCCCTTTACGAAACCGTCGAGACTTAATATTATCGATTGGTACTTTTTGGTCGGCGTTACCGACAACAAAACATTGCCGCTCGAGTCACTTACGGTAATAACGGTATTTGCCGCCGCAGTGGCAGTCAACGTAAGATTAACGTAGCATTGAGAAGAGTTTGTCGAGGGGTTTTCGACCATCCCCACCGAGCCTACCGCGCAAACGTTTCCTCCGTCGATGATTATTCCTGTGTCTGCGTCAAGTGCGGCGTTTCCTCCGTCCGTCGGACCGAAAACGACGAGATTGCCGCCGATTATCTTTATCGTTCCGTTGCTGTCCACGCCGTCGCCGTCTGCGTCAATCGATATGTCGCCGCCGGATATGAGGATATAAAAAGCAAAATTTTTCAGGTCGGAATTAGCCGCGTTTATCCCGTCGTCGGTAGACGTGACGTCGAGCCGACCGCCGAGTATTTCTACGACGGCGCCTTCTACTCCTTCGTAACAACGGTTGATTTTTACGTTTCCGTCTGTTATTTTGGCGAGATACTCGGCATGTATACCGTCGTCCCCGGTGTATATGTCCAAATCACCGTTGCATATCAATACGTTTCCTTTCGAGTGAACGGCGTCGTCGTTGGAGTTTATTTCAAACCTTCCGCCGATTATGACCAATCCGTAATTTGTCGAGTGAGTGGCGGGATAATCCACGTCGTTAAATTCGATTCCGTCGGTTTTTATGGCTTTTCCGTCGGCGTTGTCGGACGTCGTTTCGGTCACTCTTGACGGAGCGCCTCCGTTGGTGGTGATTTTTATCGTGTTTTCATCCGTATTGGCAACGTAAACGCAGTTGTTTGCCGATATTCCGTCGTCGCCGACCGTGATATCCAGGTCGGAATTTTCGATATAAACGTAACCGTATCCGAGATCCGAGGCGTATTCTTTTGCCTGAGTTTCGTCGTCGGGCTCCATATCGGTTTTTATTCCGTCGCCGTCGGCACTTATTTTGATTGTCGCGTTTTTAACGATAAGGAGACGGTCGGCTTTTATCCCCGATTTGGTCGCGCCGTTTACCTCTATCGTAGGTCCGTTTATGGTGAGAGCGGTTTTTACTTTCAGCCCCGTCGTTTCTTCGCCGACGCAATCGAGATAAAGAGTCCCCGTGCCGTTTATCGTAAGCGAACGTTTTTTCGCTTGAATCACCGCGCCGTCCCCGTCTGTTACGTCGTCACCCGTGCTGTCCGAAAGAGTGTTGGTCGTGCCGTCTTTTATCGTTAAAATTCTGGTCGAGACGGTATCGCCGTCCGGCTTTTTAAATACGATGGCGGCGCAACTCTGAGAGTTTGTGGTCGCTATGTTTACTCCGTTTAATACGAGTTGAACCGTCCCCGTCGTGTCCGATACCGTCACGCACCCCGAAAAATCTCCGCTAAGGATGTAAACTCCGTTCGCTTTGATTTTTAATTCGTTGTTTTTAAAAGAATAGTCCGTGACGGCAGACAAGTCCGTCGTCGCTATCGTCGAGAGGTTTATCTCATGGCTGTTTGATGCGTCGTAATCTCCCGTTGAAGAAGATTTGTCGTCGACAACGTCGTCGATGAGATAATCCCGTGCGACGTCGTCGGAGTAGTCTGTTACGTCGGTAGCCGATTGACCGCCGCCGAGGTCGTCCCAAGGTTTAAAGGGCGGTTCTTGCGGACTGCAACCGCTCGTTACGAAAAACGAGCAAAGGAGCACCAAAACGAATAGAAATTTAAATTTTTTCATAAATGCCTCCGTAAATTTACGTTGATAATTTTCGTTTTTAATTTAAACAAAATCGTTTGCGTTACTCAGGCGTCTTACGATTTTATTTCTTTCGTGTTCACTCTCCCGCATTTAGTATACCATTGCTTTCGGCGGATTGCAACGGTCATGACGTATTTTTTTGCCGTTTTTCAGAATTTTTGTGCGATTGCAATAAAAAAACGAAAATAACGAGATATTTTTATACGTTTGCTTTAAAAACATGGTATAATAAAAAAATGTTAGTTAAGGCGTATGCAAAAGTAAATCTCGGTCTTTCGGTCGGCGCCGCACGCGATGACGGATATCATGATTTGCACTCCGTCATGATGAGTGTCGATTTGTTTGACTTGGTAAACGTAGCCGTGCGAGTTTCTGCCGACGAAAAAAACACGGTTACGGTAAAAGGTTGCGATTTCGTCGACGAGAAAAAAAATACCGCGTACCGTGCTGCCGTTGATTTTTTGGCGGAGTTTGGTATCGGCGGAAAAATCGTGGATATTAGTGTAACCAAAAACATCCCCGTTGCCGCGGGGTTTGGCGGTTCGTCGGCGGACGCGGCGGGCGTGTTGTTTGCGTTATCCGAGATTTTCGGCGTCGCAAGCGACGGAGAAAAAACGCTTTCCGTCGCATCGAGAGCGGGTAGCGACGTTGCGGCAATGCTTGTGGGCGGTTGCACCGAGATATGCGGCAGGGGCGACGTGGTAAAAAAAATGCGATGCCGCACCGATTTTCATTTTGTTCTTGCCGTTGGTGAAAAATGTTCTACGTCGACCGTTTTTGCCGCCTTCGACGCCGTCGGAGTCTCGGGGGACGACTGCGTGCCTTCGGTAAAAGCGGCGATAGCGGACGGCTCGTTAAAAAAGATTGTATCCGCCGTAAAAAACGACCTTGTTTTGCCGTGTATCGCGGCGTATCCCAAGCAAAAAGCTTTTATCGACGCGTGTCAAAAAGTAACCGGAGTCGCACCGACGTTGTCCGGGAGCGGCGGTGGGGTGTTTTGGCTCACCGAGAGCGACGAAGAATCCGATGAAATCTGCCGTTTATTGGCAAACCAAGGCATTTTCGCTTTCGCCTGTCACAGTACGGGAGTCGGCGTCGAAACGGTAAAATCCGATATTAAAGATTAAAAAAGCGCAAAAATCGACAAAAATCGTTTTTATATACCTCTGCAAAGCGTCAAAACTTTTTGCAGAGGTTTTTTATGAAAAAAATATTTTTGTTTGTTTTGCTTTTTATAATTTGTTTATCTTTAATCATCGGGGCTTTTGACGAAAAAGATTCCGACGATGAGCTTTCGGAGCAGGTTTTGAGAATACATATTCGCGCCAACAGCAATTCCGACGCTGACCAAGCCGTCAAATACAAAGTAAAGTCTGCCGTCGTGGATTATCTCGTGCCGTTGCTGGTCGGAGTTACCGACAAACAAGCCGCAATAAAAGTTTCCGAAACGCATCTAATCGACCTGACGCAAGTGGCTGAGACGGTACTCGACGTCAACGGCTTTGATTACGGCGCGTCCGCAACGATAAGAACGGAGGAGTTTCCCACTCGTCGATATGACGAGTTGACGCTGCCGGCAGGCGAATACACGGCGCTGATTATCGACTTGGGAGCGGCAGACGGGGACAATTGGTGGTGCGTGGTTTATCCTCCTTTATGTTTCGTCGGCGAAGTTACCGACGGCAAAAAAATCGTTTTCGTTTCTAAACTTAAAGAAATAATAGACGCTTTCTTTGATAAAAAGGGCGAGTAGTTTAAGTAATCTCGTTAAAAAGAATATTTTTCCCCCGATTAAACAAGCTAAAATAAAAACGATTGAGGAGGAAAAATGAACGCTAAAAAAGGCATTGCGCTGATTTCGATATTGCTTATTGCCGCGTTGCTGACGATTTCGCTCGGCTTTGCGCCGACTGCACGGGCGGCGGTATTAAAGCAAGGCAGCACCGGCTCGCTTGTCAGGACGGTTCAGCAAAGACTAAAAAACTGGGGATATTATACGGGTTCCGTCGACGGTATTTACGGCAGTCAGACGGTAGCCGCAGTCAAGTATTTTCAAAGGAAAAACGGTTTGACGGCAGACGGCGTGGTGGGTGCAAAAACCGCCGCCGCCATAGGGATAACGTTGTCGGGGACTACGACCGCCGCCACGTCCGGTTCGGGTACCAGTAGCAGCAATCTCTATTTATTGTCTTGTTGCATTTACGGCGAAGCAAGAGGAGAAAGTTATACCGGCAAGGTGGCAATCGCCGCCGTGATTTTAAACAGAGTCAAATCGAGTAGTTTTCCCAACACGATAAGCGGCGTTATTTATCAAAACGGTGCGTTTACCTGCGTTTCGGACGGACAAATAAATCTCGGGACAAACGACGAATGCACGCGTGCCGCACAGGACGCGCTAAACGGATGGGATCCCACCTACGGCTCTATTTATTATTACAATCCCAATACCGCCACAAACGCATGGATAAGGTCTCGACCGATAGTCGTCACGATAGGAAACCATGTTTTTTGCACTTAGAGTCCACGGGAGGAAATAATAGATGAGATATATAAATTCAGACAAAAACAAAAATAAAACCGACGGCAACTCATGTTGCAAAAGTATTACCGTGTGGACATGGTTTTTCGGTATAGTGGCGTTGCTATCCGTCGCGACGTGCGTATTGTTTTCGTTCAGGTTTGAAAAGGTGAGCAAAACCGAAATCAAAGGCGAAGACTACTACAAGAGACAAGCGTTAAACTTTTATAGAGAGAGTTTGTTCAGGCTTTCGGACGGGTTGAACAACGCCGATGCCAACTTGGGCAAACTGCTTGTGTCAAACGACAGTGCTTTTATCGGCAAAATCCTGACCGAAACGGACGGAATAGCGTCAGCCGCCGTAACCGACGTGTCTGTATTGCCCGTTTCGCAGGAAATATCGGGAAACGCCGCAAAGTATTTTAATCAACTGGGAGACTATTGCAGCTCGCTCGCGCATTACGTTGCAGACAACGGAAAACTTACCGACGAGCAAAAAGACAGCCTGAAAAACTTGAGGAAAGTAGGCAAAAAATTAAAAACAGCCGTAGACGGGGTAGTACTTGGCGACGGTGACGTATCGGAGCAGGCTTTTGACGAAAACGGTACTATGGAGATAAAGTTGGAGGATATAGACGAAACTACGTTTGATTATCCACAACTCGTTTACGACGGACCTTTTAGCGACAGTATTGCAAAAAAGACGGTTAACCGAGAGGTTTTGTTGAAAGACGACGCGACGAAGGCGTTAAAGACGGCATTGTCGGGACTCGGTAAAGTTTCTTCCGTCGAGTTTAAAGCGGAAATAAACAACGACGAAAAAGCACATGCATATCGTTTCGACGCGGTTTTAAACGAAAACGAGTATTCCGTCGTCACGGCTACGGACGGTACCGTTATCGAGCTTGTCAAAGACGGCGAAAAAATCGACTCGGCTTTGGTTTCTTCCGCGGCAGTTTATAGTAAAGACGACAAATCAAGCGACACGGGTGACGATTTAGAATGTGCATGTTGTCAGGCTGCGACAGATGCGGCCAAAGCCTTAGGATACGACGTCATGCCTATGTGGACGTCGGAACCGATAGAGGGAAGGGTTTACGTCAATATGATTGCCAAGCAAAACGGTTTAAACGTGTATACCGATATGGTAAAGATGGTTCTCGACGCCGACGATTGTACCGTCGTGGGAGTAGACGCATTCGCGTATTTGGCAAATCATCGTCTACGTCAGCCAGTTTCGCCGGCTATTTCAGCCGAACAGGCTCGTGGGTGCGTTGAAAAAAGTGCGGAGATAGAGCGTACCGAGTTGTGTATCGTTCCCGACGGCGCGGACGAAAAAATGTGTTACGAAATCCGCGTCAAAAACGGAGATGAACGGTTTTTGGTATATATTTCAGCCGACACGGGTAAAGAAATAGAGATATTAAAGATAATAGAAGACAAACTCGGTTATACCGTAATGTAAAAAAACGCACCCGGACGGGTGCGTTTTTTTGCTTAAGTACTTTACTGACAATTTGTTTTCTGGCACGGGCGGAAAGAGATACCGCCGCAACATACCAACAAAGCCAACGCAAGGAGAAGACAACACGGGTTTATGTTGAGATTAAGGTTTTTGGATTTTCCGCCGCAGCAGCAACACAAAAACAGAATAATCAAAAATATCCAGGTGCAGTTGCAACCGCAGATATTGGGGCAACCGCAGCCGTTGCCTTGATTGTCATCGGGTGAGCCAAACATATTGCTAAACATTTTTTACCTCCGTAAATATATTGACGAAACCGTCTACATTAGTTTACGTTTTATCTCTTTGCCGTGTGACGATAAAAGTTTTCAAAAAATAGTTTTTTTAAACGATTAACAAACGAAAGACACTGTGGTACAATAAACGACAGACCGTATTGCTTTGCAAGCGGTACTATCGTTTGGGAACGTTTAAAAAACGCCGCGCGACCGCTATTCGGCGCGCAGGAGACACTTTTTATGGATTTCGGGAAAAAATCTTTCAGGGTTGCGCTTTGCGCGATTTACTTTGCCGTTATTTTTTTGGCGATGATGATAGACAAGCTTTTTAGTCTGGCATTGCCCGTATCGATGGCGGCAGTGGTGTTGCTCGTTACTTTCAGTCTTTGTCTTATTTTTGACGAATGGTTAATTGCTTTTTTGACGGGCGTATTTTTCGGATTGGCGAGTTTTTTAAAAGCTTTTATGTTTGGCGAACCGACGTTTGCCACGTTTGGCGTTTCGAGTATTTCGATTTACGTTTTGCCTCGTTGTCTTGTCGGGATAGGCGCGTTTGCGGTTTACAAATTGCTTCTTTACTTTTTAAAGGATAAAAAATCGTCTAAAAACCAGCATATTGCTATGGTTGCCGCGGTTTTTGTCGGGCTTGTGCTCAATACCGTTTTGTTTTTGTCCGCGCTTAACGTGGGCAAAAGTATCGTCGGAGAGGAGTATACTGCCCTCGTCGTCACGATTAAAGCGGTAATATTTACAAATATCATTCCCGAGTATCTCGTCAGTCTCGTCTTTGTGCCGTTGGTCGTAAAAGGCGTAAGGCGCGGATTAAAACTCGGTATCGACGGAGACAACGTCAAGCGTGCGCGGGAAGAAGCAATGCGCAGCCCGTTGCTCGAAACTGACAAATCGGAGTAAACGACTATGATAATAGCGATAGATATAGGTAATACTAATATAAAAATAGGTCTTTTTGAAAAGTACGAATTGCGGTACAGTTGGCGCATTTCTACCGACGTCACCCGTACCAGCGACGAACACGGCAGTATTATACGGCAGTTGATGCGTTCCGAACAGATAGAGCTTTCGCAAATCAGCGGGGGAGTCGTGAGCAGCGTTATCCCTCAGCTCAACTATACCATTACGCACATGCTCGAGTACTACTTCGGTTTTACTCCGCTCATAGTGGGACCGGGGATAAAAACGGGACTGAACGTCAGGTACGAAAATCCGCGTGAGCTCGGAGCCGACAGGATAGTCAATTGCGTCGCCGCGTGTAAAAAATACGGTGCGCCGTTTATCCTTATCGATTTCGGCACGGCAACTACGTTTAACGTGGTTAACGAAAAAAACGAGTTTCTCGGCGGTTGTATCACCGTCGGTATCAAGACGGGTATCAAGGGACTTGCGTCCTCTACGGCGTGTTTGCCCGAGGTGGAGCTGTGTCGCCCTGAAAACGTTCTCGCCAATACTACGATAAAAGCCATTCAAAGCGGAGTCATATACGGCATGACGGGGCAGGTGGAGTATATCGTGGATAAACTAAAAAAAGAGCTCGGAAACCCCGATTGTAAAGTCATCGCAACTGGCGGTTTGAGTCAGCTTTTGGATTTTGACGGAAAGAAGTTTTTTGACGTGGTGGACAGAGGTCTGTCGCTCGAGGGGTTAAACATCGTTTACAATTGCAACAAGCGTTGACTGGACATGCTATAAAGGGAAGAAAAAGCAAAAAACAATAAGGCGAAATGGACTTTAAACTCGTATCAAACTATAAACCTTGCGGCGATCAACCGCAAGCCATAAAAAAATTGGTTGAGGGCGTCAACAACGGTTTGCGCACTCAGGTTTTGCGCGGCGTGACGGGTAGCGGTAAAACTTTTACTATGGCAAACGTCATCGCGGAGACAAATCGTCCCGCGCTTATAATAAGCCACAATAAAACTTTGGCGGCTCAGTTGTGCAACGAGTTCAGAGAGTTTTTTCCCGAAAACCGCGTTGAGTTTTTCGTCAGTTATTACGACTACTATATGCCCGAGAGTTATATTCCGAGTCGAGACCTTTATATAGAAAAAGAGCTGTCTATCAACGACGAGATAGACAAACTTCGCCATTCCGCAACGTGTAGTTTGTTTGAAAGACGCGATACGATAGTCGTTGCGTCGGTCAGTTGCATTTACGGTCTCGGCGCACCGGGCGAGTATTACAAAATGAGCCTTTCGTTGCGCCCCGGCGACTCTGTGACGAGGGAAGAAGTGATAGCAAAACTCGTCGATATGCAGTACAAGCGAGCCGACGTCGATTTCAGACGTGGTACTTTTAGGGTGCGCGGCGATATAGTGGAGGTTTTTCCCGCAGACAGCTCGGAAAAAACCGTCAGGATAGAGTTTTTCGGCGACGAAGTAGAGCGTATTACCGAAAACGAGGCGGTATCGGGCAAAACGATTTGTACTTTGTTGCACTGTTTCGTTTTTCCCGCGACGCACTATATAGTGTCTGGCGGCACTATGGAGAGTTGCCTTTCTCATATCGCAAAGGACAAAGAAACAGAAGTTGCGGAGCTTGAGGCTATGGGCAAGGGCATAGAGGCGTATCGGCTCAATCAACGCGTCAATTACGACCTCGAAATGTTAAAAGAGATGGGATATACCAGCGGTATTGAAAACTACTCTCGTTATTTTGACGGACGGCAGGTAGGACAGCCCCCGTACACGTTGCTGGATTACTTTCCCGAGGACTTTTTGACCTTCGTAGACGAGAGTCACATCACATTGCCGCAAGTACGGGGTATGTACAACGGTGACAGAGCGCGAAAAGACAATCTCGTACAATACGGTTTCAGGTTGAAATCCGCCTATGACAATCGCCCGCTAAAGTTTGAAGAGTTTGACGCTCGCGTCGGGCAGTTGATTTGCGTTTCGGCCACTCCCGACGAGTACGAGCTCGGACAGGCGGGGCAGGTGGTTGAACAGGTTATTCGTCCGACTGGGTTGCTCGATCCCGAGGTGTCGGTACGAAAAATCGACGGGCAGATAGACGACTTGCTCGGCGAAATCAACCAAGTTACCAAAGACGGGGGACGAGTTTTGGTCACTACGCTGACCAAACGTATGGCGGAGTCGCTTACGGATTATCTTGCCCAACGCGACGTGCGCGTACGCTATATGCACAGCGATATAGATACGTTGGAGCGCGTTGAGATAGTCGGCGCGCTAAAAAACGGCGATTTTGACGTACTGGTCGGCATCAACCTTTTGAGAGAGGGTTTGGATATACCTCAAGTGGAGCTGGTTGCCATACTCGACGCCGACAAAGAGGGCTTTTTGCGCAGCGAGTCGAGTCTGATACAGACGATAGGCAGGGCGGCGCGTAATGCGAAAGGTCGTGTTATCATGTATGCCGACGTTGTTACGGGCAGCATGCGCCGTGCGATAGACGAAACAAACCGTCGTCGCAAGATACAGGACGACTTTAACAAGGCCAACGGCATAGTGCCTCGCACCATAGTGCATGAGGCAAAAAACACGTTGAATATCAGCCAAAAAGCGTCGGACACCTCCACCATAGCAGATTTGACCGAGCAATTGAGCAAGGTTACTTCGGCAATGAAGATAGCCGCGAGCAATCTTGACTTTGAACGCGCGATAGTACTGAGAGAACAGTCTGCGCAGATTGCAAACCAAATAAAACGATTGCAAGACGCCAAAAGTAAAAAGCATAGGACTAAGTCCAAACCCGAGGGTAAATAGGCAGGATGCAACGCTAATAAAAAATCGGACGGAAACAGATTGATGAAAGATATCATTATTAAAAACGCAAGAGAAAACAATCTCAAGGGCGTGTCCCTTACGATACCTCGTAACAAACTCGTTTTGTTTACGGGCATTTCGGGCAGCGGAAAAAGCAGTCTTGCATTCGATACTATTTTTGCGGAAGGTCAGCGTCGATACGTCGAGAGCCTTTCGGCTTATGCCCGTCAGTTTTTGGGGCAAATGGACAAACCCGACGTCGAGTCGATAGAGGGGCTTTCGCCTGCGATATCCATCGACCAAAAGTCCACCAACAACAATCCTCGCAGCACGGTCGGCACGGTTACGGAGATATACGACTATATCCGTTTGCTTTACGCTCGTATCGGTACCCCGTATTGCCCCGATTGCGGCAAAGAAATTTCTCGCCAGACCGTCGACCAGATTGCCGACAGAGTAACCGCACTCGGTAACGGGACGAAAATACAGGTTCTTGCTCCCGTCGTGCGCAGTCGCAAGGGCGAGTATCGCACGTTGTTCGAGGGGTATAAAAAACAAGGTTTCGTGCGAGTTAAAGTCGACGGCGAGATAAAAACTCTGGACGAAGAAATTGTCCTCGACAAACAAATAAAACACACCATATCCGTCGTAGTCGACCGCATCGTTATTAAAGATAACGTTCAACAACGTCTTTACGATAGTCTCGAGACAGCGATAAAACTTGCCGACGGGCTTGTTTTAATCGACACGGGTACCGACGAAATATTGTTTTCTACCAAATATGCCTGTCCCGATTGCGGTGTGACGATAGAAGAGTTAGAGCCGCGTATGTTTAGTTTCAACAGTCCGTTCGGAGCTTGCCCCGATTGTGCGGGATTGGGATTTAAACAACGTTTTGACGAAAACCTTATTATTCCCGACAAAACGAAGAGCATTTCAGAGGGTGCGATTCGCATGATGGGATTTAATTTTGAAAACGGTTCTCGTATAGATTATTATTTCAAGTCGCTTTCCCGTCATTACGGTTTTTCGTGCGACGTCCCCGTGAGCCAATTGCCAAAAAACGCTTACGACGCGATAATGTACGGTAGCAAGGGCGAGCGTATTCGTTTTGACTACGAGGGCAGCACGTCCGCCGGTTACTATATGGCAAAGTGGGAGGGTATAGTCCCTATGCTCGAGCGGCGTTATGCCGAAACGACCAGCGAAATAGTCAAGCGCGAGTATGAAAAATACCTCGTTACCATGCCTTGTCCTACATGCCATGGCAAAAGGTTGAAAAAAGAAGTCTTGTCCGTCAAGGTCGGCGGCAAAAACATCTGGGAGATTTGCGAATTGCCGATGAATAAAATGTCTGAGTTTTTCAACGGACTGCAGTTGACGGAAACCCAACAGACCATCGCCGGCGTTTTGCTTAAGGAAATTAAAGCGCGCCTCAAATTTTTGTGTGACGTAGGTCTCGATTACTTAACGCTCAACCGCGGCGCGGGTACTTTGTCGGGCGGCGAGGCACAGCGTATACGACTTGCCACGCAGATAGGTAGCGGGCTTACGGGAGTATTGTACATTTTGGACGAACCGAGTATAGGTTTACACCAGCGCGACAATCAAAAGTTGATAGATACCCTTTGCAATTTGCGCGATCTCGGCAACACCGTCATAGTAGTAGAGCATGACGAAGATACAATCCGTGCGGCGGATTACGTAGTGGATATCGGTCCGGGTGCCGGCGTTCATGGCGGACAGGTAGTCGTTTGCGGTACGCCTCAGGATGTGATGAATTGCGAGCAATCGGTCACGGGACAGTACCTTAGCGGTAAAAAATCGATACCCGTCCCGTCCGAAAGACGTCGGAGCAACGGCAAAAGCATAAAAATCTTCGGCGCGACCAAAAACAATTTAAAAAATATCGACGTGGAGATACCCGTGGGGTTACTGACCGTCGTTACGGGAGTGTCGGGTAGCGGAAAAAGCAGTCTTATCAACGAAATTCTTGCCCCGTACCTCTTAAATAAACTCAATCACGCTCGTTTTCAAAAGACGGATTGCAGGCAAATAACGGGTAGCGAGTATTTTGACAACGCCATAGTGATAGACCAGTCGCCTATCGGTCGCACGCCCCGTAGCAATCCCGCAACCTACACGGGTATGTTTGACCATATCCGAAAACTTTTTGCGTCCACGCCCGACGCAAAAGAACGCGGTTATACCGCAGGTCGGTTCAGTTTTAACGTCAGCGGCGGCAGGTGCGAAAACTGTAGCGGCGACGGCATACTAAAAATAGAAATGAACTTTCTCCCCGACGTTTACGTCCCTTGCGAGGTGTGTCACGGCGCGCGCTACAATCGCGAAACGTTGCAGGTCAAGTATAAGGGTAAAAACATTGCCGACGTCCTCGACATGCGCGTAGAGGACGCATTAAAGTTTTTTGAAAACATTTCTCCGATAAAAAACAAACTTCAGACTTTGTACGACGTCGGTCTCGGTTACGTCAAACTCGGTCAGTCTGCCACCAGCCTTTCGGGTGGCGAGGCGCAACGCGTCAAACTCAGTACGGAACTCAGTAAACGCAACACGGGTAACACCATTTACCTTCTTGATGAACCCACGACGGGGCTCGCTACCGCCGACGTCGAAAAACTGATACAGATACTTCAAGCACTTGTAGCAAAGGGCAACACGGTAGTGGTGATTGAGCACAATCTCGACGTCATCAAAGTTGCCGACAATATCATAGACCTCGGTGCGGAAGGCGGCGACAAGGGCGGAAACCTCGTGGTCTGCGGCACTCCCGAAAAAGTTTCGGAATGTCCCGATAGTTATACCGGACGTTTTTTAAAAAGAATGTTAAAACAAGACGACAGCGTTAGCTAAACGTTCTCTGCTAAAGTCCATAAAAAATAAAGTGCAACAACTTTCGGGGTTTTGCTTTGTTGACAAATTTCATGTTTTTGTAACTAACGATACTAAACAAGCAAAAAAAATAGCGGTTGAATTGCTTTTCTTGTAAAGATATGCTAAAATCACATAAAAGGGAAGTTTTAATGATTGATAAACTTGACGGAGAAGAAAACGGTAGGTGTTTCGCATGATAGATAAGATTAAGATTGTCTATATGATTATTTGTGTGGTATATTACGTTTTTGCTATAGTATTTACATTCACCGCAAAAAAGAAAATGTCAAAAAAATCGATGGTGATTTTGACCGTCGTTATGACTATGCTCTTGATAGGATATACGGTGTGCTATTTTTGTATAGATACTGGCGATAAGGAAATTGGATACTTTGCCGATTACTTTGACATGTTTGGTACGGGTTTCCCCGCCATATTGGTACCCTTGGCATTGTTCATCTGGAAAAATTCTATGCTGAACGTCAAAGATTGTATGAATAACGTTTCCTCCGAGCAAAAAGAAAAAATAGCAATGCTTGTCGGATATGAAACAATGTTAAAGGAAAAAATGATAACGCAAGAAGAATACGACAAGAAAAAAAGAGAACTTTTCGGTGACGACGATAACGAAATACTAGACGCTGCGGACGTTTAAAACATGATGAAAGATAAAAAACCTCGAGTACTCTCGAGGTTTTTTTAGTTGCTAAAATTTTCAAATCGATATGGACGGGGTGGAATTATTGCGCGTTGCCGTATACGATAGGCGCCAGATGTTTTTTTGCAAGATAATACAACGGAATACCGAGGAGGTACAGTACAATCGTTTGACCGATTAGTACCCACAGTACGTTTACCCAATAGGCGGTTTCGCCTGCAAACAAAAACCAGACGAGAGGTAAAACGAAACTGTTTATCAATATAGGCGGCAATGTGGCAAAATAAGGTTTTTTTATTACCGACGTCAACAGCCCTGCCACCACGGTACACAAGGTGCCGGATATGACGTCTATCCACCCCCATGTCGACGCCATGTTGCTTAAAAAACACCCTACGGCAAGCCCCGCAGTGCTAAATGGAAACAACGCCGGCAGTATGGTTAAGCATTCCGCTATTCTGAATTGCACGGTGCCGAAACTCATAAATTGAAATACGTATACCAAAGCCAGATATACCGCGGCGATAATGCCGTTGTAGCAAAAAAAGCGAGTTGTCGACAGTTTTGTTTTTCCTTGGTTTTTTAAGGTAGTCATAAGCATATGTTATCATTTTTCGCAAAAAAAAACAAGCAAAAATCGAGCCTTTAAGACGAAAGATTAAAAACGATAAATAATTATTAAAAAAAGGCGCACATTAAAATTAAACGGAGGTAGAAATGAAAAACTTTTGGTCCATTTTTGCGTTGATTTTGACTATCATCGGCGGTATCAATTGGTTGATAGTGGGTATTTTCCGCTTTAACGTCGTCGATTGGGTGTTCGGTTTTGCACCGTGGATTGCCAGCATCGTTTATATCCTCGTCGGATTGGCTGCGATTTATATGATTTGTTGGTTGGCGGTCGAAAACGAAGGTAAACGTAAAAACAACAGAATGACGGCTTAATGCCTGCGAAAAAAACGACGGAACTATTTGCTTTCGTCGTTTTTTTTATTGCAAAAAAACTTGACAAGGTATTGCCGCGGTATTATAATGATACCGAACTTTGGGGCAAGGTGCGATTCCTTACCGGTGGTAACAGTCCACGAACAGCCGATAGGCTGCCGAGCGAGTGAGATTCTCGCACCGACGGTATAGTCCGGATGAAAAAAGTTTTGACATATGTTTGGCAGCTTTAAGTGTTTGGCGGCTTTAAGCAAATATCGAAAAACGATGCCCCTCTGTAATAGGAGGGTTTTTTTATGTCGAAAAAAGAAAAACAAACCACGCAATCGCCCGAACAAAAAATTGACGGTATCGAGACTAACGAAAATCTGCCGACCAATGAGCACGAGCGAACGAGAAGTAAAAAACGCGCGTCGATAGTTGCTACGACCGCTATCCTCACCGCAATCGCATGGATATTGTACGTATTGGCTAAATTCAATCTGCCGTTTATCTTTCCGGAATTTTTGGAAATGCAGATATCCGACCTCCCCGCGCTGTTGGGCGGGTTTGTGCTCGGTCCGATCTGGGGTTGCGTCATAGTGGTGCTCAAGTGCCTGTTAAAGATGCCTTTGACTTCTACCGGGTGCGTCGGAGAAATCGCAGATATACTAGTCGGTATTGCTTTTGTTTTGCCGTCGAGTCTGATATATAAGCGCAATAAAACTAAAAAATCCGCGTTTATCGGACTTTTGGTCGGTATGGCGAGTGCCGTCGTCGTATCGGTGATTGCAAACGCGTTTTTGCTCATTCCGTTTTACGTCAACGTGTTTTTCGACGGCAACATCGACGGTTTGGTAGGTATGCTAAAACCGCTTTACAGCGGTATTACCGCCGACAGTTTTTACCTTTATTATATCTTGCTGGCAGTTGTGCCTTTCAATGCGTTGAGGTGTGTCGTCAGCGGCGGGATAACTTTTGCCGTTTATAAACGACTTTCAAAAATTTTACGTTGGTAGCGTTGCGTTTTGCGGTTAAACGTATTAAAATAAAATCATGAAAATTATCAGTAAATCTGTAGAACAAACCATAGCGGCGGGCGAAAAATTTGCGGAGACGCTCGTCGGCGGAGACGTCGTCCTCGTAGACGGAGTTTTGGGCGCGGGGAAAACGCATTTTGCCAAAGGCGTCGCGTCGGGATTGGGCGTTGCGGACGTGGTAACGAGCCCGACTTTTACCTTGCACAACGTATACGAAGGTAAAAAACTCGTATTCAACCATTTTGATTTTTATCGGATATCGGACGAAAACGAGGCGTATCAACTCGGTCTGTCCGACGTCTTTTACGACGAAAGCGGAGTATCGTTTATCGAGTGGTGGCAAAACGTAAAGGGGTTGTTGCCCGAAAAGGTAAAAAAAGTATCGTTAAACGTCGTCGACGACTGTACGAGGGAGATAGTGATAGATGAGTAAGGTTCTTGTTATTGATACGACGAGTAAAAACATGTACGTATTGGTGCTTGACGGCGAAAAAACGATAAAAAAGACTATCGTCGACAGCCAAAGACAACACAGCGTGCTTATCAACGACGCGGTACGGGACGTTTTACGCGAGGCGAGAGTTTCCGTGTCCGACGTCGACGTTTTTGCCGTAGGTATCGGCGTCGGCAGTTTTACCGGGATACGAGTAGGCGTGTCCGCGGCAAAAGGGCTGAGTTTTGCTTTTAATAAAAAATATATCAGCGTAAACTCTTTGCAAACTCTCGCATATACTAAAAACGGAGTCACAAATTGTATATACGACGCAGGCAAAGGGTACTACTACGCGGTTTACGACGGTCTCGAGGAGATAGTCGCGCCGACGTTGATAGACGACGCTAAGGCAAAAGAAATTTCCGCGTTGCCCGGTACGGTGTGTTTCGACGCCGACATGGACTATTCGGACGCGATAGAGGCTCAGGTGCGCGATAAGTTGAAAAACGGGTGCTTTTCTACTCGACTCGAGCCTTTGTACGTCAGACAGTGCCAAGCGGAGGAAGAACTGTGCAAACGTGGCAAATAGTCCGATTGGCGGCAGAGGACGCGGCGGCGATAGCCGGATTGGAAAAATTGTGTTTTCCGTCCTTTGAGAGATGGAATGAAAAAATGCTCGCAGACAGTTTCGTCGGCGGCAATACGTTTTTTTTCGGAGCAAAAGTCGGAGAACAGCTGGTCGGGTACGTATCTGTCGGCTATTGTTGCGGCGAGGCGGAATTGTTGAAAATTTGCGTTGTGCCGCAATACAGGCGTTTGGGTATAGCGAAAAGGCTTGTCGGCATCGCGATAGATAGTTTACGCGCTGCGTACGGCGGTGATTTTGAAAAAATCGTCTTAGAAGTCGCCGCAGACAACTTTGCCGCGCAAAAACTCTACGAAACGTACGGTTTCAGTGCTTTGACTACGCGAAAAGGTTATTATCGTGACGCGACTCACTCGATAGACGCCGTGATAATGATAAAAACGATAAAATGAAAAATTCAATAAAATTATTTTTTACCAAAGAGGGCGACGGAGACGACGTCCTCTTTTTGCATGGTTGGGGTTGCGACGGAACGATTTTTAAGTCGCTTGCGCAGAGACTATTTGGATTTCGACTGACTTTTGTCGATTTGTGGGGATTTGGTAAAACACCCATGCCCGACGATTTTAAATCTGTCGGTATGAGCGTAGAGGACTATGCAGACGGGATTGCCGACTTTGTGCTCGAAAACGATTTTAAAAATCTGACCGTGATAGGGCATAGTTTCGGCGGGCGGGTTGCCGTCGTTTTGGCGGCAAAGTACCCTCGGTTGCTTAAAAAACTCGTGCTCGTCGACGCCGCGGGACTAAGAAAAAAAAGTTTAATCAGGCTGTTAAAGGTAGTGCGGTATAAACTACTCAAACGCCGTGCAAAAAAAAGCGACAAAGCAAAAGAAAAACTCGCCCTTTGCGGCAGTGACGATTACAGGGCGTTGACCAAAGAGTTGAGGCAAACTTTTTTTAGGACAATAAACGAGCCTCTTGACAAATACGCCCGTCGGATTTGCGTCCCGACTCTCCTCGTGTACGGCGAAAAAGACAAAGATACTCCGCTGTGGATTGCAAAGCGATATCGCAGATTGATAAAAAACAGCGGTATCGTGACGGTTAAAGAGTGCGGACATTTCGTTTTTTTGGAAAAACCCGATTTTTTTACTGCCGTACTAAAAAGTTTTTTGGAGAGTTGAGATGACGGTATTAAAAATATTTTCTGTCTTGTGTTTAACGTCGGCGTCTGCGTATTACGTCTGGCAACTTCAGCTCGTCGGTTATTTCTGGCGGCGCGGAGTACGAAATATTTTTTCGGGTTTCGCCTTTTGGCTGAGCGTTGTTCTGACTGCCGTTCAGGCGATAACCTACGTTGTTTTTGCAGACGTTTTGCTTTTTATAAGCTCGTTTTGCTGTCTTTTGCTTTCGCCTTTGGTATTTTCCGCAAAAAAAACGCCCTTAAAACCTACCAAACGAGTTTTGCGTTGGTTTGTCGTCAATTGCGCTTTTTTCGTCGCGTTAACGTTTGCCTTTGACGGTTGCGTGCCGGTTATCTTGGTTTTACCCGTTACGTTTGCCGCGGATTTGCTTTTAAAGCCGATAAACGGACTGATAAACGTCGGATATTTAAAAAAGGCTGAAAAAAAATTAAAAAGTTTCGGGTGTACGACGATAGCGGTAACGGGGAGTTACGGCAAGACGTCGGTAAAAAACATTCTCCGTTCATTTTTATCTACGCGTTACGAGGTCGCATGCAGTCCGTCGAGTTTTAATACTCCGCTTGGATTGGCAAAGTTTATTAACGATATTAAGGATAAACCGCAAATCGTCATTCTCGAGGCGGGAGCAAAAAAACGCGGCGATATTGAGGCGATATGCCGGCGTTTTCGTCCCGATCATGCCTTAATATGCGGCGTTGCTCCGCAACATATAGAGACTTTCGGCAACGTTGACGAAATTATCGCGACCAAGGGAGAGGTGCTCGATTTTTTAAACAACGAAAGTTTTTGCGTCGTCAATGCCGACGACGTCAACAGTAACGGGTACACGGGTGTCTTTCAACGGTTGTCGGTAGGAAAAAACGGAGAGGATTTTTCTTTAAAAAACATTTCGGTTTCACCTCAAGGCACGCATTTTACAATCGTGCAAAAAGACAACGCGCGATATGACGTTTTTACGCCGTTGCTCGGTAGCGTCAACGCGTTTAACGTGACTATGGCTTTCGCTATGTCAATTTCGTTAGGTTGCACCCCGTCTGCGTTGATAACCGCAGCGGAAAGACTGCAGTACACGCCCCACAGGCTCGAACTCATACGAAAAGGAAGTACCTATATTCTGGACGACGGATACAATGCCAATCAAAAAGGCGTTGACGGTTTTTTAGAGGTACTGTCGTGTTTTGAAGGCAACAAATGCGTGGTGGCGCAGGGGATAGCGGAGGCAGGCGGAGAGCGTTTTAAACTCAACTACGACTTTGCAAAAAAACTTGCAAAAATCGCCGATTTTTGTGCTGTTTTGGGGCAAAACGCAGACGCCCTTAAACAGGGGCTTTTGGATGGCGGAATGTCAAGCGAAAATATTTTCGTTTGCGACGATTTAAACGGCGCGGTAAAAGAAATATCCGCTTTTGCGGGGGACGGGGGTGTTGTTGCGTTTCAAAACGACATGCCCGACAACATGACGAAAAGGAGAAAAAAATGAATATTTTAATGTTGTTCGGCGGCAAGAGCTGCGAGCACGATATCAGTATTTTAACGGCAAAAATAACTTTGCCTGCCTTAAAAAAAACAGGACGCGTTTACCCCGTGTACGTCGATAGGTTTAACGCGTGGTGGTATATGCCTCAGGACGTCGAGCCTAAAGAGTACGCTTTGCGTTGTAAAAAAATCGGTAAAAAAGCCTTTGTGTTAAGCGGCGACAATACTTTAAAAATAAAGGGCGGTTTCAACAGAATCGTAAATCTTGCCAAAATCGACGTTGCCGTGCCGTGCTTTCATGGCATCAACGGCGAAGACGGCAGTATCTCGGGTTTATTGCAACTCGCGGGTATACCTTATACTTGCGGCAGTCCTTTTGCCTGCGGTGCGAGTATGGATAAAAGCCTTTCAAAAATCGTCCTGAAAGGGCTCGGCGCAAACGTGCTTAAAGGGGTTACTTTCAACTCGCGGTACGACGATAAAGCTTTTTCGCTCGTAAAAAAACTCGGTTTTCCTCTTATAGTAAAGCCCGTTTCTTTGGGGAGCAGTATAGGTATCAAGGTAGTAAGAGACGACGAAGAACTAAAAAACGCTCTCGAAGTGGCGTTTTGTTTCGATACGCGGGTATTGGTCGAGAGAGCATTGACGGATTTTTACGAGGTAAACTGCGCGGCGTTTAAAACCAACGGCAGTATAGTTACGAGCAAGATAGAGCGTCCAGTCCCTCGTGACGAAATACTTACTTTTGCCGACAAATACGTGCGGGGCGACAAAGGGGATACGCAACGCATTTTTCCGTATCTTTTTGACGGCGAAAAATTCGTACGGGATATGACGGAAAAAATATATCGCGCGTTCGGTTTCGACGGGGTGATAAGGGTGGACTATCTCGTTGATTGCGTTAAAAACAAAATATTCGTCAACGAGATCAACGCTATCCCCGGTTCGCTCGCGTATTATCTGTTTGACCAATATTCTCACGAAGAGTTTTTGGCAAAACTCGTTCAATCGGCAATTTCCGAAAGAAAAAATCGCGAAAAATTGGTTTATGCGTACCATAGCAACGTCCTCGAGGCGGGAAAAATAGAAAAATAAAACAAAAAAGGCAATAAAAAACCCCCGCGTTTACTACGTCTGCAAACGCGGGGTATAGCGGGAATAACCGTTTTATTCCGTATCGTTATCGTTATTTTTACCCTGACCTTTAGCTTTTTTTCGGGCGTTGAGGGTGCTTTCCGCTTCCTCTTGCGCTACGTACATTCTCTTTTTACGCACTCTTAAAATGATTACGTATATTATTATTACGAGCACTATCGAGATGCCTGCAGTGGCGAGCAATTGAGAATTGGTAAGACCTACGTTGTATTCTTTAAGCAGTTGTTCCGACTCGATGTACCCCTTGTAAAGCACGTCGTTTACCAAAACGCCGACCAGACATGTTCCGTCGTCAAATACTTCGTACAGTCTGACCTCTTTGCCCGCTTTGACCTTGATAACCGAGCCGTCGGCATCGCGCAGTTGATTGTCGTCGATATTGTCGAGTCGGGCATCTTTATAAACGGAGAGGGTTTTGCCTGCCTGTGGGTTGGCGGCTTTGCGTAGGTAAGAAGTATATACGTCCTCTTCGGTTTTTTGACCGATATTGCTCGAAAGTACGAAACCGCAGACAGAATAGTCGTCCTGCTTGTACGTCACGAGATAAAACTCTTTGTACTTGCCTATGACGGTCAATTGACGATTTTTTTCAAGCGTAACCGTGCTGTCGTCGCGAGTTTTTAAAAACGCATCGTCCTGATACGGAAGGTCGTATACGCGTACGCCGAGATTGAGCGTGACGCAATCAAATCCCGAAAAGGTTAACGGGAAAAAGTCAACGCAGTCGCTGTGCTGTATCCAACCGAATTTGCCGTCGAGCATGATAAAGTGATAACTTTTACCGTCTTTTTCGACAGTGGACAATACGATAAATCGGTCGGACGCCGTCAATTTTTCTACCGTTTTTATTGCGTAATCGGACTCTACGGTGACTGCCGTATAAATGATGTTGGACGGATACCCTCTGACCGATCCTATTTGCAAATCATCGATGTCGTATTGCGGAACAGCGAGATTCAGCTCGCTCGCGCCCAACAGGCGACCGTTTTGCTTTGCCGCGTTTACCGCAGAGTAAAAAGCGTCCGCATCGGGTTTTTCGCCGTTGTTTGAAATCTCAAAATAGAGCAGACGCGGTTTGTTGTGATACGGGTTTGTATTTTCAAAGTCGTCGGCGTAGTTGCAGAGGACAAAAAAGGTATACGCTCCGCTTTGTTTGTCCGCCGACACGGCTACTTCGGACATGGGTATGTTACATTCGCTCCGCATGTCCACCGATGCGTCGTCGTAAAGCAAACAATCGATTTTTTCGGCCGAGTAGAAACAAGCCGAGCCGCCGTAGTTGAAGGTACCGATGGTTTTTTCATCGATAGCAAACGGCAAATCGGGGGTTATATTGTACGAACCGTCGACCGAAAGAGCCATTTGCGCCGTTTTTGCAACGTTTTTTTCATCGGTCGTCTGATAGTACGCTATCGCTTGTCCTTCCGTTTTAGGGTCGACGCCGAGAAAGGCTATCTTCGTATTGCCGTGGGACAAACTTTTAAAAGGAACGTCGGGATTTTTTAAAAATTCACCGAAAGAGACGACGTAACTGGTGTAGCGATTGCCGTCCTTGACTTCGTAAAACAAATAGTCGCCGCTGAGGACGATATCGAACACTCCGGTGGCTTTTATCGTCATGTCCGTCGAGTCGTCGACGCTGCGTATTACGATACGGTCGGTTTGCATTAACAGGAAAGTTTTTCCGTCGGAATACACTTCGATATCCTTACTTTCGCCCTCGATACTCTTGTCGACGAAAAAAGACTCCGTACCGTCGCTCGATATGCGATGGACTATAGTGTAGACCGAGCCGTCTTCTTCTATCGTATCGGCGACGTAACAATCTCCGTCGAGCGTGGTCAACGCTTTCGGCGCCGACAAACTGAGCGAAATATCGTTTTTTATGGCTGCGTATGCCGTACAGTCGGGCGTAAACACCGAGATAAGGCAAAAAAGAGCCAGAATAAATATTAATACAGAAACAAAACAATACTTTTTCGTCATAATTTTTTCCTTAGACGATTATTATACCAAAAAACGCGTTTTTTTTCAACAGTTTACGGCAATATTTTTTAATTATGTATATTTTTTAATTATATAAATAAAAACGACGCGCACGGCAAAAAGCCATACGCGTAAAAATAAAAGCCAAATTGACTGTGTTAGCCGTCGCGTGTTTTTAGCACCCAACAAGCCTCGAATTTTTTCGTAAAACCCAATTTTTTCGTTGCGAGATTAAGGCTCGGTATGTTGTCGGATACTATCTGTACGTACGGAGTACGTCCGACTTCGAGCACCTTTTTTAACAACCCGCTACCGACGACCTGGGCGTAGCCTTTTCCTCGGTTAAACGGCGGAACGAACATAACGCCCATCGAATAGTCGGAATGAATGAGATTCCACGCCAAAATCTCGTCGCCCCGATACAGTGCGCAACTCGGTCTTTGCGTTATTTCTTCCAACAAACGCTCTCTGCTGCCTTCGCCCTTGTACGTGTAATAATCGTTGATATAGTCGACGTCTTTGACGTCTACGTTTTTTAATTCGCAACCGTCGGGAATATCAGGTTTAGGAACGGGTTTGTCTCCCAAAAAAAGACAAATGTGGCAATAATCGTCGTAATAAGCCGAAAATTTGTCTTTAAAAAACTCCGCTATTTCGCGATGCAAGCACGAAAAACATACGTCGTCGGGAGAATTAACGAAACATTCTTCCCAAAAACCTCGGTCGGGGGAGTATATATACCGTTGCTTGCGGTTTACGACCATTACGCCTTCGCCGTTTTCGTTTTCGTAAATATCGGCGTTTTTATTTGCGGCAATAACCCCCGTCAGGGCAACGGTGTTGATTTTGTCGGTGTTTAAATATTGGAGCGCTTTTACTCTGTCGATTTTTTTCATGATGAAAATTGTACCATTTCGCCAAGTAAAAATCAATCGTTTTTACGGTGGTTTATTTTTTTATTTTCGGTATAAAATGTTTAATTAAAGATAATAATTAAAAGCGAAAATTAATAATTTGTAAAAAAAATTATATAATAATACTTGACAAAATTTATAAAAGAGTTATAATGTCGATGAAAGGAGATAGGATATGTCAAAGAGTGTATATAGTCTGGTACTCAACGATCAACTTGTGGAGGCGCTCGACGCCGTTGCGTATAAAAAAGGTATGAGTCGCAGTAATATGGTCAACACGGTTATTGCCGAGTATTTATCCTTTGAAACGCCCGAACAAAAAATAGCGGACGTGTTTAATCATCTGCAAGAGTTGGTCGAGCCGAGTCGGACGTTAAAGTTTGTGGCTCAGCAATCGTCAGGGCTTGCGTCTATTTGTTCCGCAGTCAGTTTTCGGTACAACCCGACAGTCAGATATACCGTGGAGTTGTTTCTTGCTCACGACGACGGCATAGGAGAGTTAAAGGTGTCTTTGCGCAGTACAAACGCGCAATTGCTCGATGCGGTGAGTGCTTTTTTCGTTCTTTTTGCAAAACTCGAAAAAAAATACGTAGGCGATACGTTTACTCGTGTAGAAAACGGAAGATTTATCCGTCGTCTGCGATTGGACGAAGGCGTGGTGTTAAACAACGAACAACTCGGAGAGGCTATACTCGAGTACGTGAAAAACTTTGACGAGTTGCTCAATCTGTATTTTCAAAATCTGGACGACGTCGCCTTTGCGTTGTCCGTGTTAGAAGAAAGGTACGTCGATAACCTGAAAAGGCAAAAAGTAATATTCAGATGAGGTGTGGATATGACAAACAACAATTTTACTCAAAACTCGGTCAACGCCATACAATCCGCGCAAAATATCGCACGTGAGTACGGAAATTCCGAAATCAGACAGGAGCACTTGCTTTACGCGCTCCTTACCGCCGACGACAGTCTCGTCTATCAACTTTTAAACCAAAGCGGCGCCGACGCGGCGGGGCTTAAATCCGCCGTAAAAAACGAAATCGAGAGGTTGCCGAAAATGCACGGCGCAAACGTCGGCGCGTATACCGACAATGCGTTAAACGCGGCAATTTCGGAGGCGGAAAAACAAGCGGAGTCAATGAAGGACGAGTATATATCGGTAGAGCACTTGTTTTTAGGCATTTTAATGCGTCCCGACTCGTATTTAAGTACGGTTTTTAACAAGTTTTCGGTCAATAAGGACGCGTTTTTAAAGGCGTTGTCCGCGGTACGGGGTAACGTCAACGTTACGAGCGACAACCCCGAGTCCACGTACGACGTGTTAAAAAAATACGGTTCCGATTTGGTGGAACTCGCAAGAAAACAAAAACTCGATCCTGTTATCGGCAGAGAAAACGAGATACGAAATGTTATCATGATACTCAGCCGCAAGACTAAAAACAACCCGGTGCTCATAGGCGAGGCAGGCGTGGGAAAGACAGCAATTGCCGAGGGGCTTGCTCAACGTATAGTAAACGGCGACGTCCCCAACGCGTTAAAAAACCGCAGTATATTCAGCCTCGACATGGGGGCGTTGATTGCGGGTGCCAAATATCGCGGAGAGTTTGAAGAAAGGCTCAAGGCGGTTTTAAACGCGGTAAAAAAGAGCGAAGGCAAAATAATTTTATTTATAGACGAGCTCCACCTTATCGTAGGTGCCGGCAAAACGGACGGCGCGATGGATGCGGGAAATATTTTAAAACCCATGCTCGCGAGAGGCGAGTTGCATTGTATAGGTGCCACGACTCTCGACGAATACCGTGAGTATATAGAAAAAGATCCCGCGTTGGAGAGGCGTTTTCAACCGGTTTTGGTAGACGAACCGACGGTTGAGGATACTATCAGTATTTTGCGCGGTATTAAAGAGCGTTACGAAGTCTTTCACGGCGTAAAGATAACCGACGCGGCTTTGATTGCGGCGGCGACCTTGTCAAATCGCTATATAAGCGACAGATTTCTCCCCGACAAAGCGATAGACCTCGTAGACGAGGCGTGCGCCCTCATTAAGACGGAAATGGACAGTATGCCCGAAGAAATGGACGACATGCGTCGCAAGATAATGCAGTTGCAGATAGAAGAAGCGGCGTTAAAGAAGGAAAGCGACAGGCTTTCCGCGGCGCATTTGTCTACGGTGCAAAAGGAACTCGCCGAGCTTGACGAAAAATTTAAATTAAATCAGTCTAAGTGGTTGCAAGAAAAAGAGAATATCGGCAAACTCCAAAAGCTCAGAGAAAAAATAAAAGAAACGAACCTTGAGATAGAAAAAGCCGAACGCGACTGCGACCTCAACCGTGCGGCGGAATTGAAATACGGCGTTTTGCCTAAGCTCGAGAAAGAAATCGACGAGCAGGAAAAACAATCGAGAGAAGGCAACGTACTCTTGCGGGACAAGGTGACCGAAGAGGAAATAGCCAAGATTATTCATCGTCGCACCAATATCCCCGTCAGCAGATTGATGCAGGGAGAGCGCGAAAAACTCCTTGACCTTGCCAACGTCCTGCACAAACGCGTAGTAGGTCAGGACGAAGCGGTCACTAAGGTGTCGGAGGCGATACTACGCAGTCGCGCAGGTATTGCCGATCCCAACAGACCGATAGGGAGTTTTCTGTTTTTGGGGCCGACGGGTGTCGGAAAAACGGAACTTGCGAAAACTCTCGCCGCAACTTTGTTTGACGACGAAAAGAATATGGTTCGTATCGATATGAGCGAATATATGGAAAAATTTGCCGTTTCGCGCCTTATCGGCGCACCTCCGGGATACGTCGGTTACGATCAGGGCGGACAATTGACGGAAGCGGTCAGACGCAAGCCGTACAGCGTAGTGCTTTTCGACGAGATAGAAAAAGCTCATCCGGACGTTTTTAATATTTTGTTGCAGGTTCTCGACGACGGCAGAATAACCGACGGACAGGGGCGAACCGTAGACTTTAAAAACACCGTCATTATACTTACGTCCAACCTCGGCAGCAATATCATTCTCGACAATATTACCGCCGACGGCGAAATCAACGCGGACGCAAAGGAACAGATAAACGAGCTTCTCAAGCGTTCCTTCCGCCCGGAGTTTTTAAATCGTCTGGACGAGATAGTTTTTTACAAACCTTTGACGGCGTCGGATATCGCACGGATTGTCGATATCATGATAGACGGACTGAACCGTAGGCTGGAAAGCGACGATCTCACCGTCAAGCTTACCGAAAGGGCGAAAAAATACATCGTCGAAAACGGTTTCGACGCGGCGTTTGGCGCAAGACCGTTGCGCAGATACATTCAACAATACGTCGAAACCCCGATAGCGAGACAGATTATCGCCGACAAAATCAGCCCTCACAGCATTATCGCGGTGGACGAGGTCAACGACGAGCTGACCGTGTCCGCGCAAAAAAAAGACGACGCATGATTTTTACCGCCGTAAACGACTCATGGGTATCAATCCATGAGTCGTTTTAGCAGCTCCTCGAGTTTTTGACGTTGAGTCGCGTTAAGCATAGGCGAAACGGTTTTTGCAAAACGTTTGAGTTGTTCGTCGTTTAGCGAGCCGTTGGCTTTTTGAGCGCGTACGGCGGAAACGATATCCGTTATCAATTTGTCCTGTCCGTTTTTATCATAGTAATCGGCGAGGTTTTTAAACGTTTGCGCCTGAGCCGCAAGGTTTTTGGTATCGACGCGGGCGGCGTCTTTCGGCGGATTTTGATTAAAAAAGAAATCGTTGTCGTTTTTCGTCATATTTTTTCTCCTTAAAAAAACTGTTCACTATGCAATATATGCTCGCATAAACTATAATGAGCACGGTCAAACGGTGCGAGGAGGAAAAAACATGAATTTTTTGCCGCTTATATTGTTTTTTTTGTTGTTTAAATCGATGTCGGGGGCAGGGGGACGCAACGAAAAAAAATCGTCCGATTTAAGCGGTTCGACGGGCAAAAACGGCGGGATTTTTGACAATCTCGAAAACGCACAGCAGGCATTGCAGTTGATGTCGACGTTTAATAAAATACGCGACAACAAAGGCGATATGGGTGAGGTTTTGGGCGAAATCATGTCGAATCCGATGGCAATGAATATCGTCAGCAATCTTATGAACAACGATTCTGCCGAAAAACAGTCCGACTCGTCTACGTCCGACGTCGGTGCAGACGCATGCGAAAATCGTGACGATTTTTCTTCCTCAAAGTCGGCGCCCGCTCAACACGACTCCGTCACTCCGACCGATATGCACGCGAAAACCGACGTAAGTGGCGAAAAAACAGACGACGGGCTGACGGACACGCTTTTTAGTCCGGTAGAAAAAATAGCGGGCGTCGAGCTTACTCGTCAATTGAAAAAGTATTACGAAAATTGGTACGTGGTGTGACGCGGCAGACTGCGTACCGTCATTTTGACTGCGAAAAACGTTTTTTGTGAAAATTTGATTTTTGGTATTGTTTTTTCGGTGAGCATTTGCTATAATATGGTCATGGCGGCATTTCCCGTTTAAAAGTAAAGGAGGCTAATATGAATAAACAAAAGATTATTACAATCAGCAGAGAGTTTGGCAGTGCGGGGCGTACTATCGGAAAAAGTGTTGCCGAGAGGCTCGGAGTACCTTGTTATGACGAGGAAATATTGCAAAAAGTTGCGTCGGAGAGCGGTTTTCACCCTGACTTTTTGAAAGACCAGGGAGAGTATTACGTTTCCCGCCCGTTTTTCAGCAGTGCGGTGGCAGGTAAAAACGCAAACGGGTATTCGCTTCAGGATGAGGTATGGATGGTGCAAAGCAGGATTATCAGGGAGATAGGCGAAAGAGAATCCTGCGTAATAGTCGGCAGGTGTGCGGACTATTTACTGCGCGATATTGCCGATTGTTTAAAAGTGTTTATTCATGCCGATATGGATTTTAGGGCAAAGCGTATAGTCGAAGTATACGGCGAAAGAGAGGACAAGCCCCTAAAGCGTCTTGCCGACAAAGATAAGCGGCGTAAAAAGTTTTACAAGTTTTACACGGGCATGGAGTGGGGCGACGCCAAAAACTACGACGTTGCTCTCGATAGCGGACGATTGGGAATCGATACGTGCGTAGACCTCATAGTCGATTTGTACGAGAGAAAACAATAACTCGGAGCAGCAAAAATGAAAGAAGTGGTAGCCGCGTTGATAAAGGACGAAGAAGGAAGGTTTTTGATTTGCCAACGCCCGCCGCAAAAAACCCGCGGGTTGCAGTGGGAGTTTGTCGGCGGTAAAGTAGAAACGGGCGAAACACGGTCGGAGGCACTCGTCAGAGAGTGCAAAGAAGAATTGGATATCACGGTAACGGTAAAAAACGTTTTTTGCGACGTCACGCACCGTTATCCCGATCTCGATATACACCTTACCGTATTTAACGCCGCGATTTCGGATGGTTTCCCGAAATTGCTGGAGCACAATGCGTTTGCATGGATAAAACCGTCGCAAATAGACGATTACGTTTTTTGTCCGGCGGACGTCGCCGTTTTAAAAAAGATAAAAGCAGAGAGCGACGAGTTTTAGCCGTGTTTCTCTTAAAATTGAATCGATTTCGATTGTTCTTAACGATAAGCAGTTAAAAACCGCGTGCCTGAACGAAAAAGTTGCGGGGACGCGGTTTTTTTAGTTAAATTTGTTTGTCAATCGTACAGTTTTTTTACGAAAGCGCGGCGGCGCTTGTGCCTCGTGCAATCGAAAGACTTCCATTGATTGATGATATTGGCGTTTGTTTCGAGGTTTAGGTTTGTTTCGGCGTAGAGGATATTTTGTTGCCGCATTATATTTTTGGCGCGACCAATCAATACGGAGCTGATACCCTTGCCCGCATATCGAGGTAAAACGCCGATGAGTCCGAAATCTATGACTTTCGGATGTTTTATTGCTTTGAGCAGCCTGAAAAGGGTAGGGACCGTCAACCTGCCGCCCGATTTTTGTATCGCTTTGGCGATAGACGGAAAAAATATACCGAAACACACGATGTCGTCGTTTTCGTCAAGGATAACGGTTACGTCGTCAAGGTTGATGATGAGATTAAAGTTTTTTATCATCATCTTTTTCATTCCTTCCGTAAAGGGAACGGTGCCGTATATATCTTTGTACGTCAAATCCAAAATTTCAAAAAAACCGTCGCCGTATTTTTTTATAAAATCGCGGGTATTTTTCGCAGTGCCGAAACGAAGGTTGTATTTTTTCATCATGTACCCGCCGATACGGTCGAGTCGGTCGCTGTCCGTCTCCGGCAGACGCAATTTGTGTTCAACCCAATCGACTTCTTTGGTGTAGCCGAGATTTTCTATCAATCGTTGGTAATACGGATAATTGTATTGTTCTTCAAACGTGGAGAGCTGATCGAATCCGTCGATGAGCAGTCCTTCGCGCTCGAGGTCCGAAAAACCCAAAGGTCCGCATACCGTATCCATTCCTTTGGTTTTTGCCCAGTTTTCTACGGCACTAAACAACGCGTCGGCTACTTTTTGGTCGTCGATTGAGTCAAATCTGGTAAATCTGACGCGTTTTTCCCCGTTTTTTTCGTTGCTCGCTCGTTGTATTATACCGCTGATTCTCCCTACGATTTTGCCGTCGGCGTATGCGTTGAAATAAACGGCTTCTGCCTGATCGAGATAAAAGTAGTCGCGGCAAAAAATTTTTTTCTCGTCGCAGTATAGGGGCGGAACGAAATAGGGGTTGTTTTTGTACAGTTTAAGCGGAAAGTCGAGAAACTCTTTTTGTTGCTTTCTCGTCCGTACTTCTTTTACCGAAATCACAAGAACGCCGCCCGTTATCTGCGTATAGAATGAAAAGTAACGCCGATGCAGTCGGGACCGCAGTGACTGCCTGCCGTGGGGTTGACGACGCGATATTCTATATTCAGGTCGTCACCAAAGCGTTCGCGAAGAATGGCGGCAAGTTTTTCCGCAAGGGGCAAACAATCGGTGTGACCGATGACGACTCTATGCCCTTTGATATCGTCGGCGAGTTCCTGCACGAAATCCGCGATTTTTCTCAATGTCGCTTTTTCGCCTCTGACTTTGCAGACGGTAGTCATTATGCCTTTTTCGGTCATGGTCAGTACGGGATGAATACCTATGAGAGTACCCGCCACGGCGGAAAGATTGCTTATCCTGCCGCTGCGAGCAAAAAATCTGAGGTCGCTTGCGTAAAAATAAACCGCGTGTTTATCCACTTCTCTCTTTGCCCAGTCGAGGACGTACTCGAGCGATTTACCTTGTTTAAACAAATCTCCGATTGCTTTGACGATGTTGTAACTGCATATAGTGATTGCTTTCGTGTCGATAGAGTAGTATTTCCTGTCGGGATACTTTTCTTTCAATATTTTCAACGCCTTGTCGAGATTGTCAAACGTACAACTCATGGCAGCGGAAAAATGGATATATAGTATATCGTTTCCCGCGGCAAACTCCGGTTCAAAGTACCCTATGTAGTCGTCCGCGCTGATTGCGGACGTGTGGGGCGTGGCGCCGTCGCGAAGCCTTTGATAAAATTCGTGATAATCAAAGTTGTCAAAGTCAACGTACGGTTTGATTTCTTTTTCGTCCAAAACGTACGGCATGCTGATGAGTTTAAACCCGTATTCCGCAGCGTCTTTCGGCGTAAAGTCGGTATCTGTATCTGTAAATATCGTTAACATTGCACATTCTCCTTAAATATTTTTATTATAGCATACTTTATGCCAAACACAAATATATTTGTCGATATTTGTCGCGATAGTGGTCAAATGGGCGCATTTTGCAACGAAATAAACGTAAAAGAGTCAAAAAAAAGGCGTAGTTAAAAACTACGCCGTAAAAAATGACAGTACGTTAAGAGACGTATTTTAATTTTCGACAGGTTGTTCCGTCGGATGCATGATGCGTTTAAGCGCGTTAAAGCCGGGGCTGACCACCAGAGCTACGAGCAAGACGAGACAAATGGCGGCGTCTATCGGCACGTAAGAGCATTGATAGATAAAGTTGGCTTGCCATGCCGCCGCAGGGGACATATCCGCGTAGTATAAAAATCCGGAACAAAAATGCATGATAAATCTGAAAACGAAAGCAAGTACCGCTCCGGATATCAGTGCGATTTTCGGCTTGTTTTTAAGCACTACCCCCATGACTCCAGCAAACGCAACCCCCGCAAACGCCAACGGATAGTCCAAAAAGAACGACAACGGGGATATGACGTAGGCTGATTCGACAAATTGAAGCAGTCCGTGTATAAGCCCCACCGTTAGTCCTCTGACCGGTCCGAAGAAATAGGCGTAGAGGATTATCGGCAGCATACTTGCGACGGTGATACTTCCTCCGTTTGCGTTGACTTTAAACTTGACGAAAGACAGCGCGAAAGACAGGGCGACGGATACCCCCGCAAAAGCGATGCTGCGAGTATCCATTTTTTTGTTGCAGGCAGATAAAACCACGAGCACGAGCAACAAAAGGACGATTGTGCCGATAGAGATTACCGTTGCGGTAGTTTCGGTCATATCGGCGAAACAAAGAGCAAAAATTGTCATAACGTTTACCTCCTTTTTTATGACAAAATTCGCGAAAAAAAGTCCTACACTTTCGTAGGACTAAAACACCAAAAAACAGTTATTCTCCCTACGCAAGCATTACCTTGACAGGTTCGAGGGGTATAATCTCAGCCTTGCGGCACCCCCAATAAAAGTGCAAACTTATTTCGCTTTTTTCACTATATCACTTTTTAGTCGGAGTGTCAAGAGAAAAACGACATTTTAAAAAAGTGAAAAAAGTGTTTTTAAAAACGAGTATTTTTTCGGGATATATGGTAGAATATAAAAGGTGTAGGTTATGGAAAAATTTTTTGCCTTTATTTACAGGACTAAATATATCAATCGCTGGGGACTCATGCGTAACACCGAGAGTGAAAATCTCATGGAACATTCTTTTTTGACGGCAGTGGTGGCGCATGCTCTCGCAGAGATATCAAACGTGTTTTTCGGCAATGGGCTTGACTCCGAAAGGATTGCTACCAAGGCGTTGTTTCATGACGTGAGCGAGATTTTTACGGGAGACATGCCTACCCCCGTAAAGTATTTAAACCCTGAATTAAAGAAAAATTATAAAGCGGTGGAGAAGCTCGCGGCGGAAAAGTTGATTGCTCAGCTACCGTCGCAATTGCAACCCGTCTATACTCGTTTGCTGGACGACGACGTTGAGGAAGAACATGTTTTCGTCAAGTACGCCGACAAACTTTGCGCTTATATTAAGTGCGTCAAAGAAGTGCAATACGGCAATACGGAGTTTGTAAAAGCGAAAGAGACGATATTGAGAGAACTTAAGAGTTACGCCAGCAAAGAAGTGGACTATTTTCTCGACAATTGCATCGATGCGTTTACGCTGACCTTGGACGAACTCAGATTATGAGTTTGATAAGGGCGGAAAAAATTGCGTACAAGTACCACTACGATGACGCGTTTATATTTACCGATTTATCTTTTTCGGTGGAGACGGGTAGCGTTTGTACGCTATTGATTGACAAGTTTGGCGGTAAGACGACGTTGGCAAAGGTTTTGGTCGGATTGCTGAAACTCACCAAAGGCGAAATTTTTTTAAACGACCGCCCGCTTGACTCCGTCCCGCCCGAAAAACGGAATTTTGCGTATATAACGTATCCGACGCTGTACCAAAAGGGAACGGTGCTGAAAAACGCGGCGTACGGGCTGACGGTGCGCGGTAAAGAAAAAAAAGACGCGTTTAAACTTGCCGAGGTCAAGTTGAGAGAATACGGATTAAACGTCAAACCTAAACAAAAAGTAAAAATGCTCTCCGATGCGGACAAAATGCGTTTGGCTTTTGCTCGGGCGTTTTGCCGTGACGTATCTTTGATTATTCTCGACGGCTGTTTCGGGGCAGATACCGAGACGGATGACTTTTTGAAACGCAATATCGAGCAAAAGACGGCAGACGGGTGCGCGATATTGGTGCTTTCGGACGATAAAAAATATGCTTTCGGCAAGACGTACGATTTTTTGCTTTTTGACGCGACGCCGAATAACGACGACTTTAAAACAAGGGGGTAATTAAATGGATTTTTTTGACGAAGAATACAACAGACAACAGGCGGCATACGCCGATACGGGTGCCGGTTACTCCAATCCTCCGCCCGTACCGACGCGAAACAGAAACAAATTTGTTCACAACGTACTGACTATCGTTGCGCTCGTGGCGGTATTTGTCGTCGGCATTATCGTCGGACAAGTGGTAAAAACCAACGAAACCGAGATATTGGACGACGTCTTGCAGACGGTAAAAGACAATAGTATTTATTACGACGAAGCGACGTGGGAAGAAATAAAAACGCAGATGTTGTTAAACGCGGGGACGAGTATGTTGCAAACCGTCGACAACTACGGGTATTTGCTCAGTCCCGAGCAATTGTACGACGTATATTACCCGTCGTCGGATACGTCGACGCCCACCTACGGTATCAGCTTTTTGAATATCACGACGGGCTATTACGTACACAGCATTTCTTACGGGAGCGGAGCGTACGTCAGCGATTTGCGTGTCGGCGACATAGTGATACTTATCGATAAAGACGGTGCGACCGTCGACGTAAGAAACGCCGCGTCCGAAGAAATACAGTCGGCGTTGTCCGGCGATTACGGCGCGACGGTTACGCTGACGGTTATTCGCGGGCTCGATACCGCTGCCGACAGCGACGACCTCTCGGTGTTGAAGATATCGGTTACGAAACAGCGTTACGAAAACAATTTCGTCGATTATTACTTCGGTTCTTCTTATACCGACATTACCGACGCCGCGTTGATAGCCAAACACAATCTGACAGACCTCGACGGTACCGACGTCGGGTACGTCAAACTCAATAGTTTCGAGTCGGTTTACGAGGATGAACAGGTCGTCGACTCTTCGTCAAAACAGTTTGCCGCCGCCATGCAGATATTCAAGACGGTTTACAAGGGCAAAGGAAAGCTTATCCTCGATTTGACCGGCAATCCGGGCGGGGATATCAGCGAGGCAACGTCGATAGCGTCTTATCTGATTTACGATTTTGACAACCCGAATGCCGAAAAGTTGCTCGTGACGACGCTCAAGGGCAAAGGCGGCGCTACGTTGGGCACTTATTACACCGACGGAGTGTATTTCGGCGATTATTTTGACGTGAGCGCAGGCAAAAACGCAAAACCTATCGTCGTGATTACCGACGGCAATTCCGCAAGCGCAAGTGAACTTCTCCTCGGGTGCCTGCTTGACTACGGGACGGCGACGCAGATAGGCTCGACGAGTTACGGAAAGGGTATAGCGCAGACGGTAAACGTTCTTTTGACGAGCAGAGGCACTTTTGTCCGTGACGGAAAGGAGCTGACTTTTTACTACGGCGTGTACTACACCGTGGCGGAGTATTTTTCCGCCGTCACCGATACCAATATACACGGCGTCGGATACGTCCCCTCGGAGGAAAATCGCGTCGATACTCAAGATTACGCGGCTTTAATAAACAGAGCCAAAGAAATACTCGGTCGGGAGCAGCAGTCGGGTAACAACTGGGTTTAAAACGAAACGACAAAATGTTAAAAACAATAAACTTTTGGTAAAAAACTTGATAATCCGCGCGTTTTGTGCTATTATACTCGGTGTGCGACCATGGCGAAACTGGCAGACGCGATAGACTTAGGATCTATTGTCCTCGACGTGGGGGTTCAAGTCCCTTTGGTCGCACCATTTTAAATAAAACGAACTCGAGTTGGAGTTCGTTTTTTTGTTAGGGGACTTTCATCTGCGGTGCCGCGATTGACCTAACGTTAACAATCGCTATTCCGTTGTATACGCTCCTCAAAAATCACTAAAAAGGCATAAAAAAATTAGTCCTGACACATTTATTTACTGTATCAAGACTAATTTTTTCTTTTGGTGCTCGTGATCGGACTTGAACCGATACGAAGTTGCCCTCGAGGGATTTTAAGTCCCTTGCGTCTGCCGATTCCGCCACACGAGCACACCTGACAGTGATGCTTATTTTAGCACGTTATCGTTTGAATGTCAACGATCGGCACCAATTTTTTTAAGATTAATCGGGGTAAACGAAACGAGAGTACTGTTCCAGCTCTTTTTTATACCTTGCGATATAGTACTTTGCAAGCGTCAGATTTTGTTCGAGGTAGTTGCCGCATTGTTCCGGTTTTGCACCGGGGATTTCTCCGTCAAACCCGATGACGAAGTTGCACATGTCTATGACTGTAGTAAAAAAATCTTGCGAAGAAAGTTTGCCAAACACCACCACGTAGCATCCCGTGCGACAGCCCATAGGACCGAAATAAACGATATCGTCTTTTTTTTCGCAGTTGCGCAGATAAGTTGCGCAGATGTGTTCGATAGTGTGCAAGGCAGGCATATCGACAGGAGGTTCTTTGTTGGGTGCCGTCAGTCGCATGTCAAAGGTAGTGACGTCCACTCCGTCTTTGCTGTCCCTGCGCGAAACGTACAATCCCGGTAGCAAAGTCAGATGATTTATCTTAAAACTTTCGATTTTTTCCATAGTTTAGCCTCTTTCGGTATTATAGCACCTATTTGTTGTTCTATCAACAAAAAAGAGTTGGTTTTCATTATTTTTAATTTTTTGGCATAGTGTTAAATATGGACTTAGACGAAAAATTTTCAAAAACCTCAAAATCGTCATACGTTTACGACGACGTGCAGCCTTTTAAACGCAAAAGTTTTTCCGCAGCCAAAGGCAGTTTGTATTATTCGACAAAAAAAACCGCAAAAAAAAGCGTATACCGCACGCTCAGGGCGATATCGTTGGCAATCCTTGTCCTCGTAGTCGTCGTATTTCTTTTTTCCGTTACCTTTACGTCAAAACTCGTGACGATAGCGGAAGAAAAACTTTACGGCGTAGTAGTGGGGGAGTACGTCACCGAGACTACCGCGTCGTATTACTCCACCGTCTGCAAAGCACGCGGCGGCGCGGGAGGAATATATCGCGACGACGAAAAATATCTCATATTTGCCGCGGTGTATTTGTCAAAGTCCGACGCAACTGCCGTCGCCAACAATCTTTTTGAGAGCGGCGAGAGTGCCGTAGTCTACGAGTTTACGCTTGAAAAAACAGCCATCAGATTTGAAGACGGCATGCGCATGCAGTTGATAGAAGTGACCGACGTTTTTTTTGACGTTTTGTCCGAGATGCTTAGTATCGTCCTCGAGTATGACACCGACATGCGAAACAGCGGTGACGTTGCGGTCGATATAGTCAGATTGTCGGAAAAAACCGACGACGTCATGAGGTCGGTAGAGAGATTGACGCAGGCTTCCGACGACGATAAGGCGTTGACGGAGATAAAAAGTTTTCTCGCAAATCAAAAAACAATTCTTTCGCGCCTCTCCGACGGGGTAATAAGGTCGGTTGATTTAAAAATAGCATATTTCGACTTGTTGCTAATCAACCTCGAGTTTCGCGAGTGTTTTGCGTTGTAAAAAGCCGCTAAAAGCACACACAAAATAAAAACGATTGACGCGATAAAGCGTTTTTTGCAATCGGTTTGAGAATTTTTAAATATGTAGTCTCGGTGAAATGGAAAACGGGAAAATTCTCGTTTTTGGGCGGGATGCCGGTAAACAAAAATTTAATAAACCTTAGTAAAAAAGCCGTGTTGAGAGTAAATTCAGCGCGGCTTTTTGTATTGTGAAAATTAAGAGAAACTTGTAGACAGAATATACATTCTGTCACCTTTTTTTGCTCTTGTAAAAAAAATTATAAGCCTATTTTACGGGTTAGTCAAGCAAAAACAAGCCTTAAAAGT
>CAZTCB010000002.1:0-79236 GCA_964612455.1 uncultured Subdoligranulum sp. | reverse complement strand
TCTCAACACGGCTTTTTTATTAATGTTTATCAAATTTTTGTTTACCAAATCCCGCACAAAAACGAGAATTTTTCCGTTTCCCCTTTCACCGAGACTACATATTTAAAAATTCTCAAAAAAACCCTCTCAAGAGAGATATTTTTCGCCTTTATTATTTAGCTTTTTACCGATGAAAAAAATAAAAAACGCACCGCAAAAGTCCGACGTCTCCGCCCTACTTTCACAGTGCGTCAAGTTTAAAAAATACCGCTCTACTCCATACGGTCGTTGACCGTAAAGTACACAGCCATAACCCCCGGACCTGCGTGCGACGTAATAACCGGACCGAGTTGATTGATGAGAATATTTACGTTCGGTTTGATTTCCTTAATGCGAGCGGCGACCGACTCGGCTTCTTCGCGACAGGCAGATTCCGAAATAAAGACGAGATTGCAATCGTCGTTATAATGCTTTTTAAAATCTTCAATCACGGTTGTTATTGATTTTTTTCTGCCTATTACTTTTGCCCGCTGTACGATTTGTCCGACGGAATTGAGGTGTAAAACGGGCTTAAGCTGAATGATATTGCCTATAAAAGCCATGGGCGCATTGAGACGTCCGCCGCGAGCAAGAAACTTGAGGTCATCGACTACAAACGTATGGCTGACGGTGAGTTTTTTGCTTTCGACAAATTCGGCTGTCCTGACGACGTCCCAGCCGTTTTTTTCAGCTTGAGCTTTTGCCCAATACATGAGCAGTCCGACGCCAAAAGATTGACACAACGTATCCACGACGTAAACCTTGTTTAAGCCTTGACGGGTAGCGTTTAACGCCTGCGCCGCGCGAATAAAGTTGTCGCACGTGCCGCTCATCGCGCTCGAAAAAGACAGGTGCAAGACGTCTTTACCCATAGAAAGCAATCTCGCCAGATAATCGGTGGCTTGCTCTACCGTGACCTGAAACGTCCTGACCGTCTGTCCTTCTCTCATACGCCGACAAATCTCGTTGGTCGTCAAGCCGTCGGCAGACGAATACTCCGTTTCGCCGACAAAAAAGTTCATGGGAATAATCGAAAAATCATTGGCGGATATTTGTTCCGCAGTCAAATCGCAAGTTGCTTCAGACGAAATGATAAAATCGAGCATATTATATCTCCGAGTTTTTTCTGTTTTAGATTATACTATTTTTTTTTAAAATTGTAAAATATTTAAGCTTTGTTACGATTATACAAAAACTTAAGATTTGTATCTTTTGCGCGTTTTTTAGTCGGTTTTTGTAGTTTTTATTCTCGAGCCTTTACGTGTAAAAACGAGCGCGCTCGCAAGCGAAATAAGCGTCTGCGAGGGTATATAACACGTCCATATGAGCGTAAAACCGATTTGCGTCAACTTGAACAACAAGCCGTCCGTCGGCAAATTAAAATAGACGCCGTCAGCGTACCTGAGCCCGACAAAAACATCGCACCCGATAAAGAACAACAGTCCCAAGGCAAAAATGGCGTACGACTTGATTTGAACGCACGAAAAGGCAAAATTGCAAACGAGATTTGAGAAATAAAATATAGTCAACAACGTCAACAGGTCGGTTTTTTCCCCAAAGACGACGACGGTCAGCAACAAAGCCGCGATTACCGCCACACCGCGCGTAAAAAGGTGAATTTTTCGCAGACGGGGCGATTGATTGACGGCGAGCAACACACAGTACGATAGCTGTACCACGGCAAAAAAAGCGAGTGCCAACTCGTACGGCGCAGACAGATTGACCACGAGACAATAATCGGCACATGCGGTAAAAAACAGCGCAATCGATATCAAAGCCGAGCTTTTACCGTTTTTTAACCACAACAGCGAAAAGAAAAAAGCAAGCAAAACCGAAACGTAACACAGCGTATTTACGGTATCGACGTCGGACAGCGTGACGACGAGCAGCCAAAGGGTAAACTCCGCCGCGGCAAATACCGAACAGCATATTATTTTTAACACTTTTAATGTTTTTTCTTTCATTTATTTCTTTGCCTTTAAATCCGAAAGCGGGCTTTTAAAGCATTAAGGACAATACGGTCAAGGTTGCCGCGAGCGTCGGTATCGCGACGGCAATGCCGTAAAGCGAAAATCTGCCGAAAGATAACTTAATATCGTTGTGGGACAATATATTGTGCCACATTATCCCCGCCAAAGCACCGACAGGCGTCAGATACGCACCCACGTTGGACCCGACTATGACGGCGTAGACGGCAGCGGCGTCTAAAAACGCACCGCACGACAGCACCTGCGAAAACAAAACCGTTGCAGGGATATTATTGATTAAATTTGAACCGATAGCGGTACCGAAACCGTAGGAAAACACCGATTCTCCCGCCGAAAAAAGCTTGTATATTCGCTCGCTCCATCCCTCTCGCGTCACGACGAGGACTATTACGAACATCCCGACGATAAACGGAATGATTTCGTACGGGAGACGCTTTAAACCGTTGGTCAACGGAGCAAAGGACTTTTTGCCGACGGCAAGATAAACGAACGTACACGCGACGAGCAAAACGGCAAGAGATACGCTGATTTGCCACATTTCTATGCCGAGCAGATTGCTTACCGCGAGCAAGACCACGCAAAGGGCGAGATGACAGCCGGCGATAACGGCGAGCGGTTTGTCTCTAAGCGCGGTGTCGTTTTTTTCGGGACGTATCGGTTTTGATAACGATTTGCAAAACATAGCGTAAACGACCGCGCATGACACGACGCCGCCTGCGACGGTAGGCAACGCCATAGTAAAAAAGTATTCGGCAAAAGTTATTCCGAAAGCCGAAGCAACGTAAATATTGGTGGGATTGCCGATAACAAGGAGCATGCTCCATGTATTGGCGGTGATAAATTCTATCAGCAGATGGGGCAACGGATTGCAATCAGCCCTACGACAAAACGCTATGACGAAGGGCGTGACGGTAAGTATTACGACGTCGTTTGACGTAAAAATCGTCAAAACGGCAACCGTAAAGTACAACGTAAAAAACAATCGGCGTTGACTTGTGCCGGATTTACCTGCCGCCAGATTGGCAACGTACGTAAAAAACCCGGCTTCGTCGAGTACAACCGAAAAAATCGTCATTGACAAAAACAACAAAAGTATTTTTATCGGATTGACCGTCGTATCAGCCACAAAATACTCGGCAAGTTCTCCGAGAGGCAACCGTCCGCCTGCCACCAGCACGATTGCGCCGACGAGAGGCACGAGACAGTACAAACCGAGTGAGTTTTTACCTATCGCTACGCGTTTATCCGTTATTATACAAAAAAGCAAAGCCGCAACCGTAACCGCTATAACTATTGCCGAAAAAACCATTTTTATTATCCTTAACCCGTTTCACAAAAAAAATCCCGCAGAGTCGGCGGGATAATCGAAAAAAACTTAAACAAAATCAGCCGCAGTTTTCTTCCGACAAAATCATATTGACGTATCTGAGCATATCCTCCGCCGAGTACGAACCGCCGTCGTTTAACCACCACTGTAAAAGGTTTATCATTCCGCCGGTATAAAATGCGGTCATGATATCTATCGGTACGGGGTAGTTTTTAAAAGGACGGTTTTGCAAAAACAAATACTTGATACTGCGCTCGAGACCTCTCTTTGCGACGTTAAACACGTCGTCGTTGTTGAGGTTGCGGTATATCGCAAGGACGGACGCCTTGTGTTTCGCAAGATAGTCAAAACCGTTGTACGCTATGTACATGTAAATCTCTTTTGGCGACTCAAACTCTCTTTTGGCGGCAAGGTCGCCGAAAATCTTTTCGCGCTTGTCGTCTAACGCCGCTATCAGTAACTGCTCTTTGTTGTCAAAGTGTTTGTAAAAAGTAGTACGATGCACCATCGCCCTATCGCATATATCGATAACGGTAATACTGTCGTACGAAGTTTTTTTTAGCAAATCAAACAATGCCGACTTGAGTAAAGAGACGGTACGGACAATCCTCGTATCCGTTTTTTGCAAATCGCGTTTTACCATATTGGAAATATACTACACTCGTAGAAATTTGTCAACTTTTTTTAATCTTTTGATTAAGTCGCTCTTACAATGCCTTAGGAAAATCGTTTTTATAAACGCAAAAAGTCAGGTCGTAATCGCCGTCTTTTACACTCATATTAATCTCGTCAAGTCTCCAATCGGGGTTTTGGTCGAGATTGTCAAAAAAAACCTCCGCATCGCCGTCGGCGTCAACCTTGGTTACGTACGCGGTATCGCAAAACTCGAGCATCGTACGGTAAAACATCGCCCCGCCGATAATAAAAACGTCGTCGGAAGGATATTTTTTAAGCGTTTCGCGCATTTCTTGCAGAGAGCGAACCATTACGCAGTCGTCACGGTCTTTCGCATCGGGACAAAGGACCACGTTGACGCGGTTTTTTAACGGTTTTTCATTCGGAAACGAGCGCAAAGTGTTGTTACCCATGGCGACCACCTTGCCCGTCGTCTTTTGACGAAAAAACTTCATGTCTTCGGGCAAGTTAAAAAGTAAACCGTTTTTTTTACCTATGCCCCAATTTTTATCTACCGCCACTATTGCTTTCATTAAACGGCAACCTCCGGTTTTTCGTTAAACTCGTTGTATCGATAATCGACGAGTTTAAAGTCGTCGACGTTAAAGTCGTAAAAGTCTTTTTTGTCCGAAAGGATAAACCGAGGAGCGGGAAATTGCTCTTTTTTTATCAAATCCAATATCAACGGAATATGCCTGTCGTAAATATGAGCGTCGGCGATGACGTGCACGAGCTCGCCCGGCACGAAACCGCTGACTTTCGCAAAAGCGCAAAGCAACGCGGCATACTGAGCGACGTTCCAGTTGTTGGCGACCAACATATCCTGCGAACGTTGATTTAAAATACCGTTGAGCCTGTTGCCCGAAACGTTTAAAGTAAACGAGTAGGCGCAAGGATAAAGATTCATTTCGTGTAAATCCCCGTGCACATACATGTTTGCCATTATCCTGCGACTGTGAGGATTGTTTTTAAGGTCAAACAAAATACGGTCGACCTGATCGAACTCCCCCTCGGGATAAGTACTCTTTTGCGCGAGTTGATAACCGTACGCCTTGCCTATCGAGCCGTTTTCGTCTGCCCAACTATCCCATATTTTACTGTTAAGGTCGGCGATATTGTTACTTTTTCGCTGCCATATCCAAAGCATTTCGTCGATACAGTTTTTAAACCGTGTTTTTCGCAACGTAATAACGGGAAACTCCTCACTCAGGTCGTAACGGTTGACTATGCAAAACCTTTTAATCGTATGCGCGGGCGTACCGTCGCTCCAACGCGGACGGACCGGGACGTCGTCGTCTCTCCAGCCGTTGTTAAGAATATCCAAAACGTTTTTTACAAAAATCTCATCGGCTTTGCTCATATGTACCTCTCTATCTGTAATCTATCGAAATGCAGTAATCGTACTCGTCGGAAACCTCGTCTGCAAGTTTTTTTGCCAGCGTCGACGGTGTCTGCCGCGAACCGAAACGCAACACCGCGTCAAACAAAATCCTATCGCGTTTGCCGTATACGACTCTAAAGTCATGCAAATCGACAAAATCCGTCAACGACCTCAAACTTTCCGTTATTTCCGCTTTTTTGACGTTGGCAAACTCATCGTCGGTAACTATCGGATCGGTATGCACCAACAATTCAACGTCTTTTTCCGCATACAGGCGTTCGATAGAATCAGCCAATTCATGCGCGTCCATACTCGACGTTTTGGCGTCTATCTCGATATGAACGGTTACGAAACGTTTATTCGGACCATATTGATGGACGGTAAGGTCATGCACGCCCAACACGCCCTCAAACGCAAGAACGGTTTTTCGGATATCCTCCGCCTCCTTAACGTCGGGAGCAATGCCGAGCAATGGGTTTAACGTGTCTTTAAGCACCTTGACGCCGCTGATGAAAATGATAACGCTTACTACTACCCCTATAAAACCGTCGAGATTGATTTTTACAAAGTAGCCGACTACGATGCCGGCGAGTATCGCTGCCGAACCGATTGCGTCGCTTAGACTGTCTGCAGACATTGCGCGATGCAAGGTAAGGTCGTATTTTTTACCGCTTGCGCGTAAAACGGCAAACATTACCGTCTTTGCTATTACCGAGGCGCCGAGCACGGTAGCGACGACGACATTAAAATCAGAAACAAACGCAGAATTGACGCTTTCTATTATTTTTTCCACACCGTCGGCAAACAACTCAAACGCAAGCATGACGACTACTATGCCGACTATCGTACCCGCAACGTACTCCATGCGCTCATGCCCGAAAGGATGTTCTTTATCCGCGGGTTTTTCGGCTATCCTGATGCCTATAAAAGACACCACGTTGCTCCCTGCGTCGGACAGATTGTTGACTGCGTCGGCAATCAGGCTGACGTAACCCGACGTCAATCCGACGACGCCTTTGGCTATGCCGAGCAGCACGTTGAATATAAAGGCAAAAACGACACCCGCGACGTTCTTTTTTCTTCTCTGTGTTTTAGAAACCTGCATAAAAATCTCTCGTCTCTTTACGAGTTAATTTTAACTGCTTTTTTTTACATTGTCAAACAATTTGTCACTATTGGTGACAAAAGCCTGCACCGAACGCACGAGATACTCCATGCCGACGGCAACGTTTTTTTGCGATTTTCCTTCGACAAAAAGGCGGATTTTCGGTTCGGTTCCGCTCATTCGCGCTACGAGGCGCAACGTCGGGTAACGCGAATAAAAAGCGTTTTTTATCGTCGAAAAGAGCTTGTCGTCTTTTTTCAGAGCGGTCGCGACCGCATCGGTAACGACGACGTTTTCATTGAGAGAAAAATACGGTTTATACTCTGCCGTGTACTGCATTATACTGCCTTTCAGACAATAAATCTTTGTCAACAACATTGCGTTCAGCAAAGCGTCGCTACCCGTAGCGTATTGACCGAGTAGATAGTGTCCGCTGTTTTCGCCGCCGAGAACATATCCCTCGCTCAACATTTTGGCGTAAATCTTACTGTCGCCGACGTCCGTTCTGACAAGGTCAATTCCTATTTTTTTAAGGCTTTTTTCAAGACCGCTGTTTGTCAGTATAGTGCCTACCACAGTGTTTTTGGCGAGTTGACCGCTCTCCGAAAGATACTTTGCGAAAGCGAAAAACACTCTGTCGGTATCGAGCAACGTTTTTCCCTCAAACGCCGCAAGTCTGTCCGCGTCGCCGTCAAATGCAAAACCGAGCGCACAGGCGTTTTCTTTCATTCGCCTGCCCAAAAAAGAAGTTTCCGTCGCGCCGCAATCGACGTTGATGAGTTTTCCTTTGTTGAAATTGCAATACGCCACGATTTTCCCACCGAGCCGCACGAAAACTCTTTCCGCTATTTCGTACGCGCTGCCGTAGCAACAATCGAGAGCGATTTTTAGCCCGTTAAAATCACAATTGATTTTTTCGACGAGGTATTTTTCGTAAGCGTCTACCCCGTCCTTAAATATCCGCGCGCCGCTCGAGTCGTCAACGTTAAAATCGACGCGCAACGCGGAAATTTTTTCACTGAATTCTTCCTGCTTTTTTTCGCATATCTTTACCCCGTATCTGTCAAAAACCTTAAGCCCGTTGTAATCGGGAGGGTTGTGACTTGCGGAAACCATAACTCCGTAATCCGCTCCCGCTTTTAATACGTAATGCGCCACGGCATTGGTCGGGACTACTCCCATGTTTATTACTTCGCCGCCGTTGTCTGAAACCCCGCGAGAAAGCGCCGCAACGAGTGCCTCTCCGCTCTCCCTCGTGTCGCTGCCAACCACTACGACACAGTCGTCGTTTTCAAGTGCGATAGCTTTGCCGAGAGAATACGCAACGCCGTCAGTCAAAAACTCGCCGTATCTCCCGCGTATACCGTCAGTACCGAATAAATTCATGTTTTTACCTCCTCGTTTATTTTATGAGTCAGGGAGATAAAAATTGTTAATTTTGTTTTTTATAGTAAAAAAAGACACCCACAAGGGTGTCTTTTTTGGTTTAATTTTTTTAGGCTTTGGTTTCCCAAATTGCGGGGACACCGTCTACGTAATGCCAACTGCCGGCTTTTTCCGTCTCGCTGTACGCGATTTGCGTTGCATCTTTAAGATTGGCGTTGGTAGTACCGATAGTGACGCTCGTTACGCCGTCCGCAAGATACAAATACTCGAGACTGCTACATTGGTAAACTGCGTTGTCGGCAAACTCTTGTTTATCCGCAGTGACGATTATTGCCTTAAGGTTGGTGCATTTATAGAAAGCATACGCATTAACGACGTAACTGTTGCCGTTTATATCTTTGGGCAACGTGACGATTTCGTCGTCGCCGACGTAGCTGACGAGATACCAACTATTGCCGTCGTTAAAGAAGAAAAAGTCTCCTTCTCTGACAAAGTTGCTCGTAGCGGGGGTTTCTGTCAGTAAAACCTTTGCGTTGTAGGCAATGCCGCCGTTTTTGCCGTAAGTCGTATCGGAACCCGTAATGGTCAATCCGGAGAGATTAATTACCTCTACCTTCTTGTAACAAGTCATGAATGAATAGTTACCGATAGAAGTCACGTTTTGACCGATAGTAACGGACAACAAATCTTCACAGCCATTAAACGCATATGTGCCGACCTTAGTACCGTTGATAACAACGGAATAAAGACCGCTTACTCTGTAGAACGCATAACTGCTGACGTCCACGCTGATCGTTACGTCGCCGAGAACTTTACCGTTGATATACAGTTTGCCGTAACTTGCATAGAAGGGAGAGGCAGTACTCGTTCCGCTTGTTGCCGACGTACCAAAGGTCATAGACGCCCATTGGTCGACCGTGCCGCCGTAATAAACGTCGAGGAGGTTGTTCGTCCCCGTAAACGTACTAGCCTTAAACGCCGTTATCGTCGCGGGAATGGTCAACGAAGTAACAAATTTGTTGTAATAGAAAGCATATCCTTCGACGGTATAATCGTTTCCGTTAATCTTTTCAGGGAGAACGCACGCACCTTCGCCGATAAACGAAAGGAACAAATACTCGCCGTTGTTGTTATAAAATACGTTGCCGTCGTCAGTAACGATAACGTTGCTCTCTACGGGTATAGCGGTCAGCAACTGATATGCATGATAGCAAATACCGCCGTTTTTGGACGCCGTCGTATCTTTTATAGTAACACTCAAACTCGAAAGATTGATTACTTCCGCCTTGCTGTAGCAAGCCAAAAACGCATTGTTTTTGATACTTGTTACGCCTTCGCGCAGGATAATCTGAGTCAAATCCAAGCACATATTAAACGCGTAGGTATTGATTGTCGCAGAGCTGATATCGAGAGTCACGATACCGGTGCTGTGGTAAAATGCATAACTGCTGACCGCGGGAGCCGTAATGACCGCGTGGTTAACCACTTTGCCGTCAATGTACAGCCTGCCGTAACCTGCGTAGAACGGAGAAGCCGTACTCGTGCCGCTTGCTGCCGAAGTACCAAACGCTATCTGTGCGTATTGGTCAATCGTACCATCGTAATAAACGTGTTTCAACGCAGTCGTTGCGGAAAACGCAGACGCTTTGATAGCGGTTACGCCGACGCCGATATGAATGGTCTCGAGCGCACTGCAACCATAGAAAGCACTACCGGAGATGGTCTTAACGTTTTTACCGATGTATACTTCTTTAATGTTGGTGTTGTTTTTAAAGACGCTGTCAGCCATAGCGGTGACGGGTTTGCCGTCGTATGTTGCGGGTATAAAGACAATCGTAGTGTTTTCATCCGCAAGCCCCGTTACGGTGTACTCTTCACCGTTGAGTTCGTAAGTCAAAGCGTCGTAAACAGTAGTGCCGCAATCTACGCAAAGACCGTTTTCGTCCGCTACGTGATCACCGACGATTCTCTTGATTTCTCTGAAACCGCAAGAGCAGGTACGCATCTCGATACCGAGTACCTGACAAGTACCCTTTCTATACAGCGACCACTCACCAAAGGTGTGACCGACGGAATAAACAGCTTGCTCGCTCTCTACTTTACCGCAATATTCGCAAACGCTTCTCTCGTAGCCGTCTTTGTGACCGACAGGAGCTACAAACTCGGTCGCGTAGCTGTGAGTATGTTCGAATACGATTTCGCCCTCGGTACCGTAGTACCAATTGCCGTCGCCGCCCTCAGCGTTGTAACTCAACTCGGTCGCAGTCTTGAGAGGCGTTGCGGTCTTGTCAACGGTTACGCCGGTGACGCCGTTCGCAACAAAGATGTACTTAAAGTTGGAGCATGTGTTGACTGCATTTTTGAGGAATGCAGTATCGTTGCCGGTAACTACGATGCCTCTGAGGTTGGTTACCCTATAGAATGCATAAGCATTTACGGTATACGATTTGCCGTCCGCTTTTTCGGGCAAAGTTACGACAGAGTCGTTTCCTTTGTAGCTGACGAGGTAAATCGTGCTATTTTCGTCAGAAGCGTCCTCATCAAAGAATACGAAGTCGCCTACGGTAAATACGGAATAAGAACTGCCGATTTTTTTGGCGTTGGAAGCAATACCGCCTTTTTTGGAGTAAGTCGTATCACTTGTAGTAATGTCCAAACTCGAATGGTCGGTTACTATTACTTTCTTGTAGCAGTACATGAAAGCGTAATTGCCGATCTTGGTAACGTTTTGACCTACGGAAACGTGTACCAAATCATAACAATATTCAAAAGCGTAAGTATTGACCACTCCGCAGTTTAGTATCAACTCGGTGATACCGCCGACTTTACAGAATGCGTAACTGTTAACGTCCACGTTGACGGTCGCCGTTCCGATGACCTCGCCATTGATGTAGAGTTTACCGTAACCTGCTGTGAACGGAGACGCGCTAGCGGTACCGGCAGTAGCCGACGTGCCGAACACTATCTGTGCCCATTGATCGATTGTGCCGTCGTAATAAACGTGTTTCAAGGCACTCGTCGAGGTAAATGCATAGCTGTTCATCTTTGTTACGCCCACGCCGATATGAATGGTCTCGAGCGCACTGCAACCATAGAAAGCATAGGTCGGGATAGCGGTTACGTTGCTGCCGATATAAACTTCCTTAATGGTCTTGTTGTTTTTAAAGATATTGTTAGCAAGAGCAGTAACGGGCAATCCAAGATAAGTATCGGGGATAACCACCGTCGTCACGGTGCTATCGTTAAGTCCCGTGACAGTATAAGCGTCACCGTTGAGTTCGTAGGTCAAAGCCTCATAAAGAGCGGCTTTGCAGACGGTGCAGACACCGTTTTTAAAACTGTGCTGACGGAGCGCCGGCATAACTTGCTCGATACTCCTGTCGCAACGGGTGCAGCACTCGTATCTCAAACCGTCGACGGTGCAAGTGGGATTGAGTTGGATTTCGTATACCAAATCATGACCGAGCGCAGCGTATTCGACGTAATAATCGTTTTTATACGCGTTGCAGTTAAGGCATTGCTCGTAAGCATCCCAACCGATTTCGGTACAGGTTGCCGCGGTGTATTCGTAAGCAACCCACGTATGTCCGCTGGTAGCAATGGTTTGCGTCGTCCTCGAAATTTCCGCATACAAACATACCGAGCAGGAGCAGTAAATAACTACGTCGTAAGAACCGCTCGAAATGCAAGTAGACGCAACGTATTTTTCGATGACGGGATCCGCAGGCTCGTGAGCGTGTTTATCCAATATCTGATAACCGGATTTTTCCAAGCAAACGCTGCATTCGTAGTACTGGGTGTGACCTTCCGTCGTTTCGGTAGGTACGAGGTAATCCACGTATACCCAAGTGTGAGCGGCGGGTATCACTTGCTCGTCTTTATCGGTGCAAAGAGAGCAGACTCTCTCTTGCAAACCGTCGGTCGTGCAGGTGGCGGGAGTAACAACCGACCAATCGCCGTACTTGTGTTCGAGAGCGGGGATTTCCTCCGTGTCTATGCCGGAGCAGAGAGAGCAAACGCGGTTTCTCTCGCCGACAATCCCACATTCGGCGTTTTTGACGATATTCCAATCGCCGTAAACGTGTTCGAGAGCGGGGATTTCAACGTAGTCTTCTTTATAGTCGCAATTGCGGCATGCTTTGTGAGCGTTGTAACCGACAACTTCGCAAGCGGCGTCGCGAGCTTCTACCTCTACGAGGTCGTGTGCGAGTTGAGGTATCATTGTCTTTTCACGGTGGATAGCGGCGGTGCAAACAGTGCAGTAAGTAACGCTGTCATAGCTACCCGCAGCCGAGCACGTGGCATCGACTTTATTTTCAACTACCGCCATACCGGGTTTGTGACCGAGTGCGGCGATTTCCTGATATTGCCTGGAGAGTTCGTCACTGCAAAGAGAGCAATAAACGACCACGTCGTATCCGCCCTTGACTTCGCAAGTAGCCTCTACTCTGTTTTCCTCAACGCCGTCTGCCGCAACGTGCTCGAGCATCGGGATCTCTACCTTAGTGGTGTAATCGCAATCCAAGCAATATTGATAAGCATCCCAACCGATTTGATGGCAAGTAGCCGTCTGAGCCTCTACGTCGCTGAGATTGTGCTCCAACATATCGATATCGGTATGTTCGGACGACAAAACGGAGTTGCAGAACGTGCAACGGACGACGGTATCGAATCCGCCCTTAGCCGTGCAAGTAGCCTCTACTCTGTTTTCCTCTACGCTCTCACCCTCAACGTGGTCGAGTTTAGGAACCTTCTCAAACGTATTGTAATCGCAACGAGAGCAAGTGTCGTAAGCTTTGTTACCTTCCGCCAGGCACGTAGCGTCCACTGCATCGTGATGTACGAGGTCATGTCCGAGAGGATCAACGGTGACGGTTTTTCTCGAGCCTTCAATCTCCGCGTTGCAAAATACGCAATAATTGACGGTCTGATAGCTACCGGCGGTAGTGCACGTCGAGGCAATTACGTTTTCGGTACGGACGGTACCGGCTTTGTGCGCCGAAAGAGACACGGTCATAGACTGGCTCGACATAACCTCGTCGCAATAAACGCATCTGGTAACCAAATCATAGCTACCCGTCGCCTTGCAGGTTGCGTCAACGTAATTCTCCTGAACCGCAGCGCCTGCCATGTGACCGAGCGCCTTGATAACGAGGTCTTTTTCTTCAACCTCGTCGTTGTTGCCGTCAAACAGTTTGTTGCAGACGGAGCACTTGTAGTACGCGTCCCTACCGTCTTCGGTACAGGTCGCGCCCACTTTGGGTTGATAGACGAGTTTGTGCCCCAATGCGGGAATAACAGTGACTAAACTATCGCCGCATTCGCATAAAGCGGTTGATTCGCCCGCCTCCGTGCAGGTCGCCGCCTTCGTAATGGTCGCTTCGCCGTACGCGTGGACGTGCACCGGGTCCTCCGGTTCGGTCTGTGTACATGCCGCCAAAGCGAAGACTAACGTTGCAAACAAAACAACTAACAAAATTTTAGACAATTGCTTCATTTTCGTTACTTCTCCTTTTGTTTAAATTTTAAGATACACCTTAAAGTACAAGTCATACTTATACCTTTGAACATTATACACCCTGCCTTTTAAAGTGTCAATCGTTATCGCTAAAAAAAATGTATGTTTTTTTATTCCGATTTATCCGTTTATCCCGAAAAAACGTGCAAACGGGACAAGATAAAACCTTTTTCCGCCGCACGTTTCGGGTTTTTATCGTTTTTTTCTACGTTTTGCGGAGTTTTTCGTTTTTTTTCATCACCCGAACCGTCCGACAAAGCGGTATGCGATTTTTACGAGAGCAAAGAAAAACCCGACGCAAAGGTCGGGTAAATCTTTTTAAAAGGATTGAAAAAATCGTACCGATTATCTCTTGGAGAACTGCGGTGCTTTACGAGCTTTGTGCAAGCCGTACTTTTTACGCTCTTTCATACGAGGATCACGAGTGAGGAAACCTGCTTTTTTAAGAACGTCTTTGTCCTCGCCCGCAATGACGAGAGCACGCGCTATACCCTGACGGACTGCGCCCGCCTGACCGGTATAACCGCCGCCGACTACTTTGACGGCAACGTCGTATTTGGTCGCGGTCTCGGTGGCAACCAACGGTTGCTTAACGATATATCTCAACGTATCGAGAGGGAAATAAGCCTCAAACTCTCTGTCGTTGACGGTGATGGTACCGTTGCCGTTGGGCAAAAGTCTGACGCTGGCAACGGACTTTTTACGTCTGCCGGTGCCCCAAAATTGAACTTTTTTACTTGTCTTTACCATAAATCTTTACCCCCCCATTAGTCCTTCAAATCGATTGCAACGGGCTTTTGAGCCTGTTGGTCGTGCTCTGCGCCTTTATAAACGCGCAATTTGGTGAGCATCTTGGCACCCAAGCTGTTTTTGGGCAACATACCCTTGACCGCTCTGTAGACCACGAAATCGCTGCGAGTCTGCATGAGATTGCCGTACTTAATCTCCTTGAGGTTGCCGGGCTTGCCGCTGTGACGGCGAAATACCTTTTGGTTGAGTTTGTCGCCGGTCAGGACGACTTTGTCGGTGTTGACGACGATTACGAAATCGCCGGTATCTACGTGAGGAGTAAACTCAGGCTTGTTTTTGCCGCGCAAAATGCTCGCAACCTGACTGGCGAGTCTGCCGAGAGGCATACCGCTTGCGTCGACAACGTACCAATTACGTCTGACTTCCTCTTGTTTAGCCATAAAACTTTTCATTGTTTCTTTTCTCCTGAAATTTAAGATTTGCATGGATATGCATTGTGCCGTTCACGAAGAATAACCGCCGTAAGTGGAAACCGACAAACGGCGCGCAGAGCTTAAAATACGCGCCTGATTATTCACAGCTTGAGTATTGTACCACAAACGCGTCCGACAAGTCAAACGTTTTTAAGCGATTTGCGGTTTATTTTTGTGATTTTTTAATGAAAAAGCGTTCGTGAGTGCGTTTTCAGTCGTAATCGACCTTCAACAGCGTCAAACCGTTGGGCGGCATGGTCTTGCCCGCATTGCCGCGCTCTCCTTCGGTAATAATCCGAGGAATATCGTCGGCGTCGATACGTCCGTAACCGACAAAAAGCAACGTACCCGCTATCGCGCGCACCATATTGTAAAGAAAAGCGTTGCCGCTAACGGAAACGACGATTTCGTTGCCGACCTGCGTTACCGAACACTCGTACACTTCTCTCACCGTGGTCTTTTGATTGCTGCCCGTGGACATAAAGCACCTGAAATCGTGCTTACCCTCGATATAAGCCGCAGCGCGCCGCATCGATGCCACGTCGGGTTGCTTAAATATTTGTTTATGGTCGATATCCCACAGCGGATTGCGAAAACAGGAAACGTACATTTTATAAACATACGTCTTACGCTTTGCCGACTTTCGGGCATTAAAGTCGTCCGAAACGACTTTCGCATCGACTATCGATACGTCTTTTGGCAAAAAAACGTTTGCTCCGCGGCAAAGATTGTAGGGTTTTATCTCGCGGTCGCTGTCAAAATGCGCCACCTGACCGAGTGCGTTGACGCCCTCGTCGGTACGACCGCTCGCCGTAACTCTGACGGGATGATTAAAGACCTTTGCCAACGCGGATTCCACCACGTCCTGAATGCCAACGCCGTTTTGCTGGCTTTGCCAACCGTTGTACGCGGCACCTATATATTGTATGGTTATTGCGTATCTCATTTACAGTTTCATCCACTCTACGCCAATACCAAAAAGCTCGCCTATCCAATCGACGCCCGCATACCTGACAAACAACGCAGCCCCGACGCCGACGACGAAAAGCAGAAAACCGACGAGGTCGCGCCACGTGCATCTCAGCTTTTTTAACCTCGTACGCTTGGTACTCCCCTCAAAGCAGCGGGCATTCATCGCCAACGCCAACTCCTCCGCCCTGCGAAAACTATTGACGAGCAAAGGAATGAGAATAGGAACAAACGCTTTCGCTCGCTGAACGATATTGCCGGTATCGAATTGCGCCCCTCTTGCCTTTTGAGCGCATATTATTTTGTTGGTTTCTTCCATCAACGTAGGTATAAAGCGCAACGTTATACTCATAATGAGAGCAATGTCCGCAACGGGCACCCTGACGAGTTTTAACGGGGAAAGCAAACTCTCTATGGCATGAGTGAGGTCTACGGGAGTAGTCGTAAGAGTCAACAGACTCGCCCCCATGACGAGTAAAACGAGTCTGCACACCATCTTTCCCGCGGTGACGAGTCCCGTACTATATATATTGATAATACCGTAGCTCCAGATAAGGTTTTCTTCCGCGCCTTTTGCGAAAAAAATATTGATTATCGCCGTAAAAACAGCCAGAAACAATACCGCCTTGACGCTTTTTAAAACGCTACGCAACGGTATCTTGGATACTAAAATTTTCCCCAGTAGATATACGGCGAGAACGGCATAACAAAAAAAAGATTTTACGATAAAAATCGCGACCATGTACGCAATGCTCAATAAAATTTTTACCCGAGCATCCATACGATGAATAAAACTGTCCGACGGGTAATACTGCCCGAACGCAACGTCGTTAAGCATTGCCGCCCCCTTTGGTATATTTAATAATCGCCGCCGCCATGTCGTTTACATTGCGATTTTCGCCGTCGAGAAGGATGCCGTTTTTTAACAGCATTTTATCGATAATTGCAAGTTGAGGTTCTTCAAGTCCATACTTGGCGACGTCAACCGCAGTGAATAGGTCGCGAGTCGCCATATTAAACAAAACTTTGCCATGCGAAAACACAATCGTACGATCGGTGTATTCGTACACCTCGTTGACGTCGTGGCTCACCATAACCACGGTAAGTCCGTCTTTTTTATTAAGTTTTACGACGAGGTTTAATATTTCTTCTTTGCCGAGAGGATCGAGTCCTGCCGTGGGTTCGTCGAGTACGAGTATGTTGGGATTCATTGCCAACACACCCGCAAGCGCCACGCGACGTTTTTCTCCGCCGCTTATTTCAAAAGGCGAAGATTTAGATATAGAATCAAAATCGAGACCGACGGATTTTATCGCGGCGCGCACACGACGATCGACTTCATCCGTCGACAAACCCATGTTTAACGGACCGAAAGCAACGTCTTCGTACACCGTGTTCGCAAAAAGCTGATACTCGGGGTACTGAAAAACCATTCCCACCTTACCGCGCAACTTTTTGAGCATCTCGCGGCGCAATTTTTTATTTTTTTCCGTAAGATCGAGCCCTTCTACCGTAAGCTCTCCGGATTGAGCGGTCACGAGAGCGTTGAAGTGCTGTACGAAAGTCGTCTTGCCACTGCCGGTACGACCGCAAACCGCCACAAACTCACCGGTTTTTATTTCGAGCGTAATGCCGTCGAGCGCAATCGTCTCGTAAGGAGACCGCGGATTGTAAACGTAACTCAAGTCTTTGACAGTAATCGACATAATGCCTCCCCGAGTTTAAAAATATCTTCTTGCGGTTCTATATCGAGACCACTCTCTTTGAGCCTTAACGCAAGCTCCACGTCGCGAGGAGTCTTGAGCCCGAGTTGTTCTAATCTGTCGTGTTGCGCGAAAACCTCCGCGGGAGTACCTTCTAAAGCGATTTTACCGTTTTTTAACGCAACGATTCGGTCGGCGCGCGCGGCTTCGTCCATAAAGTGAGTAATCGCAACCACGGTCATACCGGCGTCGTTGAGTTTAGATACGGTATCCATTACGTCTCTGCGACCTTCGGGATCGAGCATGCTCGTCGCCTCGTCCAGCACGAGTATCTTAGGACGCAACGCCAATGCGCCCGCAATTGCGACGCGTTGTTTTTGTCCGCCGCTCAATCGAGAGGTGGTTTTCGTCGCGTATTTAGACATATTGACGTCGGCAAGCGCGGTATCTACGCGCTCTCTCAGTTCTTTTTGAGAAATGCCGAGATTTTCGGGACCGAAAGCGACGTCGTCCTCGACTATGGACGCAACCGTCTGATTGTCGGGATTTTGAAAAACCATACCGACTTTCGCACGGATTTGGTAAAGCTCTTTTTCAATCGCGGGATTAAGCCCGTAAACGTCGACTTTGCCTTTTTGGGCAAGCAAAAGTCCGTTGAACATCTTTGCCAACGTACTCTTGCCGCTACCGTTGCGTCCCACCAACGCCAAAAACTCCCCTTTATAAACGGATAAAGTCACGCCGTTGACACCGCGGTCGGTCGGTTTTTCCTCTCCGTATTGGTCGTACTCCTTATAATTGTATATCACGTCTGTCAACGTGACTACGGGTGCTCTGTCAAGATTTTTTTCCAACGCTAAGCCTCGCTCGTTTTAGCCGTTTTTTAGCTACCGATTATAATATCACAACGATAGTCGTTTAGTCAAGCGCAACAAGAAAAACAAAGTGTAAATTAGATTAAATTTATCGGTTTCTTTGCATTAATTTTAATTAAATTAAATCAGGGGTTGTTAAATTGTTTGACATATTTTTTTAATGTGATATAATTTGTAGGACGCAGGGATACGCCGCTTTTTTTGTGTGCTTTTTAACAAAAATACACGCAAAATATCGCGTTTTTTACCTGCAAAATAACGAAATCAAATTTAAATTTTCTTAACGGAGGAAAAACAATATGGCAAAAATGACAATCGACGGCAATACTGCCGCCAGCCATGTAGCGTACGCCTTTTCGGACGTAGCCGCTATCTACCCCATCACGCCGTCTTCGCCCATGGCGGAAGTCGCTGATGAATGGGCCGCTCAAGGCAGAAAAAACCTTTTCGGTCAGACAGTTAAAATTGCAGAAATGGAGTCCGAAGCCGGTGCGGCAGGCGCCGTCCACGGCAGCTTGGTCGCAGGCGCTCTCACCAGCACCTTTACGGCGAGTCAGGGTTTGTTGCTCATGATCCCCAACATGTACAAAATCGCGGGTGAAAACCTTCCTTGCGTTTTCCATGTTTCCGCCAGAGCTTTGGCTGCGCACGCCCTCAATATCTTCGGCGACCACGCCGACGTCATGGCATGCCGTCAGACCGGTTTTGCAATGCTTTGCAGCAACAGCGTCCAGGAGGCTATGGACCTCGCGTTGGTAGCACACCTCTCCACACTCGAGTCCAAAGTACCTTTCATTCACTTCTTTGACGGTTTCCGTACCAGCCACGAAGTCAGCAAAATCGACGCTATCGATTACGCCGACATGGACAAACTGCTCGACAGAAAGTACGTAGACGAGTTTAGAGCACGCGCACTCAACCCCGAGCATCCGCAACTCCAAGGTACCGCTCAAAACCCCGATATTTACTTCCAGAACAGAGAGGCTTGCAACGGTTTGTACGACGCAACGCCCGCAATCGTAGAAAAATATATGCAAAAAGTCGGTGAGCTCACCGGCAGAAAGTACAACCTCGTCGATTACGTAGGCGCACCCGACGCAACGGACGTCATCGTTATCATGGGTAGCGGCGCGGAAGCTTGCGAAGAAACCGTCAATTATCTCGTCAAGCAAGGCAAGAAAGTCGGCGTTCTTAAAGTAAGACTTTACAGACCTTTCCCCTCCGAAAGATTTATTCAGGCATTACCCGCGACGGTCAAACATATCGCCGTCATGGACCGCACGAAAGAAGCCGGCAGTTTAGGCGAACCTTTCTATCTCGACGTGGTCGCTTGCCTCAAAGAGCACGGCGTGGCGGACAAATACACCGTCGTGGGCGGCAGATACGGTATGGGTAGCAAAGAGTTTACGCCTTCTATGATACTCGCCATCTATAAAAACCTTCAACAAACCAATCCGAAAAACCACTTTACGGTCGGTATCAACGACGACGTTACGTTTACCTCTCTCCCCGTCGACGAAAAAATCGACGTTGCTCCCGAGGGGACGACTCGTTGCAAGTTTTACGGTCTCGGCAGCGACGGTACCGTCGGCGCCAACAAAAACAGCATCAAGATTATCGGTGACCACACCGATTTGTACGCTCAAGGGTATTTCTCCTACGACAGCAAAAAATCCGGCGGCTTGACCATCAGCCACCTGCGTTTCGGAAAAACCCCCATTCAATCCAGCTATCTCATCGACAACGCGGAGTTTATCGCCTGCCACAACCAGAGCTACATTACGCGTTACGACATGTTGGCGGACGCTCGTCAAGGCGGCACTTTCCTCCTCAACTGCAACTGGTCGGTGGAAGAATTGGACGAAAAACTCCCCGCCAAGGTCAAAAACGACATTGCCAACAAAAACCTTCAATTTTACATCATCGACGGTTTGAAACTTGCTAAGGAAGCAGGCTCGGCAAAATCCACCAATATGGTCATGCAGGCGGCTTTCTTTAAACTCGCCAACATTATACCTTACGAGCAAGCAGAAGAGTATATGAAGAAGGCAATCGTCAAGACCTACGGCAAGAAAGGTCAAAAAGTACTCGATTGCAACTTTGCGGCAGTCGACAATGCCGTCAAGGGACTCATTAAAGTCAACGTTCCCGACAGCTGGAAAACCGCGACCACCGGCGCAGATATGGCAAAGAGCAGCGACGATCCTTATTTCGTCAACTTTATCAAACCCATTCTCGACCAGAAAGGCGACGAGCTCCCCGTATCCGCTTTCAATCCCGCAGGCGTAGTACCTACTTCTACCACCCGTTTTGAAAAACGCGGTATCGCCGTCAATATCCCCGTATGGGACGCAACCAAGTGCATACAGTGCAACCGTTGCTCGATGGTCTGCCCGCACGCGGCAATCCGCCCCGTATTAATCGACGAAAACACCGTCGTACCCGAGACGTTTGTCACTAAAGCCGCCAACGGCGTCAAAGGTGCTAAATATCGTATTCAGGTTTCTCCGTTGGACTGCTCCGGTTGCGGCAGCTGCGCCAACGTATGTATCGCCAAAGAAAAAGCCCTCGTCATGGTTCCCGCAGAGAAAGTCGACGAAGTTGCCAACTTTGAGTTCTCCGAAAAAGTCGACCAAGTCGAAAGCGGTATGAAACTCAACGCAAAGAGCAGCCAGTTTAAACAACCTTTGTTTGAATACAGCGGCGCTTGCGCGGGTTGCGGCGAAACTCCTTACGTCAAACTCGTAACACAACTCTTTGGCGACAGAATGATTATCGCCAACGCGACGGGTTGCTCTTCTATCTACGGCGGCAGCGCTCCTACCTGCCCCTACACCGTCAACAAGCAAGGTCACGGTCCCGCATGGGCAAACAGTCTGTTTGAAGACAACAGTGAATTCGGCTTTGGTATGCAGATTGCCTATCAGCAACGCAGAGACAACGTCGAAAGACTCCTCAAAGAAATAATTGCCGAAGGCGCGGACGACAAATTTGTCGCGGCGGCAAACGCATGGATTGAAAACAAACTCGACGCGGAAGGCAGCAAGAAAGCATCCGAGGATCTAAAAACCGTTCTCGCTACGATGAAAGGCGAAAAAGCAGAAGAACTCCGCAAGATGGAAGACTGCTTTGTCAAAAAATCCTTCTGGATTTTCGGCGGCGACGGTTGGGCGTACGATATCGGTTACGGCGGATTGGATCACGTCCTCGCTCAGGGCGAAGACGTCAACGTTCTCGTCCTCGATACCGAAGTTTACTCCAACACCGGCGGTCAGGCGTCTAAAGCGTCTCCGACGGGCGCGGTTGCCAAGTTTGCGGCGGCAGGCAAGAGAACAAAGAAGAAAGACCTCGGCATGATGGCTATGAGTTACGGCTACGTTTACGTCGCACAGGTAGGTATGGGTGCGGATTACGAACAAGTCGTCAAAGCCCTCAAAGAGGCAGAAGCTTATCCGGGACCGTCTCTCGTCATTGCTTATGCCCCCTGCATCAACCACGGTATCGATATGAGCAATCCTCAGGCTGTCATTAAAGAGGCAGTTGATTGCGGTTACTGGCAACTCTATCGTTACAACCCGTCTCTCGCCGACGAAGGTAAAAACCCCTTCACTCTCGACAGCAAAAAACCGACGGGCGACTATCAGGAGTTTTTACGCAAAGAAACTCGCTACACGAGCTTGCTCAAGACAATGCCCGAAGTAGCGGAACAACTCTTTGTCAAGACCGAAAAAGACTCCAAAGAGAGACTTGCCAAGTACGAAAATCTCGCTAAAAACGACTGATTTTTGACAAGATAAAAGAGGCAGACAAAATTTGTCTGCCTCTTATTTTTTTTAAAAAATCAGCTTTAATAGCCCTATTTTAACAAAAGAACGTGAAAAATCAAAGGAGTTATGCACTTATCCACCGAGTTATCCACAAATTTTAAAATTTTTGTGGATTTATTGTTACTCACTCGTCGTGAAACTTTTTGGCGAGATAAAACAAAATCTTTTAATATTTTTTCATTATTGAGATTTCTAACGTACCCACCTGAAATCTATTCTACCGGCGTTACCATACGGGCAAAAACAATCGGGAACAATCAAACCGTCAATAACGTCCCCTCCATATACAATTTCCTTGGTAGTCCACCCGAAATTTCCGACGTATCTCTCAGAAAACATGTACGCTTGCGTCTGCAACTGCATATTGTAATATGCATTTCTTGTTTTGCTCTTTTTCGCCAAATCCATGATATCATCTGCGTTATTGTCTCCCGTAAATCCGTAAAACTCAAGATAATTTGAGTTTATATACTCCATTTCTACCTCTTTTATTATAAAGTCGTAAGAACCCGTTTCGATTTCAGTGTCAAACTCCTCCGTAGGTACTATATTTAACGACGAGTTTATATTTAATTCTCTCAAAAACGTATCCACCGCCTCGGCTACGTAGCGACAAGTAAACGAATCCGGACACAATATCGAAACGTCTCCTACCCACGACATATCTATCGGAGCTATTGCACATATATCGTAATATATCCAATAATCAGGAGACTCCGTCACGAGACGAATATCGGCATCAGCAGCTGCAGCAGCTGCCATACCGGGATAACTAATCACCGAAAGAATAGCATGTGAAGATACGTCCTGTCGACAATCTTTAATAATAATCGGATTGTTCGCAACCGTGTCAGCCGAATTTAAATCCATTGCATAACAATCCGAACCCGACATAACATTAATATCGTACAATCTATAGCTTGACGCATTTACGTTTGTATAATAAAAAGTCAACGTGTCGGCATAAACCCCTCTCGTATCCCACCAATTGTCATTTTTACCAATCTCAACGTATTGAGACTCCTCAACAGAACGCAAACAATAAGCCCCCATCGAGCAATCTTCGTCCACTTGCGATTCTTCCCTTATATCGGCTATGCTTGCTATTGGCGACGTAAGACCATATAAAAAATCATAGTATCCGTAAGATACGTTACTAAAATCAAAATATAATCTCAAAACATAGTCGGAAACGATGCGTGGAGTTACACACTCCCACTGTTTGTATATCAACGTATCCGACGAACAAGTTTGCGTAAAATCTATAAACTCAGCTAATTTATGAGCGTTAAAATCAGCACCGTCGTAAAATACTACGTTCTGCCGTAACGTCAACTCCAGAATCAAAGTACCCGGTCCGTCAAAAAACTCCATTTCGTCAGGACTTAAAAACGTTAAATCCTCGGGCTCGGCAGACCAACCGTCAATGATTTCATCTGACAACTCTTCAGATAACTCAATAAATTCGTAATCGGAGATATTTATCGGATTGCCATACCCCTCCGCATTCGGATCGGGTATGACTTGCCATGACGTCACAAGCGACGGAACAAAATTGCCATCACTGTCGAGCTCTATCAACCTGTCGTAAATACAGGTAAAAATATAATCCGCGCTTTTACTTGCGTGCGTCATAGTAAAAATATCCAAATCGCCAAAATCCTCGTCAACGGATATAGAAATATTTACCGGCGAATCGGCAAAAACTACGGCAGAGATACTTTCCGTCATCATTAACAGCATTAAAACCAACATTAATGCAGACATTGTTTTAAACAAACCTTTTTTCATAATAACTTTCTCCTTTTTGCACTTCTTAAAATTAAAAACTAATTCTATACCTATAAATATCAGAACACATAGTATTCCACTCTTTAATATCTTCTCCTATCACCCCCCATCCATACAATCGATTATCATCCGACAAGACAAACAGCGCTCTACCGCTAAAAGAACAGAATACCTTTTTAACGTTTACGCTTATTGCTATCGGTGTGTAATCCTCTACGTCTTTGACGTAGTTAGTGCCCAACAGGATTCCGAAATAATATCCGCATCCATAGTATTTACCGTCTTTTTTTATCACTGCCGACTTTCCGTCCGTATATACCTCAGTTACGCCCTCGGCTATCAAACTCGGCGCGGCGGCAGACACGGTGTCTTCATCGGAATTTAATATGCCGTAATAGTTACTGCCGTAACCGTACAGTCTACCGTCCGTAGACAGCAACATGGTAGTCGAACCGGCGCGAACGATTTTACAAAACTTTGTACCGTAATCGAGTTTAGTCAATTCTGAATATTTATTTGCGTCGAGACAATATACGTCACCGTTTTTATCGAGTCCGATTAAGTCGCCGGCAGTAACATCCGCATACTCAAACGTTACGCCGTCCGTCACTTTTTGCCAACCGAAAGTTTCGTTTTTATTGCCAATAAAACCCTCTCTGGTAGGAGTCCCGCACGCCCACACGTTGCCGTATATATCTATGGCGCTACCGAACACCCTCAAATTAATAAATTTAAAACGACTTTCCGTTATTTTTGTAGGCGTAAGTATCATATCCGTATTGCCCGTACCGAGTACGCCGTTTTTATTTCTTCCCCAAACATACAGGTTTCCGTCGACGTCTATACATGCGCAATTACCGTTATATTCGTAAAAATCCTTGACCTTTACTCCGTCGAGTATCTTGGTGTGTTTCGTACGATCGGTAGTTGTTCCGTCTCCCAACTGACCGTAATCGTTTTTACCGTAGCCCCACAGTTGTCCGTCGGTATCGATGATAAACACCGTATTACCGTTTGTCGTATTGTAGTACTCTATCGACATGTCGGTAGTGGCTTTCGTAGGTTCGGTCGTGGCGTAGCTCTCTCCGTTGCCAATCATCATATAAGCATTGTTTCCCGATGAAAAACACTCGCCGTCATCCGTCATAGTCAACAATACGCCGCCAGACAAAGAACACGCGACGTAAGTATACCTTGCGTCGTCATATAGCCTGTACGGCACCGTTCGGATGGAAAGTTCCTCGGATTCCGCCATTACCGAAAGCATTGCCCCAAATACGTATACGTTACCTGACTCGGCAATAACCAAAGAGGTGCTACCTTGTGCTTTTACCCTTGCTATTTTTTCTCCCGACGTCCATATCGCCTCAGGATAAACCACGCTATTGTAGACGTCTCGCGAATTAACCGTACCGTTGCCGATCTCACCCTTGTTGTTTTGTCCCCAACTATACACGGTACCGCTTTTGCTTAAAGCAAGCCCGTATAAAGTACCCAAAGAAACGTCTTTTACTTTTTCGCCGCCGATATCCACTTTATACATCGACAAAAGATTTACGGACGAAAAAGTCAGCTTTACCGAAGAACCTAAACCGACACCGTTGGCGCCCCAGGTATACAGGATACCCTTTGTAGTAATGGCAGCGCAATTTTGCGAACCTACAGAAACCTTTGTAAATTTATAATCCGAATCGATTTTTAGGGGAGTTTTAGAGTAAGCCACACCGGACATGCCGAGCTGTTTGAACTGGTTATCTCCCCAACTCCAGATATTGCCGTCTACGTCAAGAGCCAAAATAACCCCGCTCAAACCATTGCCGTCATCAACGTCTGCTTGTTTAAATCTCACATCAGACGCCATCGGCGTCGGCAGATTAAACTCATCGCACTCATACCCACTTAAAAACCCGTAGCAAATAGCCCCCCATTGATACAACTGTCCGTCACTATCTATAGCCACAAATAAAGAATTGTCAGCGGCGACATGAACAAACGTCTTGTCCGGCATTATCCTGACAGGCTCCTTAGACGAGTAGTAATCTCCCGTACCCAAAACGCCTTTATCATTTGTACCCCATGTGTACAAGCCGCCGTCTACGTATATGGCGGCACAAGCCGTGCTTCCTACCGCTATTTTTTCATACACGGTCGGAATCCACTTGGCGTATACGGTGCATTTAACGACCTCGTCCGTAGAGCTAACTGGATTTTTAAACAATTGGTCGTAATACCATCCGTCAAACTCAAAACCGACTTTGGTCGGCGTAAGCAAATCTCCGATTGTCTCACCCTTGTTAAACTTTACCTTTTCCGTCCCTGCCGTGGTATTGGTTTCAAGCGTCACCGTCACTCTGCCGCTACACGACGACAGTAACACCGTCGAGAGTAAACTCAGCAATAAAAATACAACCACTAACAATTTTCTTTTCATTTTTTCTTTTACCTCCGTTGTCAGCAATAAATTATATTTCGACCAAAGCACCCTTTCGTATTTTAGTCGCGTCTTTTTCCATATTATTTTTCTCTCTATATACATGACAATTCAGAAAGAAAAGATAGGTGAATATCTGATAAAATAATCATGATATTATTCTCACACTTCCGGTTTCTGCGTATTATTTATTACAATATGACGAAACGACCTATTTTTTTTAGAAAGACGTATTTAAAAAGGTAAAAAACAGTCCCGTGTTCAAAAACATCGGGACTGTTGCGATAAAAAATATTAAATTATGCGTTGTCTTTCTCAGCCGCAAACTTTTTGGCGAGATATAACAAAATCTTTTAATTTTTTTTCATTATTGAGCCGCACTTATTTCACTGCCGTTATTTCTTTCCCGTTACCGACGAGATTACGAAAGATAAATCAATCCTCTTTATCGATTGTATCGTCCGCAGGACCATTCCATTTTATACTATTGCCACTACCGTCGTAATGCCAATAGTTACCATTATTAGACGGTTGCGTTGCGGAATAAAAATAAACCGTTGCCGATGAAAAAGCATCTTTTTTATCTTTGTTGTTGCTATACAAAAGAGTCTCCCACTGTTCGAAATTACCGCAATAGTAAACCTCTGTCAATTTTTCACACGATGCAAAAGGCTCGGCGCCGAGAGCAATCACCGACGACGGAATCTTAACCGTCTCGAGAGAGTTACACCCCGAAAAAGCAAGCACTCCTATACTTTTTAACGTATCAGGCAAAACTACTTTCGTCAAGGCAGTACAATCTTTAAACGCTTCTCTCCCTAAATACTCGACACCGTCCGCCAATACTGCTTCTTTTAATGCCACACAGCCAATAAAAGCCCTGTCTTCTATTTCGCCGGACGGAATATAAATGGTTTCTAACCCGGAACCGCTAAAAGCTCCGATATCAATAAACGATACTGTTTTTGGCAGTTCTATCGACTTAAGACTTTCGCAAACGCCGAACATTCCCAAAAGTATCGACGTCATGTCCGACGGCAACCGCACCTCGCTCAACGACGAGCAGGAAGAAAACGTACATTCACCCAAAAACTTTACGCCATCCTCTACGTATATCTTCTTAAGATTTTTTTGCCCCGCAAACGCCATATCTCCTATTGCTTTAGTGGTAGCAAAATCTATCGTCAGCTCACAGTTTTCGGGCATCTCGCCTTTGTAAGAATACAAAATGGTACCTAAATACACACACCCGTTCGGTTGATTTTCATACCACAGCGTCTTGTCTAAAGCTCCTCTTCTTAAATCCACTTTGTCTGACATTGTTATCGTCTTTAGCTTTTCGCGCCCATAAAACGCACCGATACCGATATATTGCACCGACTCCGGTATAACTACCTCTGAAAGCTCAGAATAACAATGTTCATTGGTAGGTGTCAGATATTGACAATAAAACGCCTGATCGCATATGCGTTCCAGTTGCTCCGGCAAAACAATCTCGGCGAGTGCCGTATTCTTAAAACAATTTGCGGGAATTTCTTTCAAACCTTTAGGTAGCGCAATACTTGTCAAATGCGTACAACCGCTAAAAGCTCCTCCGCAAATTTCCGTTACAGTATCAGGAATAGCTCCGACGTCGGCAAGCCTTACACAGCAATAAAATGCCCCGACGCCTATAGTTTTGAGATACTTGGGAAAGACAACCCCGGTCGTCACCGTATTGCAATTTATTTCTTTAAGCGGATTGACGTCTGTCCTAAAATCACCAAAGCCATAATCGGCGATTCGCGTAACGGGAAGGTCGGCAAAAAAGTCAGGAATAACGATTTTACCTTTTCTACTATCAGGAGTACCATACGAAACCTCATATCCCTCTCTATCCGACAAAAGCGTATACAATAGCCCCGAATCATCGCGTGCTTGAGTCACCTTTTTGCTCAACGTAACGTGCGTAGTCGACCAATCGGAATTTGTATAGTTAATACCGTCGCCTATCGCTCTAACAGAGAGTTCTAATTCTCCCTCGGCATCGCTAAAAAACAAATTAAACGTAGTTGACGTCGTTTCATAATCGTTTCTTTCAAAATTGACGACGTATCCGACGGCATTTTCGACCGCCTTCCATATAACAACTCTCCCCTCTGCGCTGAGCTTTTCAGGTGCTGCCAAAGACAAAGCTCTCGGATCATCGTCGGGTTCTTTTTCGGCACACGCCACAAGACAACCCAAAAGAGCCACAAAACAAACAACCGCAATAAATAACAAAAATCTCTTTTTCATAATTATTCCCCGGTAGGATATAAGATTTCGTACAGCGCATCCAAGAAAGTTTTGCCATCGTTGTAACTTGTATCGCAATCTTCACATGCACCGTACACGATAGCAGTCAAACCATTGCCAAACACAATCGGATCGACTTCTATGACAAACACCGGCAAAGTAATTTTTGTTTGAGCATCAAGCAAGAAATCATAAAAATGTTGATTCAGATACCAAGCCCCGATACCGCATATATAATTCCATGATATGTTTACATTTTCTTCCAATGCGTCTATCGTATGCGCAGTATAAGTATTCCAGCTAATAATATCCACAAATTGACAAGTGCCGTAATGCACAAGCAGTCTTATATTGCGATAATTGCATAATTGATATTCAACGTCATAATCTTCTCCGAGTGACAAAGCCTCACCTATGGTGGACAACAATTGCTTTAAAAAAAACGAATCCTCACATAACACGCTAATGGGAGCACCGTAGTGCGTGTTAATATCTACCAGATTTCTATCTATCAATATAGTTGTATTATTCAATCCTCCGTTATTATTTATCAAATACTCGACGGAGCCATCACATAAATCATACAATCTGTTAGCATCGCTCTTAAAGTACATATCCAAGTAAGTTAAAAACGATTGATTTTCAAAATCCGTTTTATCAAACAAGGTTACAAATATAGTCGTACACCCTTGTTCCATTTTAAGTTCCATAAACAATTGCATTAAAATATTACAATCAGGCAAAAATGACTTTATATCTATAACAACAACGCAATTGTCACCAAAATTATCGAAATAATTCTGATTTACCAACTGAGTAAAATCGGATCCCAACGAGCCATTATGGTCGAAAACTACATTGTATCCGACAAATGCCGTCATCAACGACATTTCTTCGATAGACTGATAAAAATCATAAAAGTAATAAATAGTATCCGGCTCACCGTGGTATTCCGACGAAAGAGCTTTTGCTTCATTTTGCGGCATACCGACAACAATGACACCGGCAAACAACGTTACCACAATCATCGTTGCAAGAATTAAACTTTTAAATTTCATTGCTATTCTCCTTTTATTTTTTTAATAACAAATGAGTAGTGATATTTTGCCCCTATTCGACAACAGTCCCGTGTTCAAAAACATCGGGACTGTTGCGATAAAAAATATTAAATTATGCGTTGTCTTTCTCAGCCGCAAACTTTTTGGCGTCCTCGATAATCTTGGGTACGCTGGTTGCGGGGACTTCTTCATAGCGTGCAAATTCGAGTTCGTAACTGCCTCTGCCTTGAGTCATGCTACGCAAATCGGTTGCATACTTGGTGATTTCGCCGAGGGGGCACTCTGCGCTGATGACTTGTTTGCCGCCCACAGCCTCCATACCGAGCACTCTGCCGCGACGCTTGTTCATGTCGCCGAGAATGTCACCCATAAAGCTCTCGGGAACGGTAATCTTTAACGAATAAATCGGTTCGAGCAAGATGGGACCGGCTTTCGCGATACCGTCTGCGTAAGCGAGTTTTGCCGCAGAGACGAAGGCGATTTCCTTAGAGTCGACGGGGTGATATTTACCGTCAAACAAAGTTGCCTTGAGGTTGACCATCGGATATCCTGCCAAAACACCGGCTTTTATCGCTTCTCTCAAGCCTTTTTCAACGGCGGGGATAAACTGACGAGGTACGGCACCGCCGACGACCGCGTCGACAAACTCAAACTCGCCGTCTGCCGCGCCCGGTTCAAACCTGACGGAACAAACACCAAACTGACCTGCACCGCCCGACTGTTTCTTGTGCTTACCTTCAGCCTCAGCCATCTTTCTTATCGTTTCGCGGTAAGCTATGCGAGGTTCTTTCAACACTGCCTCTACGCCAAACTTGTTTTTAAGTTTGCGGCAGAGAATGTCGAGTTGGGTTTCGCCGACGCCGCAAAGGAGCATTTCGTTGGTCTCGATGTTCTTGACGACGGTAAAGCTGATATCCTCGTCTTTCAGTTTGGACAGTCCGGCAAATATCTTGTCTTCGTCGCCTTTCTTGGTGGCATAGACTGCCATATTAAGGACGGGGTTAGGCATCTTGATTTCCGGCAAAACGACTGCTTTACCTTCGCAAAGAGTGTCGCCCGTAGTGGTGTTTGACAGTTTCGCCAGCGCGCCCATGTCTCCCGCACAGATAGTATCGGTTGACTCTTGTTTTTTACCCCTTAGGAAATAAATCGTCGATATTTTTTCATCGCCGTCTTTGGTGACGTTTTTGATAGTGGTGCCGCTCTTAAGCGTACCGCTCATGACCTTGATGAGGTTCATACGACCGACAAACGGGTCGACGATGGTCTTGAATACTCTGAGGACGACGGGAGCCTTGTCGTCGGCGACTATCTCGGTCTCGTTGCCGTTTTCGTCATGTGCCTTTACCGGTCTCACGTCGGCAGGAGAAGGCATAAACCCGATGAGGTTGTTCATGAGGTTAAACACGCCCTGATTGACAAGTCCGCTACCGCCGAATACGCCTATCGCGCTACCGTCGCAAATGCCCGCCTTGATGCCTTTAACTATCTGGTCTTTCTCCAACGCGCCGTTTTCAAAGAAAATCTCCATTAACTCTTCGTCGCTTTCGGCTGCTTTTTCTTGCACGACTGCGCTTACTTCTTCAAACTTGGCTGCGAGTGCGGCGGGGATATCCTGACCGTTGTCGCCGTGAGCGCCTACGGCGTAGTACTTGCCGTCCGCGATATTGGCATAACCCTTAAATTTACCGCCCTCCATCAAAGGCAACATCAAAGGAGCGATACGCGTACCGTACTTTGCCTGGATAGCCTCAACGGTGGTAAAGTAGTTGCTGTTTTCTTTGTCCATGTCGGACACGAAAATCATAGTCGGCACTCTGTGCTCGACGCAATAATCGAGAGCTTTTTCGCAACCGACCGTGAGGTTGCCGCCCGCACCGGTGACTACCAACGCGCAATCGGCGACAGCCATTGCCTGTACGAACTCACCCTCAAAGTCAAAAAAACCGGGGACGTCGAGAAAGTTAAACTTTGTGCCTTTATATACGCAGTTGGCAATAGCCATACTGATAGAAATCTTTTTATTAATTTCTTCCGGATCAAAGTCGGTGGTGGTGTTGCCGTCGTCTACTCTGCCCTGTCTGTCTATTGCTTTCGCATTAAACAGTATAGCCTCGATCAACGTTGTCTTGCCCTCGCCGCCATGTCCGATAACGGCGATATTGCGAATGTTTTTTGCATTAAATACTGCCATACAATATACCTCTAAAAAAGTGATAAGTATACTATACAACAAAATTGCGTATTTTTCAATTGGTTTGGTAAAGTTTTTAAAACTTTTTTGGATTTTTTTACATATACCCCTTTATAATGCCTATATCAAGCCGTTTTCCCGACGAAAAAAAAGCTATGGTGCGCGTTTTTTCGCCCTCTACGTGCTCGGCTCCGCCCATTTCGCGATACAAAGCCGCCGCACGTCTCACGACTCCCTCTACACTACTAAACGTCGGCAATCCCAATGCGTCGGAAATGAGTTTTTCTTTAAGACAATAGTGAGTACAACCGAGCGAAACGCAATCCGCTCTCTTAGCCGCCTTTCCCGCTCTATCGGCGACGTATGCGGCAATTTTTTCGTCCGACTCGCCGTTTTCTATCAACTCGGCAAGCTCGGGCATATCCAAAAACTCCGCACGCGAGGCAAATCTCTCGTTGATACGGCGGCTGTTTTTGGTAAATGCGGTACACAACACGAGGATATCCTTAAAACCGAATCTGAGCGGCTCGTTGAGGTTTGGCTCACACCCGACGAAAATTTTGTTTAAAAACCTACCTCTCAACTCGTCTATCGCCGCCGCCGTCAGCGTGTTGCACGCGACGACGAACAAATCCGCGTCAAATCTGTCAGAAATCTTTTTTACCGCGCCCGCCGCTATATCCCTCAACTCGGCGACGCCCTTGTTTCCGTAAGGCAGATTGGCGTTGTCGGCAAAGTACACCAAATCGACGCTCGGCAACGCCTCCGTCAACCTTTTCAATACGCTCAATCCGCCAACGCCGCTGTCTATCACCGCCACGCATTTTTTCGACATATTACCCCCTCCGTCACCTGAATTTTATGCCGAACAAAAAAATAATTGCAAAAAACACCAAAATTTTGCTAAAAAATCCTTGCCAAAAAAAAGATTACATGGTAGAATTTTATGGTTGAAAATTAGGTTAAGGAGTATTTTTATATGCCAAATATTAAATCCGCTAAAAAAAGAGTTTTGGTCATCGACAAAAAGAGAGCTCAAAATAGAATGATTCTCAGCGAAATGAAGACCGCGGTCAAAAAGTTTAACCTCGCCATCTCCGAAAACAACGCGGAAGAAGCCGAGAGACTTTTGCCCATCGCAAGCAGTGCTATCGATTCCGCCGCTACAAAGGGCGTTATCCATAAAAACAAAGCAAACCACGCCAAGTCCCAGATAGGTAAGGCTCTCAGCCTCCTTAAAAACGGCGTCGTGGTTGTCAAAGCCGACGTCAAGACTCTCAAACAAGCCGAGCAAAAAGCCGCAGCGCAACGCAAAGCGCAAGAGGCAGAGGCGATTAAACAGTCGCGCAACACCGCTCGCAAAGAGAGAGAAGCCGCCAAAGCAGCCGAAAAAGCACCCGCTAAAAAGACTGCCGCCAAAAAGGCGACCAAAAAAGCGACTAAAAAGAGCGACGATACCGTTTCGGAATAATCGCCACCCGCTTTTTATATCTTTAAAACTAATATTCACTCGTTTTTTTCGGGTGAATATTTTTTTATCTTTATTATCTTATCTTTATTATCGGTTTAAATTTGCTCATCGCGACAGAGACGACCGCTCAACGGTTTTATCTAAAAAAACCAACCCGATACAGTAAAACGTATCGGGTTGGTTTTTTTATAAAGTGTTATTCTACGACTCTACCATTTGATAGGATTGCCGTTGCTGTCGTAAAACCAGTAATTGCCGTTGTCTGTCGGAGTTGTTGCCGAATACGTATATATCGTAGCCGACGCAAAAGCATCCGCATTGTCGGCGTTGTTTTCTTTAACCAACGCGTTCCACTCGCTTGACGTGCCGTCGTAATAAATACTCTCCAAATTATCACAACCGATAAAAGGATTTTCGCCGATTTCTACCACCGACGACGGAATGACTATCTCCTTTAATCCCGAACTCTTGAAAGCCTCGTCTCCGATATCGGTCAAAGTACTCGGCAACGAAATCGACTCGAGTCTTCTACAAGCATAAAACGCTTTGTCCGGTATCGACGTCAGGTCGGACGGCAAGACGACTTCCTCCAAATCTGAGCCGAAGATACGCTCGCCACCCGCAAATCTCACACCGTCGGGAATGATTACCTTTTTTATACCGCTGACAGATAGCCCCATAGACGCTATTACTTTGACGCTACTCGGGAGAGTCAATACATAGCCCGACTGAACGGTACCCTTGTAGCCAAGCAACACCCCGTAAAGGATGACCAATCCGTCACCGCGTTTTTCATACCACCGAGTACCCTCAAACACCTTAATGCCAAAGTTTTCCAAGTTGTCGGCACTAAGGGTTATCGTTTCCAATTTTTCTCGCCCCATAAAGGCATAATTTCCTATATTTTTTACGTTGCTCGGTATTGTCAATTCCTTAAGGTCTGATTCAGTCCCGCTCATACCGAGCGTATCACTCGCAGCAAAAGCTTGCACACCTATCGTTTCGACAGACTTTGGCAGATTGATTTGCGCCAAACCCGTAGCCATAAAACATTTATCGGGGATTGTCTTAAGATTTTTAGACAACTTGACGGTTTTAAGATTTACGCACCCGTAAAAAGCAGCCTCTCCTATATCTTTGACGCTATTGGGGATAGTCATAGACTCTATCCCGATTAAAGCCATAAATGCTCTCTCCCCTATGCTCTCCAACTGTTCGGGAAGGATTATCCCTGTCGTCAGATTGTTGCACCCCACACCGGTCAGGAAACTTGCGCCTTTGATATAAAACATTCTGTCGGCTATGCGTTTGACGGGATAGTCGCCAAAATACTCGGGAATGGTAATCACGCCTTTGTCGCCTTTAATGCTGGCGGTACCTAGAGATATTTCGTATCCGCTCCCGTCAGCCAAGAGAGTGTACTCAAACCCCGCCTCGTCGCTGCCGGTTTGTACTTTTTGATTTAACGTTATCGTTTTTGTCGTCCACTCCGAGTCACTGTAGTCGGTGCCGTCGCCTTTGGCTTTTACCTTTATCTCCACGTCGCCGTATCCGGTATCAAAACTCAAATCGAGACTACACCCCGTAGTCTCATACTCGGTGCCCCTAAATTCTACCACGTAACCGGTAGCATGACTCACCTCGTCCCATGTCAGGAGTCTACGGACGGCAACTATATTTATCGGATAATCGAGTTGAACGGGACCATTAGGCACAGGCTCGGGCGTCGGCTCGCAACCGGCGAAAGAAAAAACGAGCAATACCGCCAACACCAAAAGTACACCTATACACGTTTTTTTACTAAAATTTTTCATTATTAATTTCCTCCTGTTATGTCGTCTAAATATGCCAACAAATCGTTTCTATCCGTTAAATATTGACTATAGCTGTTAGCTATCCAGCTAAACCCCGTAACTACGGGACCTGTCCCTAACAAAATCGGGTCTATGTCGATTACGTATGCACGTAAATCCGTATTATTTTCCGAATCTGCCGACGCTTCAATTTGCGAACGCCAGATAAAGTTGTAAAAATCGCCGTCTAAGTTCCAAAACCCGACCGCACAAGCAACATCACTGCTCAAACCACTGTCACTCTCCATTTCGCTCAAATAACTGCCTCTATACAACACCCAGTCGTAAATATCTACAAACTCATCTCCGCCCAAGTGTACAAGAAAATACGTATTATAGGTATTGTGCAAATCCGTTAAAAATTCGGTATAGTTCTCATACATCATGTCTTCGCCTACGCTATATTCACTGAAAAGCTCACGCAAGAAAGGCGACGACTCAAGTAAAATCTCTATGGGTGCGCCTTGATTGTATCCTGTAACATTTACCAGACGGTTGTCAAGCAAAAACATTTTATTCGCCAATGCACCCTCTGAGTTGTCATAACTATCGTCATACATTTGGCGTATCATGACGTTTATTTCTTCAAAATACGTCACAAAATACTTGTCTACGCAGGATACGAAAGTAGTGTCACCGTACTCGTACTCCTCATACGGAGTAATAAATATCGTCTGACAACCCTGAAATACCTTAAGGTTTAAGAACAAAAGCTCCAACGTATCAGCATCTGGTTTAAAAGTTTTTATATCGATTATTACTATGGTATTGGATGCAAGGGTATTGGATGCAATTCCGCTAAAATACCAGTTGGTCACGAGCGAGTCAAATTCGTCACTGTCAATCCATTGGGCGTCGTAAAAAACACTGTAATACCCAAACGTATTAGACAATACGTCTCTACCCAAAGTCGGATAATAGTCAAAAAAGTAATAAATCGAGTATTGCGTCGGGCTATAATCAGGCGAATATGCCTGCGCTTTTTGAATACTCGCACCTAAGGACGTCGACACAATCAACAAGAGTAAAATAACTACAATGACCGTGACGACTTGCATTTTTGTTTTCTTCATGATACATCTCCTTTTCCTTTTTGATTGTTTTCATCACAACAATATATGCGTGACTACGGGGAAACGTAGATACAATAAAGACACCGAGACGTCACCATTTGACAGGTTTGCCGTCGCCGTCGTAATATCGGTAGTTGCCATCGGTTAACGGAGCGGACGACATCTATATTTATCGAGCAACCAATCGGTTTTTATCATTATACATCAAAAACGACAAAAATGCAATACTTTTTTAAAAATTTAATGTCGTTTTTTTCACTCAATATTGTCAAAAATTATATTGTGTTTTTTTAGCAAAAACGGCAAAAATAACAAAAGTACTCAAACTGAATTTAATCTCAGTCGCCCGTTAAAACCAAATAAGCCCGGTCGACAAACAACACGATACGAAACGAAAACACTTTTTACATTAAAAAAAAGGATTCGGTTTTTTCCGAATCCTGACGTTTAGCATATTTATTAACCACAATCGACAACAGTCGATATCGATTAAAATCGTCAATACGGTCTTTGCTCTTTCGCAATAAAGGCAAACGCCACACCGCCCGGACCGATATGGCAGGAGATAGTCGGTCCCATGAGCCTTATCTCGGGGCGAAAACCGTATTTTTCGTTAATATCGTCCGCAACCTGCTCGGCAAACTCCGCGTTACCCGTGTGCACCACGATGGGATAAAAATCGTCACGGTCAAAGGTAAAGGTATCCACGTCGTCAAAGATAGCTTTTTCGCACTTGCGTTTCCCCCCGGGAATCTTTTTGATGACCTTTAGTTTGCCTTCTTTATCAAAGGTAATGACTACTTTCAGTTGAATAATGGTGCCGACCGCCGCCGCCGCGCCGCTGACTCTGCCGCCGCGCTTGAGATAAAACAAGTCGTCCACCATGATAAAGTGCTGAATACGATGTTTGACCTCTTGACAATGAGCGTACACCTCGTCGATAGTCTTTCCCTCGTCTCTGAGTTTTGCCGCGATACGGACGAGCATACCCTGACCGACGGTAGTGGTACAACTCTCCACGACCTTGAGATTAAAGTCAGGATAAGTCTGTTTGACAAGTTGCGCCGCCTCCTCCGCGTTGTCGAGAGTATTGGCGAGTCCGTAGCCTATAGTAAAGTGCAAAACGTCCATATGCCCTTCCTTCGCCAGCTTTTCAAAATAAGCGCGATGTATCTCAGTGTTGTTTTTGGACGTCGTGATGGATACCGATTTGTCTTTAAGCGCGTCGTAAAAATCGTAATATTGTTTTTCCGTCGTAAAGTTGTCGGCCAAAAACTCCGTATTGCCGTCGCGCTGGATTGTTATCGTCAGCGGTAAAAAGCCGCAACGTAGCTCGTCTACCTCGTGTGCGTATAAATCCGCAGTACTGTCCGTAGAAAGAAAAAATTTATCCATATACTCTCCTTTTTGATGGTCAAGTAGAGTTTATCATAGATAAAAAAAATTTTCAATAATTTGGATTAAATTCCTTGATTTTTTTTATAATATTTGTTATGATATACGAGCGTTAGATTTCGCGGGAGTGGCTCAGTGGTAGAGCGCTGCCTTGCCAAGGCAGATATCGCGGGTCCGAATCCCGTCTCCCGCTCCACATTCGGCGCCATGGCCAAGCGGTAAGGCAAAGGTCTGCAAAATCTATATCCCCCGGTTCGATTCCGGGTGGCGCCTCCAGAAAAAAGACTTAGAATCGGATGTGATTTTAAGTCTTTTTTCATGCGTTTTTTACCTTAACCAAACTACAAAAAAGCACCCCGAGAGTCTTAAAAAAAGCTTTCGGGGTGTTGATTTATCAAAATATTTTATCCTATCAATATGTTTATTCCGTCGTATTCTCCTCTTTCTTTTGCCATACCGCTTTATTGCCGTCGGCATCGTAATGCCAATACTTGTTGTCCGCATCGGTAGGTTGGGTTTCGGAATAAAACATGACGTACGACTTTAAGTAGCTGTCTGCCACGGCTATTTTATCCCAATCCTCCAACGTGCCGCAATAATACATTTTTGTATTGGCAGAAACAAGGAGTGCGGATGTCTCTATCGTCGTCACCGTTTTCGGAATGATTAACTCGGTTAAACTCGTACAATAGCTAAACGCAAACTCCGGCAACACTTTTAAATCAGACGGTAAACGAACGGTTTTTAATTTTTTGCAATTTGAAAAAGCACCTTCAAAAATAACCATACCGTCGCGTAACACAATCGACTCGAGGTCAGTCTCCGCAAACGCGCCGCCGCCTATATACTTTATCTCTTCGGGGAGGTCATCGATAACCGCAGGGACGTCTCCTTTATATCCGTACAAGAGATCCCCGCGCAAGACAACATAGCCGAGTGCTTGCTTGGTATACCAAGCGGTATTAGCAAATACATCTCTCCCCATTGCCTGCAGATTTGCCGACAAAGTAATCTTAGACAACTTTGTACAACCGTCAAACACACTGCCGCCCAGACTCGTTACGGTATCAGGGATAACTATTTTGGTTAAAGCAGAGCAATTCTTAAACGCCCCCGACTCAATAGTCTGTAAACCATCGTTTAACGTGACTGTCTTTAACGCCGTACAACCTGAAAATGCCCAATAGTCTATTTTCGTTACGGAAGCAGGTATTTCTATAGACTCCAACGCTTTAAAATAGGAAAACGCGTGTAGTCCTATTACCTTAAGCTGTGCGGGAAACTGTATCGTAGTCGTCACTTTGTTACCGTCGGGGGATTTTTGCGAGAAAAACGCTTCGTCTGCGATTTTCGTCACCGGCAATCCTTCGTAATAATCGGGGATAACGAGCGTACCCCTATAACCTTCCGGATTGAGGTCGGTTTCGTCCAACGCGCTGACTTCGTATCCGCTCCCGTCATCCAGCAATTTGTACTTTAACGGTGCCGGAATCTTATACTCAAAAACCGTCCATTTGGAATCGGTATAACTCTCGCCGTCACCCGTTGCCTTGATATAAACCGTCGTACTCCTACCCAAGTAAGAGCTGAAGTTGTAATACGGGTTTTTGCTCTTGTATTGTTTATCGTCGATTTTTATCGTGTAAAAATCAGCGTTTTCTACCGCGTCCCAGTTGAGTCTGTTATTTTCGTCCAACACTACGTTTGCGGGGGCATCGAGTTGTACGGTAGTAGGCTCGCTCGGCGTCGGTGTAGGCTCCGGCGTCGGCTCCGGCGTGTTTGGTGTACAAGCACCCAAAACAAGACAAAGACAACAAACGAGTAATAATAGAACAACGTATCGTGTTATTTTAATCCTATTCATAAAAAACCTCCTAATCTCTTTTTATCTTAATCCACCGGCAATCAATTCATCAAGGAGTATGTCTATTTCATACTCAACAGGACTATAATAACCGCCGTAAGAAGTAACTAAATCCGTATCACTATGTATCCTCAGTCCGTGACCGTATACTATCGGATCAACCTCAAAAACGTAAACCTCTACATCATCACCAGACGTTTCTTGAATACTTAAGAGTAAATGATAAAACTCGCTTTCTAAACTCCATTGTCCCATGGCGTACAATGTATATCCAGAAAAATAATAACGTAAGTCGTTACGTTCATGTACATTAATATATATACCGTCACTCACAATAATCGGACTCACTTGATCCGTATCGTGCAGTAAATCAACATACATATAGTTACCTATATTTACCAATAGATGTACATTTCTACTCCGTAACTCCTGCACGATCACGTCATAATCCCTATCGTACGACATACCTAACTGTATGCAAAGTTGCCGCATTAATATTTTTAAAAACGGAGAAGAGTCGCACATTGTCTCCATATCTGCACTAAAGTCACCCACGTCCGAAAACCATCTACCGTCCAACAATATGCATGAATTATCTATACCCGATTGAACATTCAAAATATCAAATACGGTCTGCTTTACGAATAAGTAGAAAAAATCAAACGAACACAGCAAAAATTCGTCTACGTAATTGGTAAAATCGGTATTAGAGTATTCGTACGAAAAATACGCACTATTAAAAATGATATAGCAACCATGCGCCTTAAACTCACTAAAGACGTTTTCCAAAACACTACCATCAATAATATCGCGCCTTATCTCAAAAATAATGAGAGTGTACTCGCTACCGAATGAAAAATCACCGTTTAAAAGCATATCGTCAAGATCCTGTTCGGTAAGGTCAAACAGATAGTGATATTGTATCGGCGTTGTAAAATTTGCCGAAAAGGTCGCCGGAGACACCCGCGGTGCAGAATCACTATAGTAATGAATCTCTGTCATACTCGAAAAAGTATCGCTATCTATTGCAGATACTTTTTCAGGCTGCACGCAATCGCAATAAAACACAACCGACAATAAAACAAGCGCGGTCAACGCTACTGCAGTAAAAACATGCAATTTTGTTCTTTTCATAAAAAACCTCCTAAAATTTTCATGGTTTTCGTATCGATGAGCCACCTGAACGAAACCCACTTTTATTCATTTTAAAATAAAGTCTTTGAGATGTCAAGTCTTTTACATTATTTTTACATATTCATATCGCCATGATTTTATCTCGTACGTCATCGGTACCACTCGTTTACGAGGTAAAGCAATCACATATGAAATAATACTCGTCGATCTATATTCCTCAATTTGATTTCGAATATTAATATTATATTTTGTCTTCTATTTCCCGATAATAAACAGCGATTCCTCCTGCGTAATAAGACATCGCCGAATGAAACTCATTTATATTCTCTCTTGAAGACAGTATGTACTCATTCATAAATCCACTTACGTAAACATTTATTCCGTCTCTTGATGTTATATAAACAACTACCTCTCTACCATAATTTACGTCTTTTTTTTGTGCTCTATCAATCGGAATCAGATAGAAAGAATAAAAATAATCATCAGGTATAATTTCCTCCGTTTTTGCAAAAATTATTTTACACGGGGATACCCGTTGATAATACTCTACGCACTCTTTGTCGCCGAAAAAATCGGTTAAATGCTCGTAAAAGTACTCTGTATTTAACTTTTTTCCTCCATATTTGTTGATAATTATGTTTTCTTCTTGCTCAATCGTTCTACTATTTGCTCCCACAAGCGGCAAATGATTTTTTTGATTGTATCTATCTATTTTCCGCTGCCACATATCAATCTCGTCAACAAACCGACGATATAACTCATTCATGTCCTTTTTCATACCCGTACCCGCTATACCACTATCATCGGAACACCAAAAAAGCTGTGCGGCAATCCATGCATATAAGAAGGTCCGGGATGATAATGCTCAAAATAGATACCCTTCTTCGTTCCTCCTCGATTATGATAAGTATGTCTCGTAATTTCCAAAAGTCCGTTATAATTTGCCGCTTGCAAGGCTATACTCTCAGCATCCATTTCTCCTGCTGTATATGTATTTAATTGAAAATCTGTTTCTTCTATTCTTACGTCAATATTTGAAGCAAGCACAGCAACCGCTTCGCTCTCCGTTATAGTTTCAATCGAAATATATACAATTGAGCCAACCACAACAGCCAAATAATACCCACCCGCATCACGCGATACCTCACACGCAACATCCGTTGCTTCAACTCTTTCTAATTCAAAATCTCGAGAAAAAATATTTGTACGATAATATACAACCGGCTCGACAGTCGTAGTTGTTACCTTTTTGGTAATAAATACACCATTGAGCCAACGCCAAAGCGACTTAACCCAACTAACTACAGTAGTCACCACCGTCGTAACTATCGTCTTTATGTAAGGATGACAGACTATCACCGCCGTGACAGCTAATAACGCAACGGACACGGCAATATCATCCGCTATCGCAATACAATTTTCTAAAACATCTGTTCCGACAAGCTCGCTTATGGAAATCATCTCATTTCCAAAAACTATATAATACTCATCCTCTTCCGTCTCGTAATACAATTGAACTGCGTAACAATCCTCCGTTTCTAACATGCCCTCCTCATTGTATGACCTAAGTATTACAGTAAATGCCCTCAACTCATTGGCCATATAATTAATATAAGTTTCGTAAACTGTTACAGCACCATCCAAACACTTCGTTTCTCGCACCAATACTTGTTCTAAATCTTCATCTACTATACATTCGTAATCGTCAAATTGATTTAAAAAAAGTTCAATTTCATCTTCTATGGATACATTAAAAATCTCATTTGCAGTTATCGTCCTTACATTTTCACTTACACCCAAGTCAAAAATATTACTCAATTGGAATGAAGGCAACAAAAATCCTATTAATAAAACTGCGGATAAAATAACCGAAATACATTCGATTTTGATTTTACAATTTTTCATATATTCTCCCTACTTGACTTAGTTTTTATCTTTCTATTTCCATTCGCACAACTCAAAAAAAATCAATTTATTGTAAAAATTGTTGAAGCACAGAATAATGCAGCGCAAACGAAACACCCTGAATTATGTCTCCCGAATTATTACGTATTCTAAATGTAACCAAGCCAATAAGTTCTCCACTTGTATTAAACAACGGTCCCCCACTATTCCCTGCATTGATAATGAGCGAAGTTTGTGTTGTTTTTATTTCTTTTCCTTCATATTTGACATATCTCAACGGCGAAGATACTATTCCTTCAGTAAAAGACAACCCAAAACCATTAGGATTTCCTATAGTAAATACTCTTTCACCTCCTTTTACGCTTTTACCTATAGCAAAAGCATCTTTTGTTTTTTGATTTACTTTTATTAAAGCCAAATCTTCTGTTTCTGATACCTTAATAACCTCTGAGCGGATAAATTCATCATCAGTATAAAATCTTACCTCAACATATTGAAAGATATCGTCTTTAGTCATTATAACATGTTTATTTGTCAATATTTCTCCATCTTCCGAAATAACACAACCCGTTGCATAGTTTATGTTGTTTTCGGTGTTGTAACATCGAATTTCTACTGTTTTTTTCATCGTTTCGGAATATAACTTATCAATACCCGAGTCAGTAAAAAAACAGCTAAAAAAAACAGTGATACATAAGAACATTAGACCAACTAAAAAGCATATATTTGCTTTGTGTTTTTCATATGTTTTTAACACCAAAATTTCTCCCTATCTGCAAAATATTATTGAAATGAAACTATTAAAACGATTTATTTTCCATCGATGTTTCATCGATGACATTATAATCAAAAAAAACCATCTCTTAGTTGATTATAAGTGTATAAAGATTTTTAACTGCATTAAAAAAACGGTCAGATTTCTCTTCGGTTTTCCAATGCCTGAGTCAGAGTGGCGTTGTCGGTATACTCCAACTCGCTGCCTGCGGAAACCCCCTGCGCGGGACGCGTCACTTTGACGCCGAGAGGTTTGATAAGTCGGGCAAGGTACATTGCCGTTGCTTCTCCTTCTACCGTCGGGTTGGTTGCGACTATCACTTCTTTTACCGAGCCGTCGAGACGAGTCATCAACGATTTGATATGCAAGTCGTTTGGTCCGACGTTTTCTATCGGGTTTAAGAGTCCGCCGAGGACATGATAAACGCCCTTGTACTCGTTTATCTTTTCTATCGCCAAAATATCTTTCGCGTCCCTGACCACGCAAACGACGGAGTGGTCGCGCGACGCGTCGTCGCAAATCCGACATCTCTCGCTTTCGGTAAAGTTGCCGCAAACCGAGCAAAAACGTACGGTTTCTTTGGTGGCGACGAGGACGTCTGCAAACTCTCTGACCTGCGCGGACGACATATCGAGAATCCTGTAGGCGTAACGTTGAGCTGTTTTTTGTCCTACTCCCGGCAATTTACTGAATTGATTGACGAGACGGGCGATCGGATCTATAAACTCTCTCAATTACAACATGCCTCCAAGTGCCTGAAACGGTCCCATGAGCCTTTCGTACTCTTCGTCCGCTTTGTCGTATGCGTCGTTGAGAGCCGCCGTCACGAGGTCCTCGAGCATCTCTACGTCGTCGGGATCGACTGCTTTGGGATCGATTGTGACGGACGAAACGATTTTTTTGCCGTTGACCACCACTTTGACCAGCCCGCTGCCTGCGCTACCTTCGAGTTGCAACTCTTCGAGTTCTTCTTGCGCCTCTTTGAGTTTTTGTTGCATTTGTTGTGCCTGACGGAGCATAGCCTGCATATTGCCGCCGCCGTATCCTTTGAAACCTGCCATAAAAAAAATCTCCTTTTTTCTTTTTTATTATTTTTTGTTTTTGTTTATTTATTTTACTGTTTTTACGTCGCTTTACCGACACCCGTTGCCGTCAATTGACCTTTTTGCCGTCAACGTATATGGGCACGTCGCCGGCAATGTTTTTAAACTGTTTGAGAGTTTGCTCCCACGAGTCTTTGTCTTCCGCAAGTCTGACGACAAAACGATAAGGGCTGTACCTACTCACCGTTTTTTGAATCAAATCCTTGTTGTCCTGCCGCGTCAATATGGCGTATCCGCCGCTTTTTACCAACACGACGAGGGCTGACTCCTGTTCGACAAATACTTTTTCGACGCTCTCGCAAACATTAAAAAGAACCGCCTCGTCACTTACCCTCAACGCCGCTATCACCTTGCCCCACACTGCTCCGCCTGACGGAAGACCAGCTTTTGCGGACGGCGTTTCTTTTACCCCGTCCTTGCCGATAACCGTTGCGGACGGCTGTCGTGGCTGTTGTTGCGAGGGAGAACCGTTTAGTGGCGGCGCAACCTCGTCACGCCGATTAACAGCCGAAACGGGCATCACGATTTGCCTCGACAATTCCTCAACCTTGCGCTCCAATCGGTTGACGCGCGACTGCAAATCGTCCGTATTTACCTCGCCCGTACCCGCCGCCGCACGCAACGCAATCGCCTCGAGCAACAAAGTCGGATTGAGCGCAAATCTCAAATCGTTTTCGATACCCGCAAAAACGTCGAGCACATACAAAACTTTTTTTACGTTATATTTTTTAGCGGCGACGTCAAAAAACTCAAAACGGTTTTCGGGAAGATTAAGCAAACGTTTTGCGTCAGACACGGTACTGCACATGACTACGTTTCTGAAAACAGCCGCCAAATCCGACGACAACGATACGACGTTTTTGCCTGCGTCGGTCAGACTTTTTATTTCGGTCAGTATCGTCGCAACGTCGTCGTCGAGGATAGCAGTCGCCAACCTCTCTACCGACGCGTTGTCGGTTGCGCCGAGTATATTCATTACGTCGTCGTATCCGAGTACTGCCCCGCGGGAAAAAGCAAGGCATCTGTCCGCAATGCTCAACGTATCGCGCACGCTGCCCTCGCCCGCGGTGCAAATTGCCGTTATCGCTTCGGGGGTGGCTACGGCTCCGACGTCGTGCAGTATCCTTGTGAGTAGTTTTTCTAAATCCGAAACCGACACGAGACGAAAATCAAAACGCATACAACGACTGAGTATCGTTTGCGGGATTTTTTGCGGTTCGGTCGTGCAAAGGACAAAAACAGCGTGGGACGGGGGTTCTTCTAATGTCTTTAAAAAGGCGTTGAAGGCACTTGCGCTGAGCATATGAACTTCGTCCACTATATATACTTTGTACTTGCCGTTTACCGGTGAAAACGCCGCCCTCTCTACTATATCTCTGATATAATCGACGCCGTTGTTGCTGGCGGCGTCCAGCTCGACCACGTCGACAGGATTGCCGTCATGGCAGTTTTCGCAAGAGAGGCACGGATTGCCGTCATGGCTGTCAAGACAATTTACCGCACGCGCGAAAACTTTTGCGGCGGTGGTTTTACCCGTACCCCGTGTGCCGCAAAAAAGATATGCGTGACTGATTTCGCCCGATTTTATTTGATTTTTAAGCGTAACGGTAACATGCGATTGTCCTACTATTTCGTCAAAAGTACGAGGGCGAAAACGCCTGTACAACGCCAAATGTCCCATGACTGTCCTCCGTATTAGTGGTTAACAAAGTTTTTTTCGCGCGCGTTGCAACGCACCGTCTACCGCTTTGGGGCTTTTGCCGATTAAAGCGGCGATTTCGTCGTAAGAATAACCCTTGACGAACAATCCTACAACTTTGGTCTCCAAAGGCGACAAACGAGTCCGTATCCTTTGGACGAGCGTGGATTTAAACTCTCTTTCTATCGTTTCTTCAAGCGGATCGCTGTCCGAAACCAACTCCGTAGCGGCGATTTCGTCCAAAGAAACGAAATCCGCCAACGGTTTGTTTTTATACGCCGAGTAACGTTTGACCGCGTTGATAATCTGTCGCGATATGCAAGTGTGTGCAAACGTACCGAAGGAAGTTTTGCCCATCTTAAAATCACGCACGGCTTTGTATAAACCGTACATTCCCTCTTGCAGCAAATCTTCTTTATCGCCGCCGACCAGAAAATAGCTGTTAGCAAGTCCGCGCACCATACTTTTGTATGCGACAAAAACTTTTTCCATCGCATTCTGATCGCCGTCTCGCGCCGCCAATATGGTCTCGTCCGTCAAATCTTTGACGTCAAGCGTTTCTTCGAGCACGAATAAATCCGTTGCGTCTTTGTCTTTTTTCATTTGATTTAACCTTTAAGGCGTTGACGTAGTGCTTCGTAAACGACGACACCGCACGCGACCGAGGCGTTTAAACTATTGACCTTGCCCTTTAAAGGCAACGCAACCACGCCGTCGCAGTTTTCTTTGAGTAGTTTACCGACGCCTTTGCCCTCTCCTCCAACGACGAGACAGATTTTTCCCTTGAGGTCGGTAGAATAAATATCCTGTCCGTCCATGTCGGCGGCGTAAACCCAAAGCCCCGCGCGCTTTAAATCGGCAACCGCATTGCTGAGATTGGACACGCGAGCAACCGACATGTGCTGAGTTGCGCCGACAGACGTTTTTATCACGGTTTCGTTTACGCCGACTGCGCGGTTTTTGGGAATAATCACACCGTGTACTCCGGCACACTCGCAAACGCGCAAAATACTCCCGAGATTGTGGGGATCTTCTACCCCGTCGAGCACCACGACGAAAGCGTCTTCGCCCCTTTGTCTGGCAAGGTTTAAAATATCTTCGACGTCGCAGTACTCAAAATCGGTTATCTTTCCGATAAAACCCTGATGTTTTTTCGTTACGCTGATTTTATCGAGAACCGATTTGTCTACGTATTGAACTTTTACACCCTTGGCGCGCGCCATTGCAACGATATTGTGCTGCATGCCTTTTTCGACCAACAGCGACTCAAAAGTAGTATCGCTTTTTAACGCCTCGAGTACGGCGTTTCTTCCCTCTATATTCATTGTTCTTCTCCGATTTTTAAAAGTTGTTGCAACCGCTCGTACTGTCCCGTAAGGTAAAGAAAGCCGAAAACAGCCTCCAATCCGCTCGCTTTTTTATAATCCGTCAGCGTTGCGTTTTTCGCAACGCTCTTGACATGCGCGTTTCTTGCTCTGAAAAACACGTCTCTTTCGTCTTCCGTCAAGTCGGGCAAAACACTTTCCGCCATTTTGCTTTGATGCGTTGCGCAAACGACGTTTTTGGCACGTTTATGCAATTCTCCCGACTTAAAATCGCTATTGACGGCTAAATTTTGGCGAACGAAAAGAGTATGCACGGCATCGCCGACAAATGCAAGCACGATAGGATTGTAGGTCTTTACGACATCTCGGTCAAGTACGACATTATTCATCATATTATTTTAGCATAAAATACGCAACTTTACAACGGTTTTAGCGAATATTTTAATGCATGTATATTTTAATTTAAAGTTTGGCTTTAATCCGCATCGAGGTAAAAAGCAACGGACAAAAGAGAATTTAACGGCTTTTTAAAATGCAAAAATAATTATTAAAAAGTTTGTTTAAAAAACTTGCTATTTTTTTTGTTTTGTGGTACATTAATAGAGCTTTGGCGTATGCCTCCATAGTCTAGCGGTTAGGACGCCGCCCTCTCACGGCGAAGTCAGGGGTTCGATTCCCCTTGGAGGTGCCACATTAAGCACTCGTTACTTTTTTTGACGAGTGCTTTTTATTTACTTTTTTTTCGCGCAATCGGGAAATCTCACCCCTTGGGTGACGCGATTGACCTAATGGTAGCAATCGCTATTCCGTCGCTTAGCTCGGCTCCGATAGCGGGGCTCCTTACGATTCCCCTTGGAGGTGCCACATTAAGCACTCGTTACTTTTTTTTGACGAGTGCTTTTTATTTACTTTTTTTCGCGCAATCGGGAAATCTCACCCCTTGGGTGACGCGATTGACCTAATGGTAACAATCGCTATTCCGTCGCTTGGCTCGGCTCCGTCGACATGGCTTCGTCAACTTGACAAAAGACTTTTGCCGAGTTATTTTTTCATTTCCATATACGGGAGGACGCCGTAACCGCATTTTTTATAGACGTGTACGGCACGAGCATTTTCAGTCTCCACCTCGAGACGAAAGACGGAATCGGGGTATTTTTCCTCTATATAACGCAAAAAACGACTTCCTATGCCGAGTCCCCTGTATTTTTCACCGATAAATATATCCTCGAGCCATATGCACTTTTTGCCGAACTCGGTGGAAAAACTCTTTGCAATCATAGCGTACCCTTGCAAAACGCCGTCGCTTTCAAAAACGTAGCCTTCGACAAACGGACAGTCGCCTATACAAGCGTCTATATCCGCGTTGAATATTTCGTCGGAACCGTCGGTAAAAACCATCTCCGACGAGTAAAACTCCCTCATCATTTCGACGACTCGCGTCCTGTCTCTTTCGCCTATCGGTCTAATCAACGTATTATTCATTTTCTTTTTTATTAATAACACAGCATTAAAAAAATTGCACGAAAACGCGGTAAAAGTCGAATAACAAACGACTTTTACCGTCAAGCGTACCCGATTAAACGTCGGTTACTTTATCTCCAACGCTTTTTTTACCTGCTCCAAATCCATGTTTTCGTCGCCGTCGCCGAGAGGCCACAGGTTTAATCCGTCGTCGTCACGGCGGGGAATAACGTGGACGTGAAAGTGAAATACCGATTGTTGCGCGCTGAGTCCGCTGCAATTGATGAGATTAACGCCGCTAAAACCGCAATTTTCCGTATAATGACGTGAAATTTTTTTGACCGTATCCATTACGGCGGTCAGGTATTCGTCGTCGCAATCGAGAAGGTTAACAAAATGTTTCTTGGGGATAACGAGCGTATGCCCGACCACGTCGCGTTTGATATCCAAAAACGCATACGTCTTTTCGTCCTCATAAATTTTAAACGACGGAATTTCACCTTTGATTATTTTACAAAATATGCAATCGTCTTTCATTGTCAATACTCCTTGTTTTTTTCGGTAACGACAATTACCGCTTTTAAAATATTTTACCATGCTTTTTAAAAAAACGCAAGCCCGAGTTTTATTTCGCGATAATCGCTTTCAATAAACCCCTCTCGGACAAAATCGCCGCATTGGCGACTTAAACGCGCTGATTGACGACTTAAACAGCCTTTTTGGCAATTATATTTAAATACTGCGACAGTAAAACGTTAACCCAAGATGCCCGTTAAAAATATTTCTACGCCTATCCCGATTAGTATTATTCCGCCCAAAATCGTCGCTTTGCCCGCAAGTTTCGTACCGAATTTTTTACCTATAAACAGCCCGAGCATACATATGGCAAAAGTTACCGCGGCAATAATCATCGCGGCGACGAAAGCCATTAAAAAATCGTATTCGGCAATCGTAAATCCGACGGAAAGCGCGTCTATCGACGTAGCCACTCCCTGCACCAACAAAGCAAGTATGCCGACTTTGGTAGGTTCTTCGTCGCCTTTGTTGCGTATACCTTCTATCAGCATTTTGCCACCGATAAAAACAAGCAACACCAACGCAATCCAAGGGATAAAGCGTTCAAATGCCTGAAAATACGTTAAAATCGTATGTACGCACACCCAGCCAACCATCGGCATAAGCGCCTGAAAGAAAGCAAATATCCCCGCAATACCGCAAGTTTTTGCTTTATTCATGTCCTTTTCGTTAAGCCCGTTGGCAAGCGACACGGTAAAAGCGTCCATCGCCAACCCGACTCCGAGCAAAACGTTGTTGAAAAAATAAGTAAAGTTCCACATTGCCGTTTTTATCCTCCAGCAAAAAAATAAACCCGAGTATAATACGCTATACTCGGGTTTGTCGACACACGATAAACTCCACCAACGCACAGCCGCTATAGCTCTACGCAAGTCTCGTAAATTAAAACAAGCCAGACCGAAAAAAACGATCAGTATGTTGACTTGTTCCGTCTCAAACAAACGGTTACTACTCCCTCACGGAACAACGGTATTATACCATGTCGCACTTTTCATGTCAATCGATTTAATCAATCGTGAAGGACTTTTTACGTTTATCGATTTCTTTATTAAAAAATCTGTCCTTTTAGTTTCAATTTTTCTTTTGCGGGAAAAGTTTTGTCAAATTCCTCCGCGTCCGCTTCGTCCACAAAATAACATTTAGGCGTAGCGTATTCTCCCGTTACTCCGTCGAAAAAACCTTTTTCCAACTCTTTGCAAAGAAAAAACGAATCGTCTGCACCCTCCGGCAATCCGTGATAACGAATACCGAATTTGCTTGCGTAATCGAAACCGCTTTTGCCGTAAAAACCGATATCACCCTCAAACAAGACGGCTTTGACGCCGTACTCCTTGGCTCTATCCAAAGTAAAGTCCAGCAAGATTTTTCCGTAGCCCTGCCCTCTTAACTCCGGCGCGATACAGATAGGTCCCATCGTGGCGACGGGGATAGATTTGCCGTCGTCGGCTCTCACCGTTGCGTTAACGAATACGTTTTGTCCGATGATTTTTCCGTCTTTTTCTAACACGAAATCGAGTTGAGCGATAAAATCGGTATTGTCTCGCAATTGATTTAAAACGTAGTGCTCGAGACAACCGGGACGATAAACGTTGTAAAACGCCTCTCTCACGAGGTTTTCAACCTCCCGATGATCTTCTTGTCTTTCCCGACGAATCGTATATTCATTTTTATCCATTGTTTTTTCTCCTATTGTAATCGATAGCAAAAAGGTTTTCAGACACACACATATTTTGATGTTTTTTAAGCAAACTAACGACGGAGAAAAAAGTTATGAAAACATTAAACGACGCCGTCGTCGAAAGGCTTTATAAATACATGGATGACGATATGACTCAATACAAACTCGCTCAGGTTTCGGGTGTTCCGTTTGCCACTATAAAAAGTATAATGCAAAGACGCACTAAAGGCATCAGTTTAAAGACTGTTATTTTGTTAGCCAACGGTCTCGGAGTAACCCCGAGCGAGTTTATCGACGACAAAGCTTTTTTTGCCGAAAATCTCGACCTTGAAAATTAAATCACTCATGCTTAATGCTGCAAACGTTATTTTGACTGCAATCGACGCATGACGAGCAACAATGATCCTCGGGGTATTTAACGAGCGCGTGAGCTACGGTTTGCATCGAGTACCCGTGTTTTTTAAAGTAACCGGCAAACGCGGCGTTGCTATCGAGCCACACGCAACCGACTTGATTGTTGAGCGCGATAAACTCCGCCATCTTTAACAACGCAAAGCCTATACCGCCGTTTTGCTTGTTTTCTTTAACCGCTATACCGTCTATCTTGTATTGCGGTATCGACTCGAAACAGGTCTTTGCCGTGACGGACATCGACAGACACCCGACGACACTGCCGTCATCATCGAAATACGCGACATGGATTGTACCGATTTTTTCATCGGCTGCAATAAAATAATCCTGTCCGCAAGACAAAGCCAAATCCAAGATAACTTCTTTTTTTACTTGTTTAATGCAAATCATCGTTCACCTTCGACTTTAACGTTTACCCAATTTTGAAAGCATCGATTGTTTTAAATCGTACAGTTTTTCGGATAAATCGACCTTGTACAACTGCGGTCTCTCTATGCGCTTGTACTCCTCCCAAAATCCGTCGAGACTCTCGCGAGCGTGTTGGCAGACTCTCTCAAGCGGCGGGCAATCGTATATTTGCACGCCATTTTCTACTACTTTTTTATACAAAGGTACTGCGGTAAAGTTTTTTACCTCTTTGGTCTTCCATCTGTCTACGGGATGAATCAACGTGTACGGTTTCGTTTCGTCGATTTTTTCGTCGGCAAGACATATAACGTCGGCAATAGCTTTACCCGTGGTTTTATTAACGAATCTATATATGCGTTTTTCACCGGGATTGGTTACCTTTTCGGGATTGTCGCTTATTTTCATCTTGGGTTGCATGCCGTTTTCGTCTTGGATAGCCGCCAACTTGTAAACGCCGCCGAGGCTCGGATTGGTAAAGCTCGTGATTAGTTTCGTACCTATTCCGTACAAGTCGATTTTTGCACCCTGAAGGTTAAGACTGGTGACGACGTATTCGTCAAGGTCTCCTCCTGCGAAAATCTTGACGTCATTAAAGCCCTCTGCGTCCAGCATCTGGCGCGCCTTTTTGCTCAAATACGCCAAATCGCCGCTGTCAAGACGGATTCCCGAAGGTTTTAAACCTTTTGCCCGCATTTCTTTAAATACGGTAATGGCGTTGGGAATGCCGCTGTTTAAAGTGTCGTAAGTATCGACCAGCAATAAACAACTGTTAGGATAAATTTCGGCATAAGCGCGGAAAGCGTCTATCTCGCTCGGAAAAGACATTATCCAGCTATGAGCATGAGTACCCTTTGGCGGATAACCGAACATCTGCGCCGCCAAAACGTTGCTCGTGCTGTTGCATCCGCCGATTATCGCCGCTCGCGCGCCGTAAATCGCCGCGTCCGGTGCCTGCGCTCTCCTGAGCCCGAACTCGATAACTTTGCCGGGATAAGCGGCACGGGTTATTCTGCTTGCCTTAGTCGCAATCAGCGTTTGAAAATTCATGATATTCAGCAACGCCGACTCGACGAGTTGTGCTTCCATTATCGGTGCCTTAACAATCAATAAAGGTTCGTAAGGGAAAACGACGGTACCTTCCTCTACCGCGTAAATATCCCCCGTAAACTTAAACGTGGCAAGATAATCCAAAAAGTCATCTTTAAATTCACCCGTACTGCGAAGATACTCTATTTCTTCTTTGCCGAAGTGAAGATTTTTTATATAATCCAACGCCTGACTGAGCCCTGCTGCCAGACAGTAATTGCTCTCTGCGTTTGAGCGAAAGAACAAATCGAAAACCGCCGTACGGTTTCGCATATTTTTTCTGAAATACCCGTTCATCATCGTCAACTCGTAATAATCGGTCAACAACGTAAGGTTTCTCGGTTCCATTATTATTTTTCCTCCGTGCTTTGTTGCAACGTTTTTTCTTGTTTACTTACTATTTGCAACGTTTTTAAATCGAGTCCGTGTCTGTAATAATCGTCGTAAAAACTCTTGACGGTTTTCTTGACGTTAATCAAGTCCAACATGGCGTAATCGGCTTTTTTTCGGGCGGAAAGGACGAGTTTGCTATCCGCCGGCAACTCTTGAGCGAGCTTGTCCGCATTACTCTGCAATCTGTCGGCTTTCGCCTGCGCTTTTTCTATATTGCGTTCAAACCGCTCGCGCGTTTTTAAGACTTTTGCAAACCATGCGTCGATTTTTAAATCCAGTTTGCTATAAATCAACGCAAGTCGCACCGCTCCTATCGCGATAAGGACGACCGATACGAGCTGACTTACCTTTATCCCCGTGTTAAAAAAATAGAGGCTGTCCGAACGGAAACTTTCGACGATAAGACGCACTACGCCGTAATAGATAAAGTAAAAAGCAAGGTTAAAGCCGCGTTTGTAATTTTTCCACCGAGTGATTAACAAAAACGCGACGACCGCACCGATAATGTTTAAAAACGACTCGTAGAAAAACGTCGCCTGATAATACGACGAACCGATATGTACCGCGTAAGGGAACCATTGCAGCGCGGGGTTGTCCACGACGTTTCCGTATGCCTCCTGGTTAACGAAATTGCCCCAACGCCCTATCGCCTGAGCCATCAACAATCCGACCGCTATTATATCCGCCACGCGCTCAAATTTGTGCATTTTAAAATAAGAAACAACCCTCACGACGATATACCCGGCGATAACTCCGCCGTAAATCGCCAATCCGCCCGAGCGGAAGTTGAAAAACTCCGACCAATCGGACGTAGTCCCTTCGTAAGGAAACATGAAAAAATACAACCGACAGCCCAAAACCGCGCAAGGAATAAGTATTATTGCGTAGTCCAGGACATCATCGGGATTAAGCCCGCACTTTTTAAATAAATAGGTTATTAAAAGTATCGCCAATACCATGCCGGTGACTATAATCAGCGCGTAGTAAGTAATGCCCACGCCAAATATAGAGACCGCAGGATTGCCGGACACGTCGCCGTTAAAATCGATAACGGGTACGCCCAACATAGAAAGCATAAAACAATCTCCTTTTACTTTTTCGTATATTATAAGCCAATATAAAAATTAAGTCAAGACAAAACATCGATTTATTGTCCGAACAAAGCCTTTTAACGTAAAAAAGCGGACATGGCGTTTAGAATGCGCCGACTTTGTCCAAAATAGTTTTACGACGGCAGAATACATACACCTTTTATTCGTCACGGGAATAAAGTATTAACGAGGATAGTTGCCGTCAAAGGATGTGCAAAGTGATAAAACGCGGAGAAATATATTACGCCGACTTAAGCCCGGTCATTGGTAGCGAACAAGGCGGAATCCGACCTGTGCTTGTACTGCAAAACGATATCGGCAACAAATATAGCCCTACAATCATAGCGGCGGCTACAACCTCAAAACTAAATAAGGCAAAATTGCCGACTCATATTTTGTTGTCGAGTAGTACTTCGAGTCTGCCCAAAGACAGCGTCGTACTATTGGAACAAATCCGCACGATAGATAAAAGTCGTTTAAAAGAAAAAATAGGCGAACTCACTCCCGAACAAATGAAAGAAGTAAACAATGCACTGCTGATAAGTCTCGGTTTTTTTCATTGACGACTTTAAAAACCAAAGCGTTACCAAATACGACCTTGAAACAGGCGAAAATAAAACAGGCGGTTTTGCCAAACCGCCTGTTTTTTTCTTTTAATGCTCGATTTCAATTGCGGTCGTCTGAAAAACCGTATTTTTCTTTCAGCCGATTGACAACCGTGTTTATCGTATCGAAAGCAAAACCGCGCGACAAAAGATGCCTGTTTAACCTTGCCAGCGACTTTACGTCGAGGCACTTGCCCTTAGTAAACCTTTCCGCCAGACAAAAAGCGTTTTCGGTCTCGTCCTCATCGCCCTGTGTACTTAAAACCGCATCGATTATTTCTTCGCTTATCCCTTTGAGAGCCATCTCTCTCTTTAACCTGAACAACCCCTTTGAAAATTTGTTTTGTGCGACGAAAGCTGCCGCGTAATCGTAGTCGTCGACGTATTTGTACTCTTTGAGTTTATTCATGACGTTAAGCGTGACGCGCTCGTTAAAACCCTTTTGTCTAAGGTAATCTTTGATTTGTCCCGACGTCTTCATGCTTTTGCCGAGCAAATTTAAACACTTGTCGAAAGCAATCTGCGTTTCGGTCGTATCCAAAATATCGTTGAGTCGGCTTTCGGTCAACGTCTGCCCTTCTTTCAATCTGAATATCGCTACGCTTTCGTCCGTCAAAACGCAATTTTGCTCGCCGTCGAGATAAAGCTCATAGCGAGTTTTATTGTTTTTTTTCTGAACGATTGACGTTATAACGTACTCTTGCATTGCTCTCTCCTCATATTTTTAAAACGTACTCGTTGCCGACGTTTGTCACAGCCTGTCCGTTAGTCGCGTCTTTGATAGCCGTAACGGTTTTTTGCAAATCATTAATTCTAAGCGTGGCGTTGACGGTAACTACGGCATCGAAAACGTTGTTTTTACGCAGAGCGGTATCACCGAGCACGGCGTTGACGACGCTCAATTGCGAATAAGAAACGACGACCGAAATGTCCGCCACGGTTTCGGCTTTACAAGTCGGGACAAGCGTCAAAATATCGTTTGCGGCACCGCCGTACGCTCGCACCAGACCGCCGGCACCGAGTTTGATACCGCCGAAATATCTGGTAACCACCACTATCGTATCCGAAAAACCCTTTTGTTGTATTGCGTTTAATATCGGTTTGCCGGCAGTACCGCTCGGCTCTCCGTCGTCGCTGAATTTTACAACGTCTCCGACTACGTACGCGTAACAGTTGTGAGTGGCGTCGTAATGCTTCTTTTTAATCCCGAGTAAAAAATCCGTCGCCTCGTTGACGTCGGCTACGTTTTTGCAATACGTCAAAAACCGTGATTTATTTATCACGGTTTCATTGAAAAACACCTCGTCGGGTATTGGGGATAAAAAAAGTTTTTCACTCATTTACGAACAACTTTTAAATGGGCTTTTTTCCCTTTGTGGAGGACGAACTCCGTCGGCAAAGCCAAATCGAATCCGCTCACCTTGGTATCGTCTACCGACACGCCTCCGCCCTCGATAAGCCTGCGCGCTTCTCCTTTGCTTTTTGCAAAACCGACCTCGACGAGACAATCGATAATATTGTCGGCGACGATTTCTTTACTTTGCATGTTGTCGGCGTTGTTTGAAAAAGCCGCTTCGACCTGTAACTTTACCTTGTCGGCAACCTCTTTGCCGTGTACCAATGCCGTAACCTCGTACGCAAGGCGGATTTTTGACTGATTTATACGCTCGTCGTTGTATTTGCAAAGGTCTCTTATCTCGTCGATATCGACGAAAGTCAAGAGTTTTAAGCATTTTTCGACGTCTGCGTCGGCGACGTTGCGCCAATACTGGAAAAACTCGTAAGGCGTGGTTTTGTCTGCGTCGAGCCATACCGCGCCTTTAGCCGTCTTGCCCATTTTGATACCCTCGCTCGTGGTCAACAACGCAAAAGTCATGGCGAACGCGTCTTTTTGTTCTTTACGCCTGATTAAATCGGCGCCTGCCAGCATATTGCTCCACTGGTCGTCGCCTCCGAGTTGCAACAAACAACCGTATTTTTGATACAACACCAAAAAGTCGTATCCTTGCATCAACATATAGTTAAACTCAAGAAAAGACAATCCTTTTTCAAGACGTTTTTTAAAACACTCTGCCGTCAACATCTTGTTTACGGAAAAATGAGTGCCTATATTACGCAAAAAGTCTATATAATTGAGGTCAAGCAACCAATCGGCGTTGTTAATCATCACGGCTTTGCCTTGCGAAAAATCGACGAAACGCTCCATTTGCTTTTTAAAGCACTCGCTGTTGTGAGCAATCGTCTCTTTGGTCATCATGCTACGCATGTCGGTACGCCCTGAAGGATCTCCTACCATGGCGGTACCGCCGCCTATCAATGCTATCGGCTTGTGTCCCGCTCTTTGCATATGCGCCATTGCCATGAGTTGCACGAAATGCCCTACGTGCAAACTATCGGCAGTCGGGTCAAAACCTATATAAAAAGTAACGGATTTTTCGCCGAGAAGCTTATACAAATCGTCTTCGTATACAGTCTGTTTGATAAACCCGCGCTCTCTCAAAGTATCCATCACGTTTTTCGTTGTCATATAAAAATTCTCCTCGTTTACTGATTATTCTAAAGTTTGTTTACGCTATCGTCAAGTATTTTTGCGTTTTCGGACAACCGCCTCGAGTCGCGTTAAATCGGCATGCGTCACACGTTTTTTACCAACGAATTTTATTTAACGGCTCAAAACCGCTCATTTCTTTTTTTCGTTTTTACTCCCGACGTCGCGACCGTTAAACGTCGGGGCGTAATAAACCTCGCCGTTTGCCTCGTCCGGAAGATACTGCTGAGCCACCCAGCCTCCGTAACTATGCGGATACTTATAGCTCGCGTATTTGGTACCCGTCCCCCTTGAAAAAGACTGATCCATCAAATGTGACGGCACGCGCGCAGTAGCATGGCGTTTCGCAGCCGCAGTCGCATTACCCAAAGTCGTCTCGCAACTGTTGGATTTTGGCGCGTTGGCGATATAAAGGACCGCCTCGGTCAACGGCAACCTGCCTTCGGGCAAACCTACGTTTAAAAAAGCCGTCAACGCCGAACTCGCCACTACCAACGCCATAGGATCAGCCAATCCGACGTCCTCTGCCGCGCATATGACTATACGCCTTGCCAGCATGACGGGATCGCAACCGCCTTCTATCAATCGACAAAACCAAAACATCGCGGCGTCGGGATCACTCCCTCTCATGCTCTTTATAAAAGCGGAAATCATGTCGTAATAATGCTGCCTGTCGACGCTCAACGGTTTAGTCTGCATTGACTCGGCAACGTCCCGCTTGGTAATACGAACAACACCGTTTTCGTCGGCTTTGCTCGTCAACACGGCAAGCTCCAACGCGTTATAAGCGTTTCTTAAATCTCCGCCGCAAAAAACCGAAATATAGTCCAAAGCCTCGTCGTCGAGTTTTATATTTAAGTCACCGTAACCTTTGGCATCGGTCAAAGCTCTCCCGATGCCGATTTTCACGTCTTCGGCATCTATAGGTAAAAACTCAAACACCCGACAACGCGACACGATAGCGGGCGTCATGCTATAATAGGGATTTTCGGTCGTAGAACCGATAAAAATGATAGTGCCCTCTTCTATCGCGCTTAAAACGCAATCGCTCTGAGCCTTGCTCCAACGATGACACTCGTCCAACATGAGATAAGTTTTTTTACCGTAGAGACGCTTGCGTTTGGCTGCTTCTTCGATAACTTTTTTTGCATCGGCAACTCCGCTCGTCACGGCGTTAAGTTTTTCAAAAACAGCCTCCGTACTGTTAGCGATAACGTTAGCCAGCGTCGTTTTACCGCACCCGGGAGGTCCCCAAAAAATACAACTGCCCAATTTGTCGGCGCGTATGGCGCGAGAAAGCAAACTGTCGGCGTAAATCAAATGTCTCTGCCCGACAAATTCACTCAATACCTTAGGACGCATACGTTCCGCCAGCGGCGGCAACGCACTGCCTTCGTCAAAATATTCGTTATTTACGACGTTTTTTACCATATCGATTATTTTATCATGTTTTTTATCGAAAATCAATACTTTGCAGTCAACGTCAAAATGGCGACTGCTTTTAGCCTGTCTCGCGCGAAAAGCTCAATCCACCTCAAAATAATACTTTTTCATAAAATCCGCCGCAGGAACGTTCAACTCGTCCAACTCGGCAAAAGTCGTTTCGCGCTCGTACGGAATCCTAAACTTTTCTACCGTAGGATTGCCCTCTCTGTCAACGGTCAGTATAGCGCCGCGAGTCATGCTCAGTTTATAACACCCCGCACTGCCCACGTTGCAATATATCCTTTGTCCGACAAACTCGTACGGAGCATGTTGATGCCCGAAAAACACTATATCGGCGGGGATTTCTTTAAACATTTCGTCCAGTTTTTCGGGAGACGGTTCGTACTCTATCGGGCGAAAAACCGCTTTTTTATCCTTTTGTTTGTCGCACGGACGGGCAAAAGCGTAATGCGTAAAAGCCACGCTGAGACCGTTGTAGTTTTGAACGACAAGCGTCGGAAAACGCAAAACGTCATCTTTGTATCGGTCGCCGAGTTGCTCGAAAACAAATTCTTTGTGAGCTTTCGGCACGTTAGAAAACGCCTTTGGTCTGACGTCGCCGTTGAGATAATCTTTGTCATGATTGCCGAGTATGCAAGTCAGATTCGGAGTGCAAAGCAACGTTTTCATGCACTCGGCGGAACGAGGTCCTATACACACTACGTCACCGAGATGAAATATCGCGTCGACTTTTTTTCTTTCAAAATAATTTAAAATCCGTTTCAGCGCGTTAAAATTGCCATGTATGTCGCTGAAAATACCTATACTTACCTCTTTCATCTTTTACCTCAGTTATTTTGCTCTTTCTTTTTGGCTCCGAGTTCAAGTTTAAGATCGCCTTCTTTAATCCAGCCAATCTTGCGAAACAACTCGCCGCAAAGCCATGTCAGTACGACCGGCAACACGAAAAGTAAAAGCGCGACGCCGACGATGAGCGCAAAGTCGGATATCTCTCCGCTGCTGCAAGCGATTGTATCTATCACGCCGACCAATCCGCTCGTACCCATTCCGCCGCCGCTCGCGCCGCACCTGAGTTTAAAGACGCATGTGGCTATCGGTCCCAAGACGGCGGACACTATCGTCGGGGGCAATATGATTTTGCCGTTTTTCATTATATTGGGAATCTGCAACATACTCGTGCCAAAGCCCTGCGCGATAAAGCCGCTCAATCCGTTTTCTTTATAACTCATAGCGGCAAAGCCCATCATGTGACACGCACAACCTACTACCGCGGCACCCCCTGCCAACAACATCGCGTCGGCAACTGCGCCGCCCTCGGCGATAACGCTGCTCGATACCGCAACCCATATCGCGGCACTGCTTGTAGGCATCGTGAGCAATACGCCCATTACCGTCGATATAACTATCCCCATCAAAAAAGGACTCCACTCGGTGGCAACGGCTATACCTTTACCTATTTCGTCCACCAACCATTTGATAGGCGGACAAAGCGTCGTAGAAACTACGCATGCGACGAGCATCGCGCCGATAGGAATAAACAATATATCCAATTTGGTCTTGCCGGCGTAAAGACTGCATATCTCAGCCGCCGCGAGAGCGCATACGTAGGCGCCTATCGGATTGCCCACGCCAAAACCTATCGTAAAGTTTTCGCTCCATGCCCAACCGACCGCGTTGGCACCGACAAAACCCGCCACCGCACAGCTGAAAATCGTAAGTTTGTCGCATTTGAGCGCGTAAGCGATACCGACGCCGATACCCGCGCCCATGAGGGTTTTTGCAACGAGGGCAACGCCGTTTAAGAGATTTCCGACAAAATTGTCACCGACAAGAGCGGCAATCTGTGCGAGAATGGTACCAGCAATGAGCGTTGCGAACAACCCCATCGCCATACCGCCGAAAGCGTCGATAAACCAACGTTTGCCGAGTTTTTTTAAAAGAGACGGCTCTTTTTTTTCAACCATAGTTTCTTCCATACTTATTCCTCTTAAGTGTCGACGTTTAACGTTTTAAACCGAGTATTTTTCTCACGGTATCCGTGACCTTTTTAAACGACTCCTCTTCAAATGGAGAAATCAGTCCGACGGCTTCGACCGTCTCCAAAAACGTTTTTGTGCCGCCTATTTTTACAAACTGCAAATACTTTTCAAAGGCTGCGTCATAGTCTTCTTGCATGAGCGCCAAAAACTGAAACGCCGTCATTTGCGCGAGGCAGTAGTCGATGTAGTAAAACGGACTCTCAAATATATGAGCTTTCATCTGCCAACGCCTGCCCGTATCGAAATACGGCAGTCCTTTGCTTGACATGTACGGTAAAAACTCGCCCTCTATATCGCGCCAAAAATCGTTGCGGTCTTTTTTCGTGTTGTTGTAGTAATCGTACGCCGTCTGCTGAAAGAAATCCACAATCGTACCGTAAGGTATAAAAGATATCGCACCGGCAACGTGATTGTAAATATAATCGTCTTTTTTATCTCCGAAAAACAAGTCCATCCATTTGTATGCGAAAAACTCCATACTCATAGAATGAACCTCGCACGTATCCATCGTAATGCTGCCGCGTCTCGACGGAGGCGTGACCAAATAAGAATACGACGCCTCGAGGGCATGACCGAATTCATGCGTCAATACGTCCACGTCGCCGAGACTCCCGTTGAAATTGGACATGATAAACGGTATTTTATAATTCGGCAAACCCGTACAATACCCTCCGCCCCACTTGTTGTCGCGAGCCAAGAGGTCAAATGCCTCCGTTTCCTTCATTTTAGCAAACAAATTTGCCGTATCGGGGTGCATTTCTCCGTACATTTTTTCGGCGCAGGCAAAAATCTGCTCCGCATTACCTACAGGTCTTACGTCCGTGGCGGAGTATATCTCGTCGTCGTAAAACGCCATCCTTTTTATACCGTTGGCTACCGCCGACTGCTGTTTTATTTCGCAAACAAGCGGAACGACGTATTTTTTTACGTTTTCCCTGAATTTTGCTATATCGAATTGGTCGTAGCAATTACGTCCCAAGCGGCGGTAAGCAACCTCGGAAAAACTCTTAAATCCGAGTTTTTTTGCTATCGAGGTACGCACTTTTACCATTTTGTCGTATATGTCGTCAAGTCGTCCCGCGACGGCTGTCATAGCCTTGCCGACCGCAACGCATGCTTGTTTTCTCCTTTTTCTATCGGGAGAATGATAAAAGGACGTCATTTGCGACAACGTGTAATTTTTATTTTCAAAACTCACCGAGACCGAGGACATCAGCTCGGTATATTCCGTCGACAATTTATTTTCCTGCGACAACTCGTCTATTATTTTATTGTCGATGGTTTCGCTTGCCAATCGGGCGTTGGTGAAATAGTTTTCGGGAATATTTTTTTTCAACTCGTCTATAAATTTGCTTTCGAGATAGCATTTGTCGAGTTGACGCAGTTTTACTTCGAGCGCGGGGGTTTTTTCGTCGTAATAATTTTTTTCCGCTCGATAAAACTCGTCGGTTGTGTTTTGCGTAAACCGAATGGACGCCAAAGTCATATCGGTATTCATGTCCTCGAGCATCTGACCAATCTCTGCGTCAATCGCGAGTTGTTCTTCGGCTGACTCGGCATTTTTAAACGCGTCAATAAAACCGTCTATCTTTTTGCACGCCTCGTCTATATTCACTCTCTCGTACGGCATCTGTGAAACTTTCATACTGTCCTCCTGTTTTAGTCATCAAATAAAATAACCGCCGTTGACCGACAAAACATGCCCCGTAATAAAAGAAGAAGCATCGTCGTCCGCCAAAAAAAATACCGCGTTTGCCACGTCGGCAGGCGTGCCGAGTCGGTTTAACGGTGTCTGCGCCGCAAAGTCTTTTTTTTCTTCAACCGTCAAATCGTCGAGCATATCGGTATCGATTGCTCCGGGACTGACGCTGTTGACTCGTATACCCATAGGGGCAACTTCCTTGGCGAGAGCCTTTGTCATGCCTATTATCGCGGCTTTCGACGTACTGTAAAGAACCTCGCAACTGCCCCCTGTTTGTCCCCATATGCTCGATATGGTAACTATACTGCCCGTTTCCCGAGCATACATATGAGGTAATACGGACTTAACTACATTAAACACGCCGCGTACGTTAACGTCAAAAATCGTATCGAAATCCGCCTGAGTCATATCGATTAACAAGCCGCTCACGGACACTCCTGCGTTTGCCACCAACACGTCGATTTTTCCGAAACGCTTTAAAACCGCCGAAACCATATCCGAAACTTGTTTTTCGTCGGACACGTCGGCTTTAAAAACCTCAGCCACTCCGCCCGCCGCATTGATTTCGATTTTTAGCGACGTTGCCTTTTGCTCGCTATTGCAGTAGTTGACAGCCACGTTGTATCCGCGTTTTGCAAACAACCTTGCGCACTCTGCACCTATGCCGCGACTTGCTCCCGTTATCAATACCGTTGTTGCTTTGCGCATTTTTCCCTCCAACTGAAAAACTTTTCGCAACCGTACATAATGAAAAACGACAAAGTCGTCCCCGTAATAACGAGCAAAACTTCAACTCCGTTTAGTTGTTCGTAACGTAAAAACTCGTATGCCCAATCAAACGAAAGCCCTACTGCGGTAATAAGTAAACATGCCGCAAGAGCGCACACCCTGAGATTGCTCAACGGCAAGCACGCAATGTACAGTACTATTATTGCCGACAAAGTCAGCGTTATTGCCGCCACGGTTGAAAAATGCGGTAACTCCACACCGAACAAACCTTCTCCGTTTTGGCAAACGAAATACAACGCAACCGTGACTATCGTAAAAGTCAAAGCGGCAGGCAAACACTTTCTTATAACGTTGGCAAGGAAATTGCCGTTTATTTTTTCTTTGTTCGGTTGCAACGCCAGTATTATACTGGGCAAGCCTATGACGGCAAACTCCATGAGTAACATGTTGGTAGGATCAAACGGATACGCTACCTTCATGCCCGAAGCCGAACCTATCAACACGAGTGCGTTAATCATCATGTTGTACAGTATCTTCATGATGTACATGCTCGACGACGCCTGTATGTTGTTTACGACTTTTCTTCCTTCGGCAACCACGTTGGGCATATTTGAAAAATCGTTGTCGAGCAACACCAAGTGAGATACGTTAAACGCCGCCTCGCTGCCGCTTCCCATCGCTATGGCGCAATCGGACTCGCGCATTGCCAATATGTCGTTTACGCCGTCGCCCGTCATCGCCACGGTCTTGCCCTCGGCTTTAAGCTCTTTGACCAATATTGCCTTTTGCTCCGGAGTAACCCTGCCGAATATCGTGTACGCCGGTGCGATAAGGCGGATTTCCTGCTCGCTCATACCCTCGAGACTGACGTATCTGTCAGAAAAAGGCACTCCGACCTTTTTGGCGATACAACTGACGGTAGAAGGATTGTCGCCGCTGATGATTTTTACGTTGACGCCGTTTTCGATAAACCATCTGATGGTTTCGGGAGCGTCAGGTCTAACGTGATCCTCTATGGCTATCAAAGCAAAGGCGCGACGACTTGTCGGCAACTTGACTTCGCCTTTATCGTTTTTTACTATTTCGCCCGGTGCCTGCGCAAGCAATAACACTCTGTACCCTTTCTCCGCGTACTTTTGAGTGAGCGTTTCTATCTTTTGGTTTTTACCCGTCAAAACAAACTCGGGCGCACCGAGAAAGAACGTTCCTTCGGCATCGAAACTGACTGCGGAAAACTTTCGTTTGCTGTTAAATGGCAATATCGCCGTGTGTTTAAGGGTTTTATTGTCGCCAAAATAATTTTTCAGGGCGATACTCGTCATATTGGAGTCCCGTAAAGCGTCGTTCATACTGCCGACGACGTCCTTGACCGAGTACTTGCCGCCGACAGACATATCCAACACGTCGACCACCTCCATCGTGCCGTCCGTAATGGTGCCGGTTTTGTCGAGACAGAGCACGTCCGCCCGAGCCAACATTTCGATACAGTACAACTCCTGAACCATCGTCCGTTTTTTTGCTAAGGTAATGACCGACGCCGCAAGCGCGACGGTAGTAAGCAAAAACGGTCCCGCAGGTATCATGCCGAGAATACTCGCCGCAGTTTTGGTGACAGCCTTGACTATTATTTCGTTGTGGGTAAGACTCGTATCTACCGCCACGGCGTTGTATGCCGACTGAAACAAAAAGATAGACATACACACGATGATGACGGCTACGATTTTTAATACGAGTTTAAAGGACAAGAGTATCTGACTGCGCGGTTTTTGATACCTTGACGCTCTTCGCGTCAGGTTTTCGATATAATTAAATTCGGCGACCTTGTCCACTCTGGCAAGGCACACTCCCGCCGTAACGTAACTACCGGCAAATAAAACGTCGCCGACGTTTTTGGTAACGTTGTCCGACTCGCCCGTGAGCATACTTTCGTTGACTTCCACACCGCCGGATACGACGGTACTGTCGGCACAGATAGTGCCGCCGCTCGAAAATTCTATTATATCGTCGAGCACGACGTCGTCCGCTGCCACTTTAACTTTAACCCCGTCGCGAACCACGACGGACTGAGGCGCATGGGCTATCCTCAGTTTGTCGAGAGTTTTTTTGGATTTTATTTCTTGAAAAATCGCAATGACGGTATTGGGAATAACTATCGCCAAAAACGACAGTTGCGTCCACTGCTTGCACAGACACAGTACCACCGCGATAAAAATATACAATACGTTAAAAAAAGTAAAGATATTGCTCAGATATATCTGCAATATCGTTTTGCCCGTCTTTCGCGCGGATTCGTTAGTCAGCGCTTGTTCCCTACGCTGCGCGACCTGCTCGTTCGACAATCCGTACTTGCAATCGGCGGAAAAACGTTTTACGTCCGACCAGACTATATTTTTTTTCTTACGCCGCAACTCCAAACGCTCTCTGAGTTTTGTTTTTTTACCGCATCGCATTTTATCGGCGTTTACTGATTTTTCGTTAACGACGGGTGCGTCGTTGTCTATTTTCGTCGACATTTTCGTTTACCTTTTTAATCTGCTTTTCTCAGCCCGTTTTTATCGTAAATATACACGGTATCGAAACCCTGCTCACCGAGTTGTTTGAGTAAAAATCCGAAGTTTTTTATCTTTTTGACGAGAGTACAAACGTTTCCGCGTTGTCTTTCGGCTTCACTCGCCGCGAGAACCGTCAGTAAATCTTCCGTCGCAATATCCTTGTCGACGACGTAGGCTATTTTTTCTACCAAAGGCGTACGTACGTCAAGTTGATCGAGAATGGTGCATATGCGTTCAAAACCGATAGAAAAACCGCATGCCGGGACGCTCGTACCGAGAAACATTCCCAACATTTTGTCGTATCTGCCGCCACCTGCTATCGATATGCCGAAATCGCCGTACGAAACTTCAAAAATCGTGCCGGTGTAATAATTCATCCCTCTGACGAGAGTAGGATCGAATACGACCTTGCAATCGTGCGCCGACGTATTGGTTACCGCCGCAATACGTTGCAGATTTTCGGCGGCTTGAGGATTGATTTTTTCCGCGCGGACGAGAGCGTCGTCGGATTCCGTCAAATCCCTGACCAAATCGAGAAACTTTTCGATTCCGTCGGCTGAAAACCCGTGTTGCGTCAACTCGTCTCTCACGCCGTCTATGCCTATTTTGTCGAGTTTGTCGAGAGCGATAAACAACGCCTCGTGTTGCCCGACATCGAAACCGCAATACTCGGCAAAAGAAGTAAGCATCTTTCTGTCGTTAATCCTGACCACGAAATCCTTTAATCCGAGCGCGGACAAAGCTTTGCTGGTAGCGGTAATCAACTCGACCTCGGCGATATAGCTTTCCTCTCCGATGATATCTATATCGCATTGGACAAACTGACGAAATCTTCCCTTTTGCGGCCTTTCCGCACGCCAGACGTTGCCTATCTGCATCGCCTTAAATACCGACGGCAACTTTCCCTGATTGCATGCGTAGTAACGGGACAGAGGCACGGTCAGGTCGTAGCGCAATCCGAGGTCGCAAAGCTCGTTTTCTTCCGTCTGTGCGGTCAAATCGAGTTTTTCGCCTCGCTTTAATATTTTAAAAATCAATTTTTCGTTATCGCCGCCCTGTTTGCCCGTCAACAAAGAAAGGTCCTCGACGCACGGCGTCTCTATGCCCGAAAAACCGAATCCGCGATACGTCTTTTTTATAACGTCGAGAATACGTTCTCTTTTTTCTAAATCTTGCGGTAAAATATCTCTCATTCCCTTAGGTGGCGTCTTGACAAACATAACATTTCTCCTTGTATTTTTCAATCAGTTATTTTATCACAGTGATAAAAAAAAATCAACCATAAAGAGAGGCTATCGACGACAATATTTATTTTTTTAAACAGTATCACGGTAAAAAGCTCTTAAAAACGACGTAATTATGCATTTAATTTCGAGTTTTGTCATTTTAAAATCCTAAAACCATAAATTTTAATATGAAAAAAAATAAACCGATTAAATTTTGTATTTTGTTTTTAATATTCTGTTTGTCGTTGTTTTCGTCGGGATGCCGCAAAACGCAAAACGAGACGTGTCGACTCGTCGTGAGTTTTTTTATTACCGACCAAGACGGAATACCTATACGCGACGCCGAAATATTATTTAAGTCCTCCGGGTTGAAAATCCGCACCCGCGAGGACGGTACGAGCGAAAACGTCGTATTGACGGTTGACGCCGCCGAATGCAAAGACGGCTGGTACGGAACTACGATAGTGCTGAATGCCGAAAACAAAGTGCCCGTCGCCGTGTTTAACTTTGTTTTATACCCCGACGAGGCTCGTCGGGCGGAGTTTCTCCTGCTCAACGACGACGGAACACTCCCCTACTGTGCCTACGTCGAAATCCCCTCGGACGAAACGATTAGACGAATCATGGTATCGTAGCGATTTTAAAAGAACAAAAAAAATCTCCGCCGAACGCAAAAAGCGGAGACTTTTTTTTGAAGAGAAACAAGCGGAGAACATCGCTTAACCTCTACACAGTTTTTCTATAAATCCGACTATGTCGACTTGTTCGTCGGCAAGAGTTTGCACTAACATGTAGCAATCGACGTCGACGCCGTACTTGGACAATTTGAGCATATAAGTATCGGCAGTGTCGTCCTTTTGGTACCAGATGTCGTAATTGTCTATCGCAGTATAGTGCACCGCGGTATCGGTACTGAACTTGTCGTCAAAGTCGTAATCGCTTTCGTTGCTTACCTTAACGTTGACGCTGTACGATACCGAATCCGATTTTTTTACTTCCCCCTTAAAAGCGGTAACCGCGTCACCCGTCTTTATTGCGGTGAGATTGTCAATACCGACTTTAAAATCCATCTTGCCTATCAGGCTGAAGTACAAGCTGACTATCTCGGCGGTAAAATCTTGTTCTTCTATGACGACTTCCTTCTCTCCGGGGTTTTCGCCGACGACGACGTCACTCGGTTCATTGTTGTTAACCGTCGGCAACAGAGTCAAAGTCAGCACGATGCAAACAACTACGGCAACCAGCGCACAGGCACTCGCCAAAGGTCTGAGCCGAAACGGTTTTTTAGCAGAGACGGGTGTCGACTGAGCCGCAAATATCTGTTTGTTTGCGATAGTGGTTTTGTTTTTTTCATACCAAGCGTCAAAATCCGCAATATCGTTTTTTGCCGCGGTACGAATTTTGTTTTTCAACTTTGACATATTAAAACCTCCTCCAAATAATAGTTAATCTATACGATAAACGCAATCGGTCTATCGGCGTAAACGACGCCGTTTTTCTTTATCCGACCAAAGCGAGCCGTCGTTTTTTTTCTCTCTATATACATGACAATTCAGAATGCCGAAATAGGTTAACGTCTGCTAAAAAAACGATGATATTTTTTACACAAAAACGTTTTTGTCCGCACTCTTTACGTATTGTCGCAATACCGCGCACGCTCGCTTGTATTTTTTTCTTACCGTTTCAACCGACCACTTTTTTTCATGCCTTGCAATATCTTCAAACGTAACCTGCCAAAATACTCTTTCGACAAATATAATTCTCTCGTCGTCGTCAAGACATCGCAACATTTCTTCAAGCTCCAACGATGACGTAGGATCAAACGACGTAGAGTCGACAGAGTCACACGATCCGACTTCCGTCGCGCTCCTTCGGGCGTAATACTTGGCAACAAAATTTCTTACCTTGTTGAGCGTAACGGTGTACAAAAACTGCCTTGGTTTTTCGACGTAACCGACGGAAGAAGAACACAACGAGATTATCACGTCGGTGGCGATATCTTCGGCATCCTGTCTGTTTTTCAGGCGCATGTACGCAGTATAAAAAACGTATGCGTAATACTCCTCGTATAAAACTCGCCATGCGTCTTTATTTCCTTTAACGATTTTTCTTAAATTTTCATTAAAATCTTCCGTCGTCATCTTTCCACCGCGTCGTGTGTATCGTCGTAAAGTCCATCGGTTAAATCATTTTCGCGCACGAAGGAAAAACTCCCTCGCGTGTCGACAAATCGGCAAAAACTACGTCTTTATCTCTATATTTTTGTCTCTATATACATGACAATTCTGAATGCCGAAATAAGTAAAAATCCACCGAAAAGATATTGAAATTTTTTTCATTTACTTTTGTATTATTTATCTCATTATATTAATTGTCGGTGATGTCGAATTAATACGTCGACAATAGTTTTTCTACTTTTTCGTACAGCTCGGCGAGAGTGCCGTCGTTGGAGACAAACGTCGCCGAATCGGTATATTCGTAACGTTTTTGACGATTTAAGATATCCTCGACGTGCCGCTCATCTCTGTTATCGCGCTTTGCCACGCGTTTTTTCACCGTTTGTCTGTCTGCCGTGACAACCCATATCTCGTCGAAAAAAGGCTTAAAACCGTCTTCGAGCAATGGGATTTCGACAAAAATCAATCCGTCGCGCGAGTCGACGATATCCCTCAACTTATCTTTGATGCGAGGATGAAAAATCGCGTTTAACGTCTCGGTTTTTTTTGAATCGCAAAAGGTTTTTGCCGCAAGAACGCGACGATTGAGCACTCCGCACGAAACACACTCCGTTCCGAATTCTTCCTGTATTTTTTTCAACACCTCGGAGTCCTCGGCAACTTGACGTGACAAAACGTCGCAATCCGCCACGAAAAAGCCCTTTGAGCGTAAATAGTCCGAAACGGCAGACTTTCCGCTGCCGATAACTCCCGTAATTGCTACTACTTTTTTCATAACCTCTACTTAACCTCGTCGAGATTTTTTCCGCTCGAAACGCCGACTTTAAACGGAACGGTCAAAACCATCGCGTTTTCCATTTCTTCTTTGAGAATTTTTTCGACTTTTTCTTGTTCGGCAAACGTAGCGTCGACCACGATTTCGTCATGAATCTGCATTACCATTTTGCTCTCGAGACCTTCTTTTTTCATTCTCTCGTTTACGCGGAGCATTGCGATTTTAATGAGATCGGCGGAACTACCCTGCATCGGCATGTTTTTAGCCGCTCGCTCGCCGAAAGAACGGAGTTGGTAGTTGTCGCTCTTTAACTCCGGAAAATACCTGCGTCTGCCGAGATAGGTTGAAACGTATCCGTCTTTTTTGGCCTTTTCGACAACCGAATCGAGATAAAGTTTTACTTTCGGATAACGTTCAAAATAAGTAGCTATATATTGACGAGCTTTTGACGGAGTCTGACCGATATTTTTAGCCAGACCGTACTCGCTGATACCGTATATTATCCCGAAATTGACAGCCTTTGCCGTGCGACGCAAAGAGGCGACTACCATTTCTTTGGGTACGCCGAAAATTTCGCTCGCAACGTTGGCATGAATATCCTCGTCGTCGATAAACGCCTGCATCAGTTTTTCATCCCCGCTTAACGCCGCAAGCCATCGCAATTCTATCTGGCTGTAATCGGCGGAAACGAACACGTCGCGACTCGGCACGAAAGCGCGGCGAATCTCTCTGCCCTGCTCCCGTACGGGGACGTTTTGAATATTGGGATCGCTGCTGCTGAGTCGCCCCGTAGCGGTCAGCGTCTGATTGTAATGAGTGTGCACTTTTCCGTTTTTTACAAGAGGGAACGTCCCCTCGACGTAAGTGCCGTTAAGTTTTGCCAAGAGGCGGATTTTTAACACGACGTCTATCAAAGGATGTTTGTCGACCAACCCCTCCAAAACGTCGTTGTCGGTGCTGTAACCGAGCTTGGTCTTTTTACCGTGAGGCAAACCGAGTTTGTCAAATAAAACGGCGCCGAGCTGTTTTGGCGACATGACGTTAAATTTTTCGCCCGCTATTTCATGCGCAAGGCAAGTAAGTTTTTCTATTTCCCGAGCGTACGAAACGTTTAACTCTTTAAGCACCTCCGTATCGACCGCCACTCCTTCCCGCTCCATTTCAAAAAGCACGTCGGACAACGGCAACTCGACGTCGGAATAAAGGTTGTATACGCCCTGTTCCTTCAACTTTGCCGCGTAATCGTCGCGAGCGTCAAAAAGACAACTCGCCCTACCGACCGCGTCGCGTGCGGTAACGAAAGCTTCAAAATCTTTAAACGGACGATACTCGGTAAGGTATTGCAATATATCCACGTCGTCGACGATGTTTAAAACGCCAAACCCCCACTCGGCGAGTATTCGCTTTAATCTTTTACCGTCGTACACCACCTTTTTGACGTCGCCGACAAGAAAGCCCGACAGCTCTTTCAACGCGTCGGTCAAAGTAATGCCGTCGAGAAAATTGTCGCTCGATATCACCCTGTACTCAACCTCGGAGTCAAATGCGAAATACACGGTATCCGTCAGCACAAAAGCCATTTCGCACGGGGACGGGTGAGAATTAAGCACGCCTACAAGGTCGTCTTTACTCGCAACGTCCACCACCGTGACGGCTTTTTTGTCGTCGGCGACGGTTGCTTCGTCGTCAAACTTAATCCGATTGATTAAAGCCCTAAAATCGTGACGAGCCAACTCGGCTTTGACCGCTGAGTCGAATATCGGCAAACCGCACTCCTCTACGTCGCAATCTATATCCGCATCCCTGACGATAGTGGCGAGCAGACGACTGAGATACGCCGCGTCGCGACCGTTTTCCAATTTTTTTAACGTCGCGCCCTTTATCTTGTCGAGATTGTCGTACAGATTGTCGATATCTCCGTATTCTTTCAACAATCCGATTGCGCCTTTAGGACCTATACCCGCAACACCGGGGATATTGTCGGACGAATCGCCGCTCAACGCTTTAAAGTCGACGATTTGACAAGGCGAAAGCTGCATTTCCGCCAAAGTGGTTTTTTCGTCCATGCGCACGACGTCGCTTACTCCGCGTTTGGTAAGCACGACGGTAGTATCGGCGTCGACGAGCTGCAACAAATCCTTGTCTCCCGTAAAAATAACGGAAGTTGCGCCGAAACGCCTCGAAAGAGTACCTATTATATCGTCCGCTTCTACCCCCGCTTTTTCGACGTATCTGACGTGCATCAAATCCAGAATATTTTTTAATATAGGCATCTGAGCAGCCAAATCGTCCGGCATGCCTTTTCGCGTGGCTTTATATCCCTCGTAAAGCTCTTTGCGAAAATTTTTACCTCGTTTATCGAAAGCCACGACGACGCCGTCGGGGTTTTCGTCGTCAAGCGTCTTTAAAAGGATATTTAAAAACCCCAAAACGGCGTTGACGTTTACTCCGTCTTTGTCGTTGAGCGGAGGTATGGCGTAGTACGCGCGATTGAGTATACTGTTTCCGTCAAAAAATACTATCTTTTTCATAAAACTTTACCTTATTTTTATTGTACCACTTTTTTTCAGTTTTGACAAGCGTAAGCAAAAAATGCCTGTTCGGCGGCGAAACGATAAAAAAAGAGCCTCGACGCGGTGAACCCGTAGGTATCACCGCATAAAGGCTTTTTCGCTGTGTTTAGTCTCACCGCAACGCGCGTTTATTTGCCGTTTTTTACTCGTTGGTCTTTTTATCCAAAAGTCTTGCGCGGTACTTGAGTCGTTGTTCGGTATCCAGAATACGTTTACGCAAACGAATATTTTTCGGCGTCACTTCCATCAACTCGTCGTCGTTAAGAAACTCCATTGCTTCCTCCAACGAAAAACGCTTGGGGTTTTCGAGACGCATAGCCTCGTCGCTACCCGCCGCCCTCATATTGGTCTGATGTTTTTTCTTGCAAACGTTAACCGATATATCCTCCGCTTTAGGGCTCATACCCACAATCATTCCCTCGTAGACGGGAGTGCCCGCGCCGATAAACAGCGTACCCCTGCCCTGCGCGTTGTACAAACCGTAGGTCACCGCCTCGCCCGACTCGAAAGCAATGAGACTGCCCGTAGTGCGGCGTTCTATCTCGCCCTTGTAGGGTTGATACCCCATAAATACGGTATTGAAGACGCCCTCTCCTCTCGTGTCCGTCAAAAACTCGCTCTTATAACCGAACAAGCCCCTTTCCGGCACGGCAAACTCGAGTCTGATGCGCGAACCGACGTTTTCCATCTGTATAAACTCGCCTTTGCGCGGTCCCATTCCGTTAAAGACGACACCCGTCTTGTCCTCGGGGACGTCGCATACGAGTCTTTCTATCGGTTCGGACTTTACTCCGTCAATCGTCTTGAACATGACCTTGGGCGGACCGACCAAAAACTCGTATCCCTCTCTGCGCATCGTTTCGATAAGAATGGACAAATGCATCTCGCCTCTGCCGCAAACGCGGAAAGAGTCGGTACTGTCGGTGGGATAGACCTTGAGCGACACGTCCTTTAACATCTCTTTAAACAACCTGTCGTGGATATGGCGCGACGTAACAAACTCGCCTTCTTTACCGGCAAAAGGTCCGTCGTTGACGGAAAACAACATTTCTACCGTCGGTTCCGAAATCTTGACGAAAGGCACTGCGGATACGTCTTCGGGGGCACATACGGTGTCGCCTATAGTGATATCCTCGAGTCCGCTGATACAAACGATATCGCCCGCCATGGCACTGTCGACGTCGCGACGTCCGAGCCCCTCTATCTGCGAAATCGTCTTGATTTTGCCCGGTCTAACCTGAGACGCGTCAAAATAATTGCAAATACCGACCGCCTCGTTGACTTTTATCGTACCGCGCTCTATCCTGCCGATACCTATTCTGCCGACGTAATCGTTGTAATCGATAGAAGAAACGAGCATCTGCATCGAGCCTTCGTCGTCTACTTCTTGCGGCGGGAAATGCTCTATAATGGCGTCAAACAAGGGTTTGAGGTCGGTGCCCGCCTCATGGTAATCAAGGCTGGCGGTGCCGTTTCTCCCGCTGCAATAAATAATGGGACTGTCAAACTGCTCTTCCGTCGCGTTTAACTCCAACAAAAGGTTTAAAATCTCGTTTTCGACCTCGTTGAGACGAGCGTCGGGGCGATCCACCTTGTTAACCACAAGGATAAGTTTGTGTCCCAACTCGAGTGCTTTTTGCATGACGAAACGGGTTTGGGGCATAGGTCCCTCCGACGCGTCCACGAGTATAAGGACGCCGTTGACCATTTTTAAAATACGCTCTACCTCTCCCCCGAAATCGGCGTGTCCGGGAGTATCGACTATGTTTATTTTTACGCCTTTGTAGTATGCGCTGGTGTTTTTAGCCAAAATCGTTATACCGCGCTCGCGCTCGAGTGCGTTACTGTCCATAACCCTGTCCGCAACTTGCTGGTTTTCTCTAAAAATACCGCCCTGCTTGAGCATTTCGTTGACCAGCGTGGTTTTGCCGTGGTCGACGTGAGCGATAATCGCAACGTTGCGCAAATCCGTTCTCAATTTCATACGATAACCTACGTTTCCTCTTTAAAAAAAAATTACACTTTACAATATTGCAAAATTGAGATTTTGTCAACTTTATTGAGGGGGGTTGCCGTATTTTTTTTATTTTTTTGCTTTTTGTGAGGTCATTAACGCAAGATTGCATTTTTATAAAAACCGACCACGGAAAAACGCAAAAATATACACTTTTTGTAAAAATTATAAATGAAATAATTTTTTATGCAAATTTTTCGGAAAATAAATAGACAAAATCGAAAGTGTATTATATAATTTTATCGTATGGTCATGTTTTGACCGAAAACGTTGATAAATAAAACTTTACGGAGGTTTTTTATGGCTCAAAAAGTTCTCATGACGGGCAACGAAGCGATTGCCCGCGGAGTGTGGGAGGCAGGCGTGAGATTTGCCGCCGCTTATCCCGGCACACCCAGCACGGAGATTTTGGAAAATCTCGCTACTTACAAAGACGTCGACGCTCAATGGTCCCCCAACGAAAAAGTCGCTCTCGAGGCGGCTCTCGGTGCAGCCATTGCGGGCGGCAGAGCTTTTGCAAGTATGAAACACGTCGGTCTCAACGTAGCCGCCGACCCCTTCTTTACCGTTGCGTACAGCGGCACCAACGCAGGTCTCGTCATAGTTACCGCCGACGAGCCCGGTCAGCACTCGTCGCAAAACGAGCAGGACAACCGCAACTACGCCCGCCACGCAAAGGTACCCATGTTAGAACCCTCCGACAGTCAGGAATGTAAAGACATGGTAAAAAAGGCTTTTGAAATGTCGGAAGAATACGACTGTCCCGTGTTAGTCAGAGTCACGACGCGCGTCTGCCACAGCAAAGGTCTCGTCGAGTTGTGCGACAGAGTCGAAAAGCCCATCGTTCCTTACGTCAAAGACGCCAAGAGATACGTAGACGTGCCTGCCAACGCCCGCATCCGCCGTCAGGAAGTTGAAAAACACATGACCGCACTCAAGGCAGTCAGCAACGGTTCCGACTCGCTCAACCCGATTGAAAACAACGGCAAAGACGTCGGCGTAATCGCGAGCGGCATGTGCTACAACTACGCGAAAGAAGTTTTTGAAAACGACGCCGACTACCTGAAAATCGGTTTTTCTTACCCCATCCCCACAGAGAGGATTGCGGAGTTTTGCAAAGGACTGAAAAAAGTCTACGTATTTGAAGAAAACGACGAGTTTATAGAAGAAGCGGTAAAAATCGCCGGTTTCGGCGGTATTTGCTACGGCAAATTTGCCCCCGACGGCAGTCGTTACCTCCCCTACTGCGGCGAGCTGACCTCCGACGTCATTCGTCAGGTCGTCACGGGCGAAAAATTTGTCCCCGCCGACTTTGACAGGACGAAAATCGTCGCTCGTCCTCCGGCGCTGTGCGCGGGTTGCCCCCACAGAGGATTGTTCTATCAACTCGGCAAACGTAAAAACGTCGTCGTCAGCGGCGATATCGGTTGCTATACGTTGGCTTTTGCCGCACCGTACAACGCAATGGACTTTAACTGCTGCATGGGCGCAAGCATCAGCAGCGGCAACGGTGCGCAAAAAATATTCAATCAGGTTCCCGGAAACGACAAGCGCGTAGTCAGCGTACTCGGCGACAGCACTTTCTTCCACAGCGGCATCACCAGCTTGCTCGATGTCGTTTACAACAAGGGCAACAACATCACTGTTATCCTCGACAACCGCATTACGGGCATGACCGGTCACCAACAAAACCCCGGCACGGGCTTTACCGCTCAAGGCGCCGAGACGACCATAGTCGACCTCGAAGGTCTTGTCAAAGCCGTAGGCATTAAAAACATCAAGGTAATCGACCCCAACGACCTCAAAGCAGTCAACGACGCTCTCGATTGGGCTCTCGGTCTCGACGAAGCAAGCGTCATCATCACCAAGTATCCTTGCGTACTCAAAAAGTTCAGCAACCTCGATAAACAACAATATCCCGACGCGTACAAATCTCGTTGCACGGTCGACGCAGACAAATGTATCGGTTGCAAAGCATGCCTCAAATGCGGCTGCCCCGCTATCTCTGTCGTCAACAAAAAAGCCGTCATTGACCACACGATGTGCGTAGGTTGCACGGTTTGCAAACAAATCTGCCCCAAAAAGGCAATAAATTAAGGAGGACAGCACCATGACGAAAAATATTCTTTTGGTAGGCGTAGGCGGACAAGGTACCATTCTCGCCAGTAAAATATTGAGTCTCGGTCTGACGGCGGCAAATTACGACGTCAAAATGAGCGAAATCCACGGTATGAGCCAACGCGGCGGCAGCGTCACGTCCCATATCCGTTACTCTAAAGACAAGGTATACTCCCCCGTGGTAGAGCTTGGCAAGGCGGACATCATCGTCGCGTTTGAAAAGATGGAAGCTCTCCGCTATCTCGATTATCTCAAACCCGACGGAAAAATCGTGGTCAACGATTGCGAAATCCCGGGTATGCCCATTACGTCGGGTGTTTGCGAGTATCCCGCAAATATCCTCGAGGAGCTGCGCGCTCACGCCGACGTCACGGTTTTTGACGCCAACAAAGAAGCCGAAAAACTCGGCAACTCCAAAGTAGCCAACGTTATTTTGCTCGGCTCTTTAATCGGACTCATGAAACTTGACGATATCGATTGGGACGCAATCCTCACCGCCAACGTAAAACCGCAGTTTGTAGAAGTCAACAAAAAAGCCATTCAGGTCGGTATCGACCTCGCGAAATAACGCTGCTTTCGCTACTACGTACTAAAAACGTCAATAACGTTTCAAACAGAAAAAACCCGCGATTTTAGTCGCGGGTTTTTTTGTTGTCATCTTTTTTTTAATTACCTGATACGCTCATATTGTCCTTGCTCGATGTGTCATAACGATCACCGCTCTCACCGCTAACATACTTATACCCATACCAATAGTAATCTTCGGTAGTAATACCCCAGTATAAATCTCCGTCCTTGTCATACGTATTGCTTGCGGGGACAGTGCCTTCGGCGAGTCGTGAGAATAACTCTGCAGTGTCACCGGGTATATCCGCAAACGCCACGTCGGTTACCTCGCAAGCGCTTTCGTTTACGCCTACCGTCACGCCTTCAAAATCGCAGTTTTCAAAAGTAAGATTTATTTTACCTGAAATAGCACCGATTACTTTAGCCGCATATATCGCTGCCAATACCTTGGTATTAGTTACTGTTACGTTTTTTATAGTTATCGTACTACCTACGGCACTAACTTCCGTACCGCCGATTAACGCGCCTGCTTTGTCTCCGCCGTAAACCACGCAATTGTCAATGTTTACGTTTTCTATAGTGATGGTAGATTTACCGTAAACGTTGCCGATGAGTACTGCGGAACGACCAAATTCCATTTCACCACCTGTCGACTCCGTGGTGACGAAACCGGAAATATTTACGTTTTTAATGACGACAGTACCGCCAGCCACTTTATTGATTAATCCAAAACACTGGTATTTTATTTTACCTACGCCATTATTATTATATGTATGTACTACGGTATTGGTATCGGCACGCAAGCCGCTTATTGTGTAATAATCCTTACTGTTTCCGCCCTTGCTACCGTCTATAGTAAGTGCTTTCGTTACGTCACCGAGCGTCTCGGTACTGCCTTTAAGGTCAATATTTCCGCTAAGTTTAATGGTCGTTACGTCTTTCGCCTCATCCTTACCGTCGCGATATTTGCTCATGAAATCCGCAAATTCTTCTCCGCTTGCGATAGTAGCAATATCTTTAGTGCCACCTTCGCTACTTGCCGACGTAGTCCATGTATCGGCTGTCGGAATCTCACCTGTCAGCGACATCAATTGCTTGCCCGTTACATTTACGTTGGTGGGATACAATACGTTGTCGTCTTTATCGGTATAAACGACCATGGGCGTGTTGCCGTTCATCACAAAATAAAAGTAATGGTCTGTTTGCAACGCTTTGTAGTCGTCGATGTCAAGGTTCTCCTCACTAAGTACCCTTATGGCACTGCTTACGTCAGTGACGGAGCCGTCTGCAGCATGGACGGCAAGCAAAGTGTTTATCTGCTGTACCGCTTGGATATCTGCCGAAGTGTTAGCTTTCTTGATAATACTGCTAAAGGTCGGGATAAGTACAGCCGCGAGTATCGCGATGACCGCAATGACTACTACCAACTCGATGATAGTAAAGCCTTTTTTGTTTCTTTTCATTTTTCTTTTCTCCTTTTTGAAAAATATTTTTTATTTTAAACGTCACTTTTTTCGTGACGATTTTTTTCGTGTTTATTAGCCTTTTTCGCCGGTATTTGTTTGACTTTTAGCCAAAACCGAGAAACAATTTTTTGTAGACAGAATATACATTCTGTCACCTTTTTTAAGGGGCTAAATAACAATCCAAAGACGGAAAAAGGAATAAACGGTACTAAAAAGGAAAAACAAAAACTAAAATCTATTAAAAAGGCATCG
>CAZTCB010000001.1:0-108312 GCA_964612455.1 uncultured Subdoligranulum sp. | reverse complement strand
CTGCGAGAATGGGCGAAATGAGCGTGTTTTCGGGAATGCTTTATTGCGCGGATTGTGGGAAGAAACTGTATCTTAATCGTTGCAACGTTCATAAAAGTTATACGAAAGATCATTTCGTATGCGCAACTTATCGAAAAGGAACGGCGGGACGACGAGAATGTACTTCTCATTCCGTCAATCTTGAAACGATAGAGAAAATCGTACTTTTGGATTTACAAAGAGTGCTTGCGACGGCAAGAGCAAACGAAAAAGAATTCGTTGAGTTGTTGCAATCGCAAAAAAGTAAAGAAACTAAGCAAGATTTGTTGTCAAAAACGAAAGAATATGAAGAAAGCGAAAAGCGTATCGCCGCGCTCGATCGGATTATTCAGAGTTTATATGAAGATAAAATTTGCGGGACGATAACGGAAGAACGTTTTAAGAAAATGTCGGAAGCATACGAAAACGAACAAAAATCGTTAACGGAACGAGTAAGTGCTTTAAGGCAAGAATTGTCTGCGGTAAAAGACGAAAGCGAAAATACGCGGAAGTTCTTAAAACTTGTCAAAAAGTACACGGAGATAAACGAACTAACGCCGGAAATCGTCAGAGAGTTTATAGAGCGTATTATCGTTCACGAAGCGACGAAAGAGAACGGAAAGAAAAAACAAACCATAGAGATTTATTATAACTGCGTCGGGGTGATACCTATAGCGAAATAGTAACTCGACGCATAGATAGGCGGTGTCGCAATTACTCGCGCACCGCCAATCTACGAGAAATTCCCTATGGAACATAAAGGAACAAAAAAGGCTTTACTATCATAGAATTGGTAGTAGTCATCGCAGTAATCGCGATACTCGCGGCGGTACTTATCCCGACCTTTAGCAGTATCATCAAGAAAGCCAACACTTCGGCAGACACTCAAGCGGTAAACACGATGAACAAGTATCTCGCAATAGAAGAAGTAACGGGAAACAAGACGATAGTCGACGTTTACGCCGCGCTCAAAGAAGGCGGAATGACGGCTAAAGATTATAAGCCGTTGGCTACGGATACCTGCTTCTTTTGGGATAGGACTTTAAACCGCATAGTTTACACCGATAAAGAGTTTAACGTAATTTATCCTACGGATTTAAATGCGACTAAAAATAACGGTTGGTACTCTTTAAGCGGTGTGATAGATGAAAAATCTGTTACGCCAAGCACGTCAACTGATAATAACGTAACGACGACTACTTATACCGTAAAGACGGCTGAAGAGTTTTATTGGCTTGCAAACCAAATCAACGACGGCAAAGTAGCAACAACCAATCTCGTCATTAAATTGGATACCGACGTAATAGACCTCATGGGAGCAGATGCTGCCTTTCCTGAAATCACGAGTGGCAGCGTAACCCTTGAAGGGAAAAGCGAGAGCAAAACAATAATTAAAGGTTTGGCGGCGGTTAAGAAGGGTACTTTGTACGGCGACAATCTTTTCTCACAGGGTTTATTTGGAGGAACGAAGGGTTGTAGCTTAACGATAAAAAACATAAAAGTAGTAGATGCTACCGCTGGTGATCTAGAAACAGAAGCCACGGGGATTTTGGTCGGTCACGTGAGTCCAAGCAGTAATGTTGTTATAGAGAATTGCGAAATCAGCGGCGGTACGGTATACGGACAAAATCAAGTAGGTGGGATGATTGGACAAGTGCAGAACGCGACCGTTAACATTAAAAGCTGCAAAATAGACGGCGTCAAAATAAACGTAACGGAGGGGCAATGCGGATTTGCTATCGGTACTATTTTTAATCAATCGAAAGTTACTCTGGATAAAAAATTTGCCGAATGGACGACAAACTGCACAATGACTCTTGTTAACGGGAACGTAGCACGTACTCAATACAAAAAGAGCGATATTACTTGCGACGATACGTGGTTTACAAGTTGCCCTGATAATGCCAAATTTGTGTTATCCACAGGTAGTTTTGTGAATAAATATGTTATATTTACCGATGACGCTTACGCCACCGTGTTGTATGGAAGTGTTTACGGTACGAATGGTTCAGCATATGGTACATGCGTCGTAAAATACGGTAGTGAGAGCAGTTATACTGATTATTATAATGGAAATGATAAGTATAACGACGAGTTAAGTGCGACGGCAAACGATAATAGTATTAGTATTTTAACTATTGCTAAATTTATAAACGAATAATCAACGGTCATACTTTTACCAAAAAAAACGCCTTTAACGGGCGTTTTTTTTGGTAAAAAGTTAATTATAAAAGTTAATTATATTTGTAGTGAGTTTTTATTAACAATTGTCCGAAAGTGTTGCATTTTATTGATTTTTGTTTTGTAATCATTAAAACGCTTGCAAAAAAAAATGCCAAGAGGTATAATGAAAAAATGATAATATATAACGCAATAGAAATAGCCAATTATTATTCATCATTTACTTCACCGGAAATAGCTACCTTGTTGGCGTTGCTTTTTGTCGTTGCTTTTTGTCTGGCGCTGATAGTAGCATTGTCGTTTCATGAGATGGCACATGGTGTAGCGGCATTGGTCAACGGAGATAAGACGGCAAAGTATGAAGGACGACTGACGCCAAATCCGTTAAAACATTTTGAGCCGTTTGGGATGCTGATGATGTTTTTGGTGGGTTTCGGCTGGGCAAAACCAGTACCGGTTAATCCGTACAACTTTAACAATTATAAAAAAGGAATGATAGAAACGTCGATAGCCGGCGTGGTGACTAATGCAATTTTTGCCGTATTTTTTAGTTTGTTGCAGGCGTTATTTTTGTTGTTGCCGTCGCCGTCGGGCTTTGACGTTTGGTTTTATTTGTGGTTTGTCATCAGGTATTTTTTATACTTGTCCGTTATATTTAACGTCAATTTTTTACTCTTTAACCTGCTGCCGTTGTTTCCTCTTGACGGATTTAGGTTGCTGGAGGCATTGCTACCGAGCGGAAACAGGGTAATCGAGTTTTTGCGAAAGAACGGAAGTACGATACTGTTGGCATTGATTGTTTTTGGGTTTATCACCGATAGGTTTTTCGGGATTAATTTGTCACCGCTAAATTTGTATATAGAGTACGTTGGCGGTTGGATAGAGACGGGATTGTCGTCTTTGTGGGGTTTGTTCGGGTTACCTACGCCTTAATAATTAACGATTTTTTAGGAGAAAAGATGAGAGATTTTTTTAATTCACCGTTTTTTGGCGTGGATGACGACGAGATTGATGACGTAACGAGTAGCGATGAAAACGAGAGCCTATGCGATACGGAAGGGCTGGCGGACGATGATGAGTTTTACGATAAAGACGCTTTATCGATTGATATCAAAAATTTTTCCGGACCGTTGGATTTACTTTTACAACTTGTAAATGCGGCTAAAATAGAAATTAAAGATATTTTTATTTCGGATATTACCGATCAATTTTTGAGGTATATCGAGCAGATAGACGTACTCGACGTTGATAAGGCGAGCGAGTACATGTATATCGCGGCAACGTTGACGGAAATAAAATCACACGATATGTTGCCGCCTCCAGAGGAGTATTTTGACGATTTGTATGATGACGACAATTCTCCAAAGCGTTTGTTTATCAGACAACTGGAGGAGTACAAGATTTTAAAAGAAGCGGCCGAAGAGTTAAAGACTATTGAAAACCCGGATAGGTTGTTTAAAGAGCCGAGCAAGCAAACCGAGCAAGTCAGGTATACGTTAAAAGACTTTTCGTTAGAAAACCTTCTCGATGCTTTTGCATCAATACTTAACAAAGTCGAGATGAGAGAGCTTGACAAAAACGTCGTGAGGGAGATAAAGAAGGAGAGTTTTTCCGTAAAAGACAGGATTGCTTTTTTGGTTGCCAAGCTTAACGAAAACGATGAATTGAGTTTTTTTGAGCTTTTTAGCGAAACAGTATCAAGGAGCGAGGTCGTCGTTACTTTTTCGGCGTTGTTGGAGTTGTCAAAACATCAGTTTTTATATACGGTGCAAGATAAAGAGTTTGGGGATATAAAAATAGTAAAAAATCACGAAAGTAAAGGAGATGGCATAGATTTTGAATACGTCGAAGTTAGTTAATATAGTGGAGTCTATTTTATTTGTTTCGGGCAATGAAGTCGGGGAAAAAGATATAATCGAAAAACTGTCGATAACCCAAATGGAGTTGAATAAAGCAATCGAGGTACTTAAGGCAAAATACTCGGGAGATTGCGGCATTACGCTCCTCGAGTTTAACGGAAAACTTCAGTTTTCATCAAATTCCGATTACGTAAATGAGGTTTCGCTTGTTTTAAATCCTATCAGAGAAAAAGAATTGACGAAGGCAATGTTGGAAACTTTGGCGATAATTGCGTACAAACAACCTCTGACGCGTCTCGAGATAGAGGAAATGCGCGGTGTTGATTGCACTTATGCCATAGGAAATCTCTCAAAATTAAATATGATACAAATAGTCGGTCGTAAAGATACGATTGGCAAGCCGTTGTTGTTTGGCACTACGGACGAGTTTTTAAAACGCTTTGATTTGATGGGGTTGGAGCAATTACCTAACTATGACGAATTGTTAGAACGCATCAAAGAGATTTCGGTCATAGGGCAAACGGAAACGTTGCAAGGAGATTTTTACAACAGCAATCGCGATAAAAACTTTAACGTCGAAGAAGGCGATTTGCCTGAGTTTTTAAAAGACGAAACCGACGTGGTGGTAGTGGATTAAATTGAATAAAAGAGTTGAAAAATATGTATTGCGTTGACAATGCATATTTTTTTTAAAACGGTAAAAACTAACAATATGTCGGATGAAGCTGTGGTTGCTTTGTGGCTGTTGATATCAGTTGACGTAATACTTTTTTTACCGATAGTTTTTAAAATGACTGTCGATATTGACGTGAAAAACGGTATCGTTGTTTGCGAAATAAAGTTATTTAATTGCGTAAAGGTATTAAAGCTCAAGGTTGATGCAAAAAATCAAAAATTGATATTTTTTGCGCCGAAAGAAAAAGAAATCGGTTTTAATGAACTTGATTTTAAGCAACCGATAAATCTTTGGGCGGTAAAAGCGCTTAGATGCATTTATGCCGACTTGACCGTTGACGTTGATATATACGAGTTTTCTAAACAGCCGAATCTGACGGTTGGAGGTTTAGGAATAGCCGTAGTTTTTGGCACTGTATTAAAAAGACTTTTTAATCGTGCAAAAACAAAAATCAACGTCAACGATCAAAAAACAACAATAACTGCCAAGGCGGTGTTTTTTACTTCAATATTTTTATTTTTAAAAGTGTTTGTTAAGCACGTTTTTAAAGGAGAAAAAGATGCAAGTACAAGGTTATCCTCAAAATCCGATAGAGCAAATAGTAGAGTCGGCAATATTTAATATTAAGAAAGCGGCAGAAACAAATACGATAGTAGGTCAACCTTTTGTCGGCATAGACGGTAGCACGATAATGCCGATCTCTCAAGTTTCTTTCGCTTTTATTGCCGGAGGAGGGGAGTATGACGCTAAAAAGTCGAAAAACGATAACAATTTTGCCGGCGGTAGCGGCGGAGGCGCAACGTTAAGTCCTGTCGGTTTTTTGATAACAAATAAAGACGGAGTAAAACTTGTAAAGTTTGATGGTGAAAGCACTATTCAAAAGGTAGCCGATATAGCGGGTTCTTTGATAGAGGCACTAAAAAATTGATATGCTAAAAAAAATATACGTTTTTATTTTAGCAATTGCCGCATTTTTTATCTTTAGTGGGTTTTTGCCTGTTGAAAAAACGAATAATAAAAAATCGATTGCACCTTTTACGTCGGCGCAGGCAGCTGTTTTGATGGAAAAAAGCAGTCAAAGAATACTGTATGAAAAAAACAAAGCGGCAAAATTGCCAATGGCAAGCTGCACAAAAATTTTGACTGCGCTCGTTGTTGCTGAAAATTGCGACGTAAATGAAACGGTAATAGTACCTCAACAAGCGGTTGGAATAGAAGGTAGCAGTATATATTTAAAGCGTGGAGAGAAACTCTCCGTTAAGGAGTTGTTGTACGGATTATTATTGCGTAGCGGCAATGATAGTGCGGTTGCGCTTGCGTTGCACGTTTCGGGAAATCTTGATGATTTCAGCAAGTTAATGAACGAAACGGCAAGGGAGTGCGGGGCGTTAAACAGTAATTTTGTTACGCCGCATGGGCTTGACGCTAAAGAGCATTATACAACTGCCGAGGATTTGGCAAAAATAACCTGTTGTGCGTTAAATAACGATACAATATCTGAAATAGTATCATCTAAAAAAGCCGAAATCGGAAATATTGACGACGGAAATTTTAGGATTTTGTATAACAAAAATAAACTGTTGAAAAATTATCAGTTTGCGGACGGCGTTAAGACAGGTTATACTAAAAAAGCAGGCAGGTGTTTCGTGGGGAGCGCAACCAATCAGGGTATGCAACTCGTGTGTGTGGTTTTAAATTGCGGACCTATGTTTGAGGAAACTCAAGCCTTGTTAACGTACGGTTTTGACAACTTTTACTTGAGGACAATTGTGCCTAAAAATAAAGTATTTAAAGAAACGAACGGCGATAAAAACATTTTTTATCGTTGCGATAGAGCGGTTGCCTATCCGTTGAGGTCGGACGGTACGGAAGAAACGGATATATCGTATCGTTTAGCGGAAAACTGCGGTAATTTTTCAAAATTAGAAATAAGTTTTAAAAATGAGTTGCTTTTTTACCAAAAATTAAGTATCATATATAGATAGTGATATTATCACTATCTTTTTTTATTGCAAGGTAATTTTATGAGAATAAACAAGTTTTTGGCGGGTTGCGGCGTAGCAGGCAGGAGAGGCGCCGACAAGCTCGTGTCCGAAGGTAAAGTGAAAGTCAACGGTAAACTCGTGACGGAGCTCGGGTATGATGTGGATATGTACAACGATACTGTTACTGTTGACGGGAGACGTGTTAAATATAAGAGTCGCGATTACTACGTAATGTTGCACAAGCCAAAGGGTTACGTCTGCACGGCAAAGGATGAACTCGGTCGTAAAACGGTTATGGAGTTAATTGATGTGAAAGCGCGTCTTTTTACGGTAGGCAGGCTTGACTACGATACCGAGGGATTGTTGTTATTGACAACTAACGGGGACGTGGCTCAAAAACTGACTCATCCGAAAAGCGAAATTCCAAAGACATACGTCGCAAAAATTGAGGGAGAAATTTCCGAGTCGGAGTTAGAAAAATTACGAAACGGCGTTATTATCGACGGAAAGAAGACATCCAAGGCAAAGGCTCAGGTGATAGAATCTGATGAGAAATTTACAAAAGTAGAGATTATTATCACAGAGGGACGAAATCGTCAGGTGCGTAAAATGCTTGAAAGCGTCGGTAAGATAGTGGTATTTTTAAAGCGTACGGCTGAAGGCGATATTCGCTTGGGCGGATTATCGCGCGGTAAATATAGGTTTTTAAACGATAAGGAAATCGACTACCTTTTGTCGATATAAGGGATAATCATGAGAATTTTAGTTACTAACGACGACGGCATTCAGAGTTTGGGAATGCAGCAACTTGTAAAATACTTGGCAAAAGACAACGAGGTTTACGTCGTGGCACCTGACGGTCAAAAGTCGGGTTTTAGCCACAGTATGACTTTTAGGCGTCCGATGCAGCTTAAAGCGCATCCGATGGAAGGCGCGGTAAAATCTTATTCTTTGACGGGTTCGCCTGCGGATTGCGTCAGATTTGCCGTCCGATGCTTAAAGTTACCTATCGATATGGTTGTTGCTGGACCTAACGTGGGACCGAATCTTACGGTTGACGTTTACTATTCCGGTACGGTTGGGGCTGCGAGTGAGGGCGTGATAATGGGGTTACCTGCCGTTGCGTTATCCTATGCTTGCGAACATGTCGATCAAAATTTATTAGATTTCAACGCGACATGCGATTTTATGGCGGCTAACGTCGAGAAATTTTACAAACTGAGTCACAATGGGACTTTTTTTAACGTAAACGTACCATGCGTATCGAGTAACGCAATAAAAGGTATCAAGGTTGTTCAGTATGGCAAAAAGATGTTTGAGGACATATACGAAACGTTGAAGGGTATCGATTCGGACAAATGCGGCGAGTATATGTTAACGGGCGATTTCGTTGCTTTTTCCGAACCGGAAGAAACGGATGCGTATTACATAGGGCAGGGGTATATCACCGTTACGCCGTTAAAGCTCGATATATGCGATAGGGAATTTTTAAAAGAACTGAAGGAAAAACTTGAATGACAATATTGATTATTGGCGGCGGTCCGTCGGGAATGATGGCCGCCGTTAAAGCTAAGCAAACAAATCCCGGCGCCGATGTTATATTGATAGAGAAGAACGAAAAACTCGGTAAAAAACTCTTCATCACCGGCAAAGGGCGTTGTAACGTAACAAATGCTTGCGATAGCGAGACGTTTTTTAGCTCGGTAGTGACCAACGCAAAGTTTTTGTACGCAAGTTACTCGGGTTTTGATTGTAATGATACGATGGATTTTTTTACTCTTTTTGGCTGTCCACTAAAAACGGAAAGGGGCGGTAGGGTTTTTCCTCGGTCTGACAAATCGTCCGATATAACCAAATGCCTTGAGAAGGTTTTAAATAATCTCGGAGTAAAAATTTTTCTGAAAGTAAACGCAAATAATATAAAACAAGTAACCGACGGTTTTGTGGTAGATACAAATATCGGTGAGTATCGTTGCGACAGATTGATTGTGGCAACCGGCGGCAACTACTACAGGTTGACGGGCAGTACCGGTGACGGATATGTTTTTGCAAAAAATATGGGATTAAATGTCATTACTCCCAAGCCGTCGTTGGTCGGGCTTGTCACTAAGCAAAAGCATGATTTGGCGGGATTATCGTTAAAAAACGTTAATTTGAGATTGTTTTGCAATGAAAAGATGATTGCTGAAGAATTCGGCGAGATGCTTTTTGCTCACAACGGATTATCCGGACCTACGGTGCTTTCCTTATCTGCTAAATACGAGAAAGGGGAAAAGTATAAAATAGAAATCGATTTAAAGCCTGCCTTGTCCGAAGACGTTTTGGATAAGAGATTATTGAGGGATTTTTCCTTGCAAAAGAACAAAGAATTTAAAAATTCTCTCGGTATGTTATTGCCGGAGTCGTTAGCGCGGTATGTCGTAAGTTTATGCGATATAGAACCGATGAAACAAGTTAATTCGATTACTGTTTTGGAACGCAAACATCTGCTGAAACAAATCAAAGGGCTTTGTTTCGACATAATCGACGTAGACGAACCGGATAGCGCTATCGTCACGCGGGGCGGTGTTGACGTTAAGTCGATAGAGCCAAAGACGATGCAAACAAAAAACGTGTCAGGACTGTATTTTTGCGGCGAAGTGTTGGACGTGGATGCATTGACCGGCGGTTTTAATATTCAGATTGCGTTGTCTACGGGGGCCGCCGCGGGAATAGCGGCTGCAAAGGAGTGATGTGAGAGTAATAAGGGGAGCGACGACAGTAAAACACAATAAAGTCGCAGATATAAAATATGCCACTATAGAATTGTTTGATAAAATAATTGCAAACAATAATCTCGATTACGAACAAATATTCTATATAGATTTTATTTGCACAAAAGATTTAAATCAAGCCAATCCTGCCACTATATTACGGCATGCAAATGATGCGATAAAGAATATTCCTTTGATGTGCCATGCGCATCATGAATATAAAGGCGCTTTAAAAAAATGTATCAGAATTTCGTTGTTCACTAATCAAAATATTGTTCCGATGCCAATTTACCTGAATGACGCCGTAAAGTTAAGGGAGGATATGAGACATGGTTAATATTGCGATAGACGGTCCGAGCGGTGCCGGCAAAAGTACGATAGCAAAGAATATAGCTTTAAAAAAAAGAATTACTTATCTCGATACCGGCGCGATGTACAGGGCGGTCGGATTAAAAGTTTATCTGACTAAAATCGATATGTATGACAACAAGCAGCTTGCAAGTATTCTTAACGATTTGGATTTGGACGTAAAGTACGTTGAAGGTGAACAAAAAGTTTTTCTTGACGGAAAAGACGTAAGTAAGGATATTCGTGAGCACTATGTAAGTAAGTTGGCTAGCGACGTGTCGGCAATACCGGCATGCCGTTTGAAACTTGTCGATATTCAGCGCAAGATAGCGTCAAAAAACGATTGCGTGCTCGACGGAAGGGATATAGGAACTTACGTGTTGCCCAATGCGACCGTAAAAATATATTTGACAGCGTCGCCCGAGGTAAGGGCGATGAGGCGATTTAATGAGTTGGCAGCGAAAGGTCAGCCGATTACGTTTGACAAAGTTTTAGCAGATATCAACGAAAGAGATAAAAATGATAGCACAAGGGCTTTTGCTCCGTTAAAGAAAGCGGACGATGCTATTCTCGTTGACTCTTCAGACCTTTCGATAGAGCAAGTTATATCAAGAATAGACGAAATTTTAACCGAAAAAGAGGTTTTTTAAATGGGTAAATTGGCTTTTTATCGTGCAGTTGCGGGTTGGTTGGTAAGAATAATACGACCGATAAAAGTCGTCGGTGAAAAGCATATTGAAAAAGAACAGTCAATATTTTGTTTTAACCATACCTCCAACTGGGATGCGGTGGCGTTTGTCGAAGCGTTTAAGGCAGAGCCGTTGCCTATGTATAAAGCGGAATTGCGACAAAACAAGTTTATACGCATGATAATGGACAGCATTGGCGGTATACCGGTCAATAGGGAAGAAAAAGATATTTATGCCGTAAAAAGAGCTTTGGTCGGCTTGAAGACCGGTAACAGTTTGCTAATTTCTCCGGAGGCGACGCGAAATAAAAATTATTACGGTGATTTTTTGCCGTTTAAAGTCGGCGCCGTTTCTTTGGCAATAAAGACAAAAACGCCGATAAGGCCGATATATATTTATCATCCGCGTAATAAAAAAGGAAAAATAAAAGGTCGGACATTACTATTTGTGGGAGAGTCTTTTGAGTTATCCGCATTTTATGAACAACAGCAAACAAAAGAGCTGTTAGAAAAAGCAAATTTACAACTACTTGAAAAATTTTTAGATTTAAAAATGCAATGCGAATGTTATCTTGCCGACAAGAAAAAGAATAAATAATAAAAGGTAATTGCGATATGAATATTATCGTTTCCAAATATCGCGGTTTTTGCAACGGAGTGACAAACGCAGTAAACGCCGCAATAAAAACCCTGAAATTGCGCCCCGAAGGGACGGTATACAGTTATGGTGAAATAGTGCACAACGAAACGGTCGTCGAAAACTTGCGTAAGCTTGGTTTGAGGGTAGTCGACGATCCGAGTACGTTAAAGAAGGGAGATACTCTCATTATTCGTAGCCATGGCGCGCCGCCCGATGTTTTCGATTATTGTAAACGTAACGAAATTAATATTGTAGACGCAACATGTCCGTTTGTCAAAAATATCCAGACAAAGGCACGGGACTATTTTTTAAAAGGCTATCAAATAGTTTTAGTCGGCAATAGATCGCATCCGGAGATTATCGGTATAAACGGATGGTGTCAAAATTCGGCAATTGTTTTTAGCGGAGACGAAAAAATAGTGCTGAAAACAAATAAAAACGTACTCGTTTTATTTCAGACTACTTTTGATAACGAAAAAGTAGAAAAAACTTTAAAAAATGTTGTAGCAATTGATGCAAAAATACTTGAGTTTTTTAACACAATTTGCTATACTACAATATACCGACAACGATTTGCCGAATATTCTTCGGTTCATAGTGACTTTTGTGTGGTGGTCGGTGGCAAGCATAGTAGCAACACAGCAAAATTATTTGCCATTGCAAAGGCAAACAACGCCAACACGATTTGGATAGAGTCGGCTGATGAATTGCCGAATGTATCCGAGTACGAAAGTATCGGTCTTATAGCAGGAGCGTCAACCCCTATAGAGTTGACAGAGGAGGTTTTATCTAAGATGATTCAAGACGCAAAAGACAACGCAAAGGTATTGGAACAACAAGATCAACAGGTGGAACAAATGATTGATCAACAGCCCGTACAAGACGAGCCGGCAAAAGAAACCGTATTGGCACGTTCGGAGACGGAACAAGAGTTGTTTACCCGTGCGGTAGAAAAGCTTGACAAAGGTCCGCGTCAATTTAAAAAGGGCCAAAAGGTCAAGGGAGAAATAGTACAAATAGCCCCTGAGGGTGTGTTTGTTTCCCTTGGCACTAAAAAAGAGGCGGTTATACCAAATGACCAAATCAGCCTGGAGGAAGACGTAGATGCCGTCAAGGCGTCCTTGAAAATCGGCGATAAAGTCGAATGTATTGTTCTTTCGACCGATAAAGGGGTTACTCTTTCGAAAAAGCAGATAGACGAGCTTTACAAAGATGATGAACAGGTAGAAGGTATCAAGGCTGGTAATCGTTTTGAGGTGACGATTAAGAGTGACGTAAAGGGCGGATTGTTGGCAAAACTCGGTAGTTTTACCGTTTTTGTACCTGCAAGCCATGTGAAGGTAGGTTTTGCGAATGATTTGAAACAATTTGTCGGCAAAAAGATGTCTTTGGTGGCTTTGCCTGACGGCATAGACGAAACCAAGAGAAAGATTGTCGCAAGTCACAAAGTAATTCTTGAACAAGAGAAAAAAGAGAGAGAAGATAATTTCTGGAATAACATTGAGGTTGGTGAGATTGTCGAAGGAAAAGTACTCAGATTTGCATCTTTCGGCGCGTTTGTCAACGTAAGAGGAATGGATTGTCTTGCTCATCTTAGTGATCTTGCTTGGACTTCCGTAACAAATCCCGCAGAAGTTTTGGAAATCGGAAAGACGTATGAATTTGTAGTACTAAAGCTCGACAGGGAGACCAATCGTATTTCTATAGGATATAAGCAATTGCAGCCTCATCCTTGGCAGCTTGCCGCAGAGAAGTATGCTCCCGGTACGGTTGTTACCGGTAAAGTGGCGAGGATTTTGCCTTATGGTGCGTTTGTAGAACTCGGTGACGGCATTGACGGTTTGTTGCATATTTCTAATATTAGTTGGGAATGGTTGCAAGACATAAACAAAGCGGTTAAGATAGGTGATGAGCTTGAGTTGCAGGTAATTGAGTGTGACGTTGAAAATAAACGCATTACGCTGTCTCGCAAAGCTTTGCTTGAACAACCGGAAGTTTCCGAACAAAAATCTTCAGAAAACGAAACAACGGTGACGGAAACTCCTGACGTCGAAGAAAAGAAGCAAGATGAAACTACAACGGATTAACCGTAAGTATTTTTAGTTTTTGAGAGTAAACGGGGGCTTTTAGTGCATGAAAAAAGCTCCCGTTTTTAGTGTTTTACATCATTAAAAAAAAGGCAAAAAAAAATAATTTTTTTGCTTAAAATTCATTGACAAATTAAAATAAGTGGTGTATTATAATCAAGCTGTTAGCAAAACAGTCGGTTGCCCAATATCGGGGTGTAGCGCAGTTTGGTAGCGCACGTGGTTTGGGACCATGGGGTCGGGAGTTCGAGTCTCTTCACCCCGACCACAAATGAGGGCCTTTAGCTCAGTTGGTCAGAGCGGTCGGCTCATAACCGATTGGTCCGGGGTTCGAGTCCCTGAAGGCCCACCAATAACGCAACCGAGCGCATCAATCTATATTTGGCCTGGTAGTTCAGATGGTTAGAACGCTAGCCTGTCACGCTAGAGGTCGAGGGTTCGAGTCCCTTCCAGGTCGCCAAAATGCCTCGGTAGCTCAGCTGGTAGAGCAGGGGACTGAAAATCCCCGTGTCGGTGGTTCAACTCCGCCCCGAGGCACCAATTTTTTATATTGGTGAGATTTGCTGGTGTAGCTCAACTGGCAGAGCAATTGATTTGTAATCAATAGGTTGATGGTTCGATTCCGTTCACCAGCTCCATTATATTATGGGAAGATTCCCGAGCGGCCAAAGGGAGCAGACTGTAAATCTGCCGTCACCGACTTCGGTGGTTCGAATCCACCTCTTCCCACCATAAGAAAGCATAGGTTTGATACAAAAAGTATCAGACCTTTTTTCTTTTCCAAAAATGCAAGGTAGTAATGGCGAATATATTGCAAAATACATGATTTTGTGATATAATGACCAACGGATAGCTAATAATTGGACGTTATACAATGAATGTTTATAAAACATATCCTGCGTTAGGAAACAAAAAATGAAATTAGATTATTTTAGGTATTGATAGCGGGATTGAATAAAAAAACCGCACAAGGCGGTAAAGAAGCACCACGCGGTGCAACCGAATAAATCGGCGGTATGTTACTAACTTATTTGAACTAATAGTGTAAATCTAAAAGTAACAACTACAGTATAACCCTATTCAAAGGAGAAGTCAAGCGATGAACGAAAAAAAATCAAAAGATAATGAACAAGAGTACTACATAGGAATCGATGGTGGAACAAACTCTATCGGTTGGACGGTAACCAGTGCACGGTACAACGTGTTAAGGCAGGGGAGGAAAAGCGTTGTGGGGTAGTTATCTTTTCGACGAGGCGCATACGGCAGAAGAACGTCGAGTTTTTCGCACTTCCCGAAGGAGAATAAGTCGCATACGCACGAGGCTCGACCTACTGCAGTCGTTGTTCGCCGACGAGATAAGTAAAGTCGACGATACGTTTTTCATACGTCTAAATGACGGTAAACTCTTGCCAGAGGACAAAGATAATCGCATAACGACGAAGTATATACTTTTTGGGGACAATGGGTATACAGATAAGGAGTATTTCAAAAGGTATCCTACGGTGTCACATCTCCGCAAAAGTCTAATGGAAGCGCCGCCGGAAGACATACGGTTGTTGTACATAGCTTGCCATCATATAATCAAGAACCGGGGGCATTTTCTGTTTGCCGGTCAAAGCTTTTCCGTAAGCGATCCCGAAACGATAAAGACTTCATTCAGACATATTAACTCGTATTTTGAAAATAACGCAAGCGAAGAAACGGGTGATTTTGCCGTTCCTTTTGAGCTTGGAGAGAACGATCGTAACCTGATTTCCGCAATAAGTGTACTAAAAAGCGAAAAAATGAGCGGTACGGAAAAAGTCAAGCGTTTGACTGAAATTTTCGGAATAGACAAAAAAGACAAGCAGGCGTCGGCAGTATTAAAGTTGATGTCAGGCAATAGCTGCAGCATTGATGAGCTGTACTGCGTTAGCGATGTTAGCGGATTAGACGACAAATACAAAAAGATCGATTTCAAGCAAATGACAGACGAGCAGTTTGTCAAGGTTAAAACGGTCACCGCCGACGATTATCTTCTCGACAGCATAAAGGCGATATACGACTGGTCAAAGCTCGTTAATATTCTCGGCGAGTTTTCGTGCCTGTCTGTAGCACGAGTTAATCGGTACGAAACACACAAAAGCGATCTTGCCTTGCTCAAACGCTATATAAAAGAAAATTGTCCGAATAAAAAGCATGAAGTGTTTAGGCGACAGGAAAAGATGAATAATAACTATGCCGATTACATCGGTATGGATAAGCACAAGAGTTATAGTAAGTGCAAAAAGGATGACTTTTACAAATTCCTCGAAAAGCATATTTTCAAAGGAGGGAAGGAGGAATTTTTTGCTTTTGCAGGTAGAATAGTGGAGAGTGGAGAAACTGACGAACACGTCAAAACACTAAAAGAGCGTTACGAGCGAGGCGAGTTTTTACCGCGGCAAATGGAGTCGGGCAACGGCATAATCCCGTACCAGCTCCACGAGATTGAGCTGGACAAAATTCTGCAAAAGGCAAGCGAGCGATACGAGTTTCTGTCAGAAAAAGATGAGAACGGTATTACGATGGCGGACAAGATAAAGTTGTTATTGACTTTCCGAATTCCGTACTATGTAGGACCTACGCAGGGGCATTGGGCAGTGAGAAAAGTCGGTATGGAGCATGTTAGGGCGTTGCCGTGGAATTTTGAACAAGTAATAGATCTTGACAAGAGCGAGGATGCATTTATAGAGCAAATGACGTGCAAATGTTCATATATACCTACGGAGGACGTACTGCCTAAAAACTCAATACTGTATAGCGAAGCGACGCTACTAAATGAGATAAATAATATTAAAATAAACGGACAAAAAGACGAGCGAGCGATAAAAATCGTTTACTATTATGCACATAGAAACAAGAACATAACGGCAAATAAGATAATAGAATTGCTCAAGATAAACGGTTACGATATTGGGCTTATAGATAAGTCGTCTATAACGGGAATTGACGAAGGCAAAGTGCGAAATTCGTTAGGGGCATACATAGATTTCAAGGCGATAATAGGCGATGCGGTAGATACTCGTAGGGATATGTGTGAAGAGATAATCAAGTGGGTAACGCTCTCGTCGGATGACGAACGCTTGGTAAAACGCATAACCGCCGAGTACGGAAAAGTCTTGACAAAAGACCAAATTCGTCAAATATCAAAACTGCGTTATAGCGGTTGGGGTAGATTGTCGAAAAAGGTTCTCGACGGCATAACGTCGACCAAAGCTGTGTACAACGGCAAGAAGTTGACGGTTATAGAGGCAATGCAAGCGTTTACTATAAATATGACGGAAGCGTTAACGGCAAGCCGCTGGGGTTTTGACAAGGCAATAGAACAGTATAATAAAGAAAACTGCGATGGACGTATTAGGATTGACGATTTGTACTGTTCGCCGTCGGTTAAGCGTACAATACGTCGAATGTTGGCTATAATAAAAGAGATAGTCAAAGTCAAGGGTTATGCACCTAAAAAGATAATAATCGAAATGAGCAGAGGCGACGAGTCTAACGAAAAGGGTAAACGCAAGGCTTCACGCAAGGAGCAATTGCTCGCTTTATATAAGAGTATTGAGTTGGACAAGAGAGACTGGATAGGAGAAATAGAGTTAACGGACGAGCGTAAATTTTCTTCACGCAAACTGTTTTTGTACTACTTGCAAATGGGCAAGTGTATGTACACGAACGAGTCTATAGAGCTCAAAGATTTGACCAATGATAACCTCTATGATATAGACCATATATATCCGCAGTCGAAAATAAACGACGATAGTTTAGATAACATAGTGCTTGTCAAAAAACAAGTGAATGCGAATAAAACGGATCAATATCCGTTAGATGCACGTATTCGTACGAAAATGAAAGAGTTTTGGGCGATGCTCAAAACACGTGGATATATAAGTGAAAAGAAGTATCGTCGGCTTGTGCGAAACACCCCGCTCACGACGGACGAGCTTGCCGAGTTTGAAAACAGGCAAATAGTAATGACACAACAAAGCACCAAGGAAACTGCGAGGATACTAAAAACGCTCTATCCCAAAACGGAGATAGTGTATTCAAAGGCACGCAAGGCGGCAGACTTTAAGAATCGTCTGGACGAATATGCCAAAGAAGCAGGGCTTGACGAGGAGTATAGAGTAAAGCTCATTAAAGTGCGTGAGCTAAACGATTTGCACCATGCAAAAGACGCTTATATCAACGTGGTTGCAGGCAACGTATTCAACGAAGAGTACGGACACGACTTGTCGAGATATTACTCGGACAGAACGGTGGAAGAATCGAGGTCGGATTATAGGCTGTTTTGGAAACCCGTTAAAGATGCATGGAAACCGAGTATAGATATTCCCACGATCGTAAAAACGTACTATAGGAACGACTGTTCGGTAGTGCGGTTCGTGAGCGAAAACAGCGGACAACTGTTTGACTTGCAACCGGTAACCAAAAAAGCCGGGTTAGTGCCGTTAAAAGCTAACGGCGCAATTAGCGACACTACCAAATACGGCGGATACAATTCAGCCAAAACGGCGTACTTTGCGTTGGTAAAGAGCAAAGGTAAAAAAGGTGAGGTAAAACTGACGTTGGAAGCCATTCCCGTAATGATAGAAAAAACGCGAGAGCATAATCCTAACGCAGTAAAAGAGTACGTCGAAAACCAATGCGAATTAACGAAACCGCAGATCGTACTGAATAAAATTCGTATAAATACTTTATTAAAGATAAACGGGACGCCCATGTATATAAGAGGAAAAACGGGGCATCAGGTGGTATTTTGTAATGCCGTTGAACTTTTCCTGAATATGGAAGATAGTGTATATCTCAAAAAAGTAATGAACGTGTGTAAAAAATTATCCGAAGCAAAGGCAACTAAAAAAGCGTTTATGGTCGATGAAGAGCTTGACGGAGTGAACGTGGCTAAAAACGTCAGACTGTACGATACGTTTTTAAAAAAACTACATGATAAAATATATAGCGGTATGACGGCGTTTGAGAATGCATTAAAGAACTTGAAATATTGTAGAGAGCAGTTTCAAAACATGTCGGTTGAAACACAGTGCGAGCAGTTGACTAAGATATTACTGTTCTTTAACTGCAATCCTGTCAATCTTGATTTGAGCTCTTTTGTTGATAGTGAAGGTAAACCGTTCGGAAAAGACGTGGGTAAATGCTTAATTAGTAAATCAATAGAAAAATTAGACGTAAAGATAATTTACCAATCCCCAACAGGGCAATACAAAGAGGTTATCGACGTAAAGAAGTTTTTATAAACATCTAAACCGGGAGATAGAATGGGTTGGCGAGTTGTGATTGTGGAAAAGCGTTGTAAGCTTGAGTATAAAACGGGATATCTGGTTTGTCGTGGCGAGGATATAAAACGAGTGTTTATCGATGAGATTTCGACGCTCATAGTGCAGAATACTGCGGTGTCTATAACGGGCGTATTGCTGTGTGAACTTGTTAAGCACAAGGTAAATATAGTTTTTTGCGATGAAAGACAAAACCCCATTTCTCAACTTAACGCATTGTACGGCAGGCATGATTGCAGTGGCAGAGTGCGAGAACAGAACGGATGGAGCAACGAAATAAAATCCAAAGTCTGGGCAGAAATAGTGAAGAATAAGATAACGCAACAGGCAAGTTTTTTGGATGACCTGGGCAGCCCACAAGCTGAAATGCTAAAAGGTTATGTTTGCGACGTGCAGATCGGAGATATAACCAACAGGGAAGGACACGCTGCAAAGGTGTACTTTAACGCCCTGTTTGGACTGGGCTTTAAGAGAAGCGACGACGAACGGAATTACAACGCTATGCTTGATTATGGGTACGCAATATTGCTTTCTGCGTTTAATAGAGAAATAATAGCCGACGGGTATCTAACGCAGTGCGGACTGTTCCACCGCAACGAGTTTAATCACTTTAACTTGAGCAGCGATTTAATGGAGCCGTTTAGGGTTATAGTTGATCGTAAAGTGTTTATGCGAGGCGAGGGAGAGGTTACTACTATGGTTAAGCAAGAGCTTGCCGATCTGCTTAATTTGAGAGTGGAGATTGCGGGCAAAACGTACACTGTTAACGATGCAATATCCTTGTATTGCAAGAGAGTTTTTAATGCACTTAACGAAAGTGATCCGTCGCAACTAGTATTTTATGAGTTATAGGTTTATGAGAATAATAGTCTTTTTTGATTTGCCGACGGAAACGGCGGAAGAGCGAAGAGCGTATACACGATTTAGAAAGTTTCTTATACGAAGCGGATTTATTATGCAACAGGAGTCGGTTTATAGCAAGCTCGTGCTAAACGGGACGGTGTGCGAGGCGGTCAAGGAAAGCGTTCGCGGTCATAAGGTAAAGGGCGGAAATATCCAAATGTTAACCGTTAGCGAAAAGCAGTTTGCTAATATGGAGTTTGTTACGGGCGGAAAAAATAACGAAGTAATAGACACCGACGAAAGACTGGTGGTGCTATGAAGCTTACTCATTGCGATATAGAAACGATATTTACGAGTGACAAAGTGAACGTTATCACGGTGGAAAACCCAAGAAGATATAGGCAGTTGTACGTTGAGCTGAGGGATAGTATAAGGCTTGGCGAAGAGCGTTTTGTGCTTTCAGAAAAGGATAAGATAATTAATTTGAGTAGGAACGCCGTGTTCGTAGATAACCCGATTGAGCTTGATTTTTCGGATAAAAAAGCGAATAATAAACTTCTTGCTGAATTAAGCGATATTGCGAATGAAAAGTATGCCGAGGACGTGCTTGAAATCAATAGTAGGTTCTTTTCACTATTGGATAAATTAAACATTGAAAGCACGATCGAAACGGATTGGAACGTAGACTCGCCGATAACGGCTATGTTCAAAGCTTTCGGCGTGATGATAGCAGACAAAGCAGATAATGGAATAGAGCGTTTGATTGACTACGTAACGATGCTTACGCATTTTTTAGGAATTAGACTGATAGCGTTTGCTAACCTGAAAAGCTTTTTTGAAACGTACGAACTGCAAGAATTGTATAAGCATTTGATGTATAACGGAGTGATGTGCATGGATATTGAAAGCGGCTTAAAACCAAAATGCGACGGTGAAATGAATCTCGTAATAGATAACGATTTGTGCGAGATAATAGTGTAGAAACTATGTGATTTTAAAAAAGAAAAAACGTAACTAAATGTCATGTTTACGCAATAAAACTATTGCTTTTTGGTAAATAACATGTTATAATATACATATAGTGTAAATCAAAATTATGTTGCCAAAGTGGGTTTACTATGCCGCAAAAGGTGAAATTAATCTAATTTGAGGTTTGAGTATAGTGTAAATCTAAATGGTAACAAAACAGAAATACAGTCTTATCGTTCGTATGTTTAGTTTGAGTATAGTGTAAATCTAAATGGTAACAAAACAAGATAAAGGAGTAAAACTATGAACGAAAAGTTTGAGTATAGTGTAAATCTAAATGGTAACAAAACTAATGTATAGCGTCTGAAACACAACCATATGTTTGAGTATAGTGTAAATCTAAATGGTAACAAAACTTAACGGGGGGTATTAAACAAAGTTTACCTGTTTGAGTATAGTGTAAATCTAAATGGTAACAAAACTTTGGCTGAAAAAATCAAAGCACAAGCAAAGTTTGAGTATAGTGTAAATCTAAATGGTAACAAAACCCCTTTGGACGCAAATGCAGTTTCTTTCCCCGTTTGAGTATAGTGTAAATCTAAATGGTAACAAAACGTCCCCCGACCGTATGCTAACGAATGCATGTTTGAGTATAGTGTAAATCTAAATGGTAACAAAACAAGTGTGATCCGCAAAGATTATGTTTCGGGTTTGAGTATAGTGTAAATCTAAATGGTAACAAAACTTCTTGCCCTCATATTCCGCATTTTCCTTGGTTTGAGTATAGTGTAAATCTAAATGGTAACAAAACATTATAAATAAAATCTTTGAATTGTACGCGGTTTGAGTATAGTGTAAATCTAAATGGTAACAAAACCGATAGTCCAATAAGACTGTCTTTGTATGCGTTTGAGTATAGTGTAAATCTAAATGGTAACAAAACACGGACATTAACGAAGCCCGCGCCGATTATGTTTGAGTATAGTGTAAATCTAAATGGTAACAAAACCGCCCTCGTATTGCAAAAGTGAATTTGTTTGTTTGAGTATAGTGTAAATCTAAATGGTAACAAAACACGGACATTAACGAAGCCCGCGCCGATTATGTTTGAGTATAGTGTAAATCTAAATGGTAACAAAACCGCCCTCGTATTGCAAAAGTGAATTTGTTTGTTTGAGTATAGTGTAAATCTAAATGGTAACAAAACGGGATAGAAACGACCGTGAAATATGGATAAGTTTGAGTATAGTGTAAATCTAAATGGTAACAAAACAAACAAATAACAGAAAAGCTGTATGGAACGTTTAAATACTTTTTATACGAGTGACAGACAAAGTTGGAGAAAGTGGCTCGCTGAAAACTTTGAAACGCAAAGCGAAATCTGGTTTATTTTTCCGATGAAGGCATCGGGTGAGAAGTCGCTTTTATATAACGATGCAGTTGAAGAAGCACTTTGCTTTGGCTGGATTGATAGTACTATTAAACACATAGATTCTACCCATCGTGCACAGCGTTTTGTCCCGAGAAAAAAAGATAGCCTGTATTCGCGAACTAATATAGAGAGGCTGATTTGGCTTAACGAGCGCAGTCTGCTCTATCCAAGCGTGAGAGATGACGTATTGTCTATCATTCATACTCCGTATGTTTTCCCGAACGATATACTCGAGGCAATAAAAGCGGATGCGGTTGCTTGGAAAAGCTATCAGGGATTATCTGATGGCTATAAGCGTATTCGCATTGCCTATATAGACGCCGCAAGAAAACGTCCTGCCGAGTTTAAAAAACGTCTTGATAGTTTTATAAAACGTACTCGTGAGGGAAAAATAATCATCGGATACGGCGGTATAGATAAATATTATAAATGAAAAAATACTTTTACGGAAACAATAATTACGGCAAAGCAGTAAAAAAATAGTTTAGTTTAATTTTTCATAATCGTAGTTACCTTTTTATATATGCGGGCAAATATTTTGGTACGTAGAATTGTATCGATACAGATATAATTAGCAATAAAACAGGCTCTCATGCGAGGAGCTTGTTTTTTTTATTGCTAATAATATTGATTTTTTTTGTTTATTTAAAATCTTTTTTTGTTATATTTAGATACTATTTTAGAAATAATATTTTTATGCAAACCAAGTATAATGCGGTAAATTTGCAATACATATTATTTTTGGCGAAGAAAAATTCAAAATTTGATATTTTATTACATTTTTTATCTAAATAATACCTTTAGGAGGCATTAAAATTTTAATCGTTACGAGGTAAAAATGGAAATATATTATTCTAACAAAAATTTTAAAATTACGTTTAATCTTGTCGGCGAATTGGATGAATTTTGTGCCGAAGAGGTTAAAAATGCTCTCGATAAAATAATCGAAGATAATAAACCGCAAGAAATTATTTTTGATTTTAGTCGTTTGACTTTTACCGACAGTACCGGTATAGGTGTGCTTATCGGAAGATATAAAGTTGCAAAAAAAATCGGCTGTAAAACTTTTATTACAAACGTTTCGCGTACTGTGGATAAAATTTTCAGTATGGCAGGTTTGTATACGATTATGCCAAAAATCAGTTAACAAAAAAGTGAGGATGAAAAATGAAAACAGTCTTAAATCAATTTAGTATGACAATAGATGCAAAATCGGTTAACGAGGGCTTTTTGCGTAGCGCGGTGGCGGCTTTTTGTGCGCAAGTTAATCCGACTATAGAAGAAATAGGCGACATTAAAACAGCCGTCAGCGAAGCGGTTACCAACTGTATTGTTCACGGTTATAAAAATAAACAAAAAGGCGATATCGTAGTCGGTGTAAAACTTTTTGACGACAACACGTCCGAGATTTCTATACGTGATTTCGGTGTTGGGATAAGTGACGTTAATAAGGCAATGCAAACATTTTTTACGACTTGTAAAACCGAAGAGCGAAGCGGAATGGGATTTACTGTAATGGCTGCGTTTACGGATGATTTAAAGGTTGAGAGCACGCTCGGCGAAGGTACACTTGTAAAAATGACAAAAATATTCGGCTTTTCTGACGGTGAAGGTCAAGATGGAATATGATCATGAAACGACAATGCAATTAATCGTCTGCGCTCAGAAAGGAGAGGAAGCAGCAAAAGAACGATTAATTACCGAGAATACTCCCTTAATAAAAAGTATCGTAAAACGTTATGTCGGAAAAGGCGTAGAATACAACGACTTAATGCAAATAGCAAGTATGGGCTTGCTCAAAGCCATATACAATTTTTCTATTGAGTTTGACGTCAGGTTTTCAACGTATGCCGTTCCTATGATTATCGGAGAGATTAAAAGATATATACGTGACGACGGATATATTAAAGTAAGCAGAGGTGTTAAAACGTTGTCGTCAAAGATAAGTCGTTTTGTCGACGATTTTAAAAAAAATAATAGAGGCGAGCCGACAATAAGCGATATTGCTAAAGAATTTAATATCGACGCGGGAGAAGTTGTTTTTGTAATGGATAGCGCAAAAATGCCGATATCGCTCTTTGAAAAAGCGGATAATACGGATGAAAAAGGTCTTTGTTTGATGGATAAAATTCCGTCAAATCAAAAAGAAGACGATATAATAAACCGTGTCATATTGAAAACAATCATTAAGGAACTGACGCCTAAAGAAAAAAAGATTATTATTTTAAGATATTTCAGAGATTTTACGCAAGGCGACATAGCAAAGTTACTTGGTGTTTCTCAAGTACAGATATCAAGATTGGAGAATAAAATACTGACTAAAATACGCAAGAAATTTTCGGATGAAGATTAATTTTAATTGCAATAAACGCTAAAACATCGGGTTTGGCGTTTATTTTTTTATATTTTGGGAAAAGTTTTACTGGAGGCAATTCACATGAAAAAACCGCAAACACCGTTGATAGAACGAAATAAAACGGACAGGGAAACGTATATATCTATAAAAGAGAATGTGGAGATTTGACATGAGTAATATAAAAAACGAAGATAAAAACAAACAAGTCAAAAAGGTAGAAAAAACTTTAAGTTTAAAAAAAGAAAAAAGTTTTGAGCAATCGCCAAAACGCGATATAGTTTTTGCGGCGAAGAAAAACGCACGTTACGATAAGGCAAGTAAAAAGTTTGAAAAAATCGATAAAAGTAACTATAAAGAGTACGTTTTTTATAAATCGCCGAAATCAAGCCATTTTAAAAATATGTTTTGGGCATTCGTTGTAGGGGGCTTTATTTGCGTTATCGGACAAGCCTTTATCGAGCTGTATAAGTTGCTTGATTTTCCGCAGGAAAAAGCTTCGGTATTGGCATCGTCGACGTTGGTTTTAATTTCGGCGTTGTGTACGGGATTTGGGATTTACGACCTTTTGGGGCGTTTTGCAGGTGCGGGCAGTACCGTCCCGATAACGGGATTTTCAAACGCAGTCGTTGCTCCTGCGCTTGAATTCAGATGTGAAGGCATGGTTTACGGGTTGGGCGCAAAAATGTTTTTAGTTGCAGGTCCCGTTATAGTCAACGGAGTTGCCATCAGTGTGTTGATTGCCTTGCTGACGTTACTTTTTGGGGGTTAAGAAAGTAAAAATGACAAAAAATTTAGAAACAGAGATGAGACCGAGGACAATGCGTTTTGAAAACGTGTACTTTACCGAAGGTTTTTCAATCGTTGGACCAAAAGAATTAAGAGGAAAATTGGGGGACAGATTTGATTTTGCTCTTCTTAATGACAGATTTGATCAAAAAACTTTTGAAAAAGCCGAAAGAAAAATGTTTGAAACTGCCATTGACGGAGTTATGAGTAAATCGAAGCTTTTACCGATAGAGTTGGACGCAATACTTGGCGGAGATCTTTTAAATCAAATTATTTCGGCATCTTACAGCGCAAGAAAAACTCCTGCTTCTTTTTTAGGGTTGTATAATGCGTGCGGCACTTATGCCGAAAGTCTCGTCGTAGGTGCGGCTATGGTTGATAATTATTATAAAAACGTAATTTGTATAAGCGGTAGTCATTTTTCGTCCGCCGAAAGACAATACCGTTATCCGCTGGAACTCGGAGTACTTAGGTCGCCGATGACGCAATGGACGTGTACGGGAGTAGGCGCAACGCTGCTGACTGCCGAAAAATCGACCGAAAATTCTCCGAAAATAACCGCCGCAACCCCGGGTAGAGTTATTGATTTCGGAATAAAAGATATTAACAATATGGGCGCAGCGATGGCACCTGCGGCATGTGATACGTTAAGACAGTTTTTTGCCGACACCGGCAAAACCGTTGAAGATTACGATTTGATTTTAACGGGAGACTTAGGTAAACTTGGAAAAGAAATATTGATGGACCTTGCTTTACGAGAGGGAATGGATTTGTCAAAAAATTATGCCGATTGCGGAGCCGCACTATATTTTGAGCGACAAAAAACTTATCAAGGCGGAAGCGGTGCGGCGTGTAGTGCAATAGTTACCAACAGTATCATATTGGATAGTTTGAGAAACGGAAGTTTAAAAAACGTATTGTTGCTTGGTACAGGTGCTTTAATGAGTCCTTTATCGTCTTTTCAGGGAGAAAGCATTGCCGCTATTGCTCATCTCGTTGAAATTACGGCAGACCTTGACGATACGGACGAAGAATAATTTGTAAGCTGTTTAATTAAATAAAAAAGGTTACTTGGAGGAAAAATTGTTTATGGATATGTTTTTAACGTTTGTAAAAGCTTTTGCCGTCGGAGGTGGGATTTGTCTTATCGGTCAGATAATCATTAATTGTACGCATTTGACTAATGGTCGTATACTTGTGATTTTTTTGCTTGCAGGCGCTATTTTGCAAGGATTTGGTCTTTACCAACCTTTAATAGAATGGGCAGGAGCCGGTGCAAGCGTGCCGATAAGCGGGTTTGGATGTGCTTTGGTAAAAGGAGCTGTTGAAGCAGCTAAATCGGAAGGAATAGTAGGTGCGTTTACGGGAGGCTTAAAAGCTTGCGCAACGGGAATAACTACCGCTATTTTTTTCGGATATTTAGTCGCTCTTATCTTTAAGCCGCAAACAAAACAAATATGAATATGCACTTATTTATTCTTATATAAATATAATAGTAAATAAAGGTGCGTCGTGACTAAAAGTATTAAAACTAAACCGCTTAAAAAGTTGAAAAAATTAATTGTTTTATCGTTGATTGTTTTAACGATAGCGATTGTATGTATTTATATGCTGAATTCCGTTTCTCCTACTATAGTGGCTTTTTCGGAGGCAAAGATAAAATCATTGACGACGGCCGCCGTAAACAGTGCTATTTTTGAGGTAATGGTTGAGCCTATCAGCTACGGCGAATTGGTTACTATTGAAAAAAATTCAAACGATGAGATTACTCTTATTGCCGCCAATAGTATGATTATCAATAAGCTTGCGCGAGACATGGCACAATCTACTGAGACTTATATAGAAAAAATGGGCGAACAAGACGTTAAGATACCAATAGGTACTTTATCGGGCAGTCCGTTACTTGCGGGAAAAGGTTTTGACGTCACGGTAAAAGTTTTGCCTATAGGTTCGGTAAAATGTCAATTTGTTTCTGAGTTTGAGTCTGCGGGAATCAACCAGACGCGGCATAAGATTTATCTCGACGTGGTTGCAACCGTATCAATAGTTTTGCCGACGTCTCAGTCTACGGTAAAGACAAATACACCGGTTTTGGTGTCTGAAAGTATTATTGTCGGGAAAGTACCCGATACATATTTAGCCGCCGGAAGTATTTTTGGTCAAGATTATGATTTGACGCCTTAAAAAATTTTTAAACGATTAAAAAAATTGCTTGCTAATATTAAAAAACTTTGTTATACTACTAACAAAGCGATGACGAAGCATAAGAGTCTTACGATTGCGTAGCGTTGAGAGAAAAATCGGTTGGTGAGAGATTTTACGGCGTAAGAAAGATATTCACTTTGTAGCACATTTGGTGAACCTGCGTTTATACAGACAGTAGCCATTTGCGGTTGACTCCGTTAAAGGTTGTAACAAGGCGTTGTCGGTGTGTTTTTTTCCGATAACGTAAAGTTAGGTGGTACCACGGATATTTTAAGCCGTCCTAATATTTGGGACGGTTAATTTTTTTGTATTAGGGAGTAAATATGAAGGAAAAGATAGAATGTTTAAGACAAGAGTTTTTTTCAGAGGTAAATTCCTGTCTTTCTTTGGACGATTTAAATAACGTCAGAATAAAGTATTTCGGAAAGAGCGGTACGTTTACCGCACTGCTTAAAGGGCTAAGGGATTTGCCGGCAGAGGACAAGCCCGCAATGGGGGCGTTTTTAAATAAAGCGAAAGTTGAAATGGAAACAGCGTTGGAGGAAACCAAGGTTGTTTTGCAAGCTAAAGCCGTAGCGGATAAATTAAACAACGAGTCTGTCGATATCACTGTAAATAAAGGCGAAGGAAAGTTAGGCACGCTACATCCTATCCAACTAATACAAAATCAAATTGTCAAAATTTTTGAAGGGTTGGGGTTTTCGGTAAAAGAAGGTCCGGAAGCGGAAACGGACTATTTTAACTTTCAGGCGTTAAATATTCCTTCGGATCACCCGGCAAGGGATATGCAGGATACGTTTTTTTTGGGGAGAGAAGTTTTATTGCGGACTCATACGTCTCCCAATCAGGCTCGCGTGATGCTTAGCGAAAAGCCGCCGCTAAAAATAGTTTGTCCCGGTAAAGTTTATCGTCCCGATAGCGATGCTTCGCATTCGCCGATGTTTCATCAGATAGAAGGATTGGTTGTTGATAAGCATCTTACGTTGTGCGATTTAAAGGGTACTTTGGAAACAGTAGCGAGAAAGTTGTTTGGTGACGAAACAAAAGTCAGGTTTCGTCCGTCGTATTTTCCTTTTACGGAACCCAGCGTAGAAGTAGACCTTACTTGTTCGTCTTGCAACGGCAAAGGGTGCTCATTGTGTAAAGGTACAGGGTGGATCGAAGTGCTTGGAGCCGGTATGGTTCATCCTTTTGTACTTGAAAATTGCGGTATCGACGCAACGCAATACAACGGATATGCCTTTGGTTTCGGGTTAGAAAGATTTGCAATGATTAAATACGGTATACCGGATATAAGACTTTTCTTTGAAAACGACGTAAACTTTTTAAAACAATTCGACAAAATGGAGGATTAAGAGGATGAAAGCACCGTTAAGTTGGCTCAAACAATACGTAGATATTGATGTCGACGTCGATACCTTGTGCAAAAAAATGGTATCAATCGGTTTTGAAATAGAGTCGGTAGAGTATCTCGGCAACAAGTTTACCAACGTCAAAGTTGGTCAGATAACAGATATCGCGAAACATCCCGATGCGGATAAATTACAGGTATGTCAAGTTGATATCGGGCAAAGCGAACCGCTACAAATTATTACTGCTGCTAAAAACGTTTTCGTCGGCGCTAAAGTACCTGTTTCGTTAAACGGTGCACGTCTTGCCGACGGTACGATTATAAAAAACGGTAAATTGCGCGGTCTCCCGAGTAACGGCATGTTTTGCGGCGGAGATGAGCTCGGTATAACAGATGCAATTTATCCCGGAGCGGCTGTCGACGGTATTCTCATTCTAAACGACGACGAAACCGTTGGCGAAGATATGGTGAAAGTACTTGGGCTCGATGACTACGTGTTGGATTTTGCCGTCACGTTTAATCGACCGGATTGCAATAGTATTTACGGGTTAGCGAGAGAAGTTGCAGTTGCGTTGGGCAAAAAGGTAAAGCCTTTAGAAATCGATTTTGAAGAAAATTCCTCAAAAAAGACACAAGATTTGGTTAGTGTTGTCGTTAAAGACAGCAAGCTTTGTCCATCTTACTATATGCAAGGAGCAACGGATATAGCCATTAAACAGTCGCCTTTGTGGATGACGAGAAGGTTGGCAGCTTGCGGAGTAAATGCAATCAATAATATGGTTGATATAACAAACTATGTTTTGTTAGAAGTCGGTCAACCTATGCATGCATTCGATTATGCCGATATTAACGACAAAGTTATTATTGTCAGACGCGCGATAAACGGCGAAAAAATAATACCTTTTAATCAAAAGGAATACGAGCTGAACGACAATGTTTTAGTTATTGCGGATAAAGAACGCCCTGTAGGCATAGCTGGTGTAATGGGTGGTAGCAATAGCGGTATTAAAAATGATACTAATTGTGTCATGTTTGAGTCTGCAAAGTTTAATAGGGAAAACATTCGTCGTACGAGTCGTTTTTTGGGAATAAAAACGGATAGCTCTTCACGATTTGAAAAAGGCGTTGACAGCTACACCGCAGACATTGCTTTGTCGAGGGCGTTACATCTTGTAAATCAACTCGATTGCGGTAAAGTCACGGTAGGCAGAGCCGTCGTGGAAGAAGATAATGATTTTAATAATACTTTGACTTTTTCGTACGATCGTATCAAAAATTTACTCGGTATTGAAATCGAGCAAGTCAAGGTCGTTGAGATTTTAAACAATCTCGGCATAGAGACGACTATACGCAACGGTCAGATAACTTGTGTTGCGCCAATGTATCGTGAGGATTTGCAGAGAGATTGCGATTATATAGAAGAGATAATCAGAGTATATGGGTATGATAATATCACGTCTACATTATTGAAAAACGCAGAAATTACGTCATCCGAAAAAACTGTGACGCAAACTATCATCGACGGGGCTTTAAAAAATTTCGTCGGATTGGGCTATAACCAATGCGTAACTTATTCTTTTGGCGGCAAACGTTTATTTGATAAATTGACTCTCTCTAAAACCGATGACAAGGGTGATTTTGTTAAAATTTTAAACCCGTTGGGCGAAGACTACGCCTTATTGCGGCAGTCGATTTTGCCGCATCTGCTGAGTGTCGCTGCGGAAAACCAAAGTCGTAAGAACGGCGACGTTAAACTATTTGAAATTTCTAAGACGTTTTTTAAAGAAACCGAACAGAATGAACAGCCGAAAGAAGTTTATAAACTTTGTTTCGTGAGCTCCATCGGGGATTTTTTTGACGCCAAGTCAGATATCGGTACGTTTTTATCTGCGTTAGGCATCGATGCGAAATATCGTCGTAGCGGCGAAGAATTTTTACATCCCGGAGTATCTGCCGATATTCTTTGCGGTGAGGAAAAGATAGGATATATAGGCGAATTGCATCCCACGGTAAAACAAAATTTTGATTTGCTTACAAAACTTTATGTTTGTGAAATCAATCTTGACGATGTAATCAGACTGAAACGTAACGTAGTAAAATATAAGGCGATACCGAGATTACCTTCGGTAGAACGCGATATCGCCGTAGTAACGGATAAATCGGTATTTGTTCAGGATATTATCGATGAAGTATTACGCACGAGCAAGATTTGCGAATCGGTAAGACTGTTTGACGTTTATGAGGGAGAACAGGTACCCGTCGGCAAAAAAAGTATTGCGTTGTCCTTGAAATTTAGGGTATCAAATCGTACTTTGACCGACAAAGACATTGAACCGCAAATAAAAAGAATATTAAAAGTATTAGGAGAAAAATTTGGCGCAGTTCTCAGATAAACCGTCAATATTGGCACCTGCAGGTAGTCCCGACGCGTTGATGGCTGCCGTGTTTAACGGCGCTGATGCAGTATACTTGGGATTAAACAAATTTAACGCCCGAATGAAGGCTGACAATTTTACCACTGAAAATTTGCCTGAATGGGTTAATTTTTGCCATCTTTTTAACGTAAAGGTATTTGTTACAATCAATACCTGTATAAAAAATAGTGAGTTCAAAGAGGCATGTCAGCTCGGTCGCTATTGCTATGAAAATTTCGTTGACGGTTTAATTGTAACGGATATCGGTTTATTAAGGTACTTAAAGGATAATTGTCCCGATTTTGACGTTACGCTCAGTACTCAGCAAAATATACACAATGTCGCAGGCGCAAAAATAGCGGAAGAGCTCGGATGTTCGAGGGTTGTTGTCAGCAGAGAAACACCGTTGGCGGATATTGAAAAAATTCACGAAAAAGTAGGTATAGACGTAGAGGCTTTTTTGCATGGTGCGCTATGCGTATCTGTTTCGGGGCAGTGTCTATTTTCCTCGTTTATCGATGGAAACAGCGGAAACAGGGGTTTGTGCGCTCAGCCTTGCAGACAAAAATACGACTGTATTGTTGATGGGCAAAATATAAAAACAGGATACCTTCTGTCTGCACGTGACTTGTGTCTTATCCGCAACGTGGGTAAATTGGCGGACTGTGGCGTCAAGATGCTGAAAATCGAAGGTAGAAATCGTCGAGCTCAGTACGTTGCGCAGACTACAAAAACGTATAGGAAAGTTATAGATAGCGATTATACTTGGACTGACAACGATTTATACGAGCTTAAAACTATTTATAACAGAGGAAACTATACTAACGGATACATTAATAATAATGCGAATATAGTTTACCCTCAAGCTCAAGGTCACATCGGTGTAAAAGTAGGTACTTTAGTAAGAAACGGAAAAGAATGGTTTATAAAAGGAAACCGATTTTTGCATGAAGGCGATGCTTTTAAGGTGTTAAGAGATGATATCGAAGTAGGCAATGCTATTTGTATGGAGTCGAGCAAAAACGGTCTCACCAAGGTCGGCATATGTGGCGATTGCGAAACAGGCGACGATATCAATATTACGACATCCGTGGCTCAAATTTCGCGATTGGACGCAATAAAAAAATCTTTATCTGTCGAAGTATTTTTTTGCGCAAAAGCAGGGCATAGGGCAAAAATTCAGTTTTCATGTAATGGTGTCAGCGTTTTGGTTGAAAGTACCGACGTGCTCGATAAAGCACAAAATCAACCTATTACCAAGGAGAACATAGTTAAACAGATATCAAAAACAGGCAATACGCATTATACTATTTCAAAAATAATAGTTGACATAGACGATGTTTTTCTTCCTTTGAGTTTAATAAATACATTAAGACGAAAAGGACTAAGCATGCTGGACGAAGAATTGATTTTACGCTACAATTTAACGTTAAAAAGAAATCCCATCAATTCTACGGCAGCATGCAATAACCGTTATCTGCCTGCAAATAAATCAAAACGTTTATGTCTTTACGTTGACGAATCTTTTGATGATACCGTTTATGGGGCGGATACGTTGATAGTATTTAAACCTAACGAATATAATCTCAATCTGGTAAAAACAGTTGTTCCGACATTAAACGCTAATGCTATTTATCTCGATACACCTAATTTCGCTACCGAATCGGATTATGCCGTGTTAAAATCCATATTAAAGACGGGTTTGTTTGAAGGTGTGGTGGCAAACAATTTGTACGCCGTTTATCTTGCGCGCGAGTTGGGATTAAAAATAGTTATCGGTCTCGGATTAAACGTATTCAACAACGAATCCCTAAATTCATTAAAATTGCTTTGCGGTGAGAATTATTTTTCCTTCTTTTATAGTCAGGAGTTGTCGCTTGCGGAAATAAATGAGTTTGAAGACAAAGAAGGTTTTATTTTTACTGACGGAGAAATATGTTTGATGACTTTGGTGCATTGTCCGCTGCATGTAAACTCAAAATGTGATTGCGGTCATTGCGGGTATAATGGGAAAGATTTGGTATATAGGGATAAAACTAACAGGTGTTTTCATTTGCGGCGTAAACGTATAGCAAAGTGTTACTGGGAGTTGTTTAATTGTTTGCCTTTGGTTGGAGATGAAAAAATTGATTTTAGCGGTAATTATTTGCTAAAACCAAATCCCGACAGCAGGAGTAGCGTTTATAAGCTTTACCGGCAGGCGTTAAATGCGAAAAGTATTGATAAACAAGACGTGCCTCATACAACCGGGCACTTAGTTAAAAAGGTTAAATGATGGAAGAAAAAACACTGAATAAGTTAGAGTTTTATACTGTTTTGCAAAACGTCGCGGATTTTGCAACGAGTAAGTTTGCAAAAAATGTCGTAATGACGTTAAACCCTGTCGGTGATTTTGCGCTTGTGAATCGTTTATTAAGCGAAACGAGCGAAGCTTTTTGGCTCATCAATCAAAACGTTATTCCGTCTTTTGATTTTGACGATATTACCGAGGCATTAAAAAAAGCAAAAATATATTCTTCATTGACATTGAGAGAGTTGTTGGCAGTAAAACGGTTGTTGCGTACAAGTCGACTTTGCGCGTCAATGCTTGATGAGGTTGACGAAAACAAAATTTCTTATTTAAAGATATATGCGCAGGGAATGTATCAAAATTTTTCCTTTGAAGAAAGACTCGATAAATGTATAGTTAACGAAGACGAATTGGCGGATAGTGCAAGTGCAGAGTTGTATGCTTTGCGTCAAAAAATCAAAAAAACAAATTTCGATATAAGAGAAAAGCTTAATTCGTTTATCAGGTCGTCCACAACGGCAAAATATTTGCAAGATGCTATCGTTACTATGAAAAATGACAGGTATGTCTTACCTGTAAAGCAAGAATATAAGAGTAACGTACAAGGACTCATTCATGATCAATCTGCATCGGGGGCGACGGTTTTTATTGAACCGATAAGTGTAGTTAATTTAAACAACCAACTTAAAGAACTCCTTTTGGCTGAAAAAGAAGAAATAGAGAGGATAATAGCTGATTTTACGCAAAACGTTTCAGATATTGCCGATCATTTAGCCCGTACGCAAGAAACAATTGCTTATGTCGACAGTGTTTATGCAAAAGCATTTTACTCCGAGAGATTAAAAGCTAATTTACCGCTTTTAAACCAAAAAGGATACGTTTTTATTAAAAACGGCAGACATCCTTTGATAGATAGTAAAAAAGTGGTTCCTATAACCATTAAGTTTGGTGACATGAATCGACAGGTTATTGTGACCGGGCCCAACACCGGCGGAAAGACTGTGAGTATAAAAACCGTCGGTTTATTTTGTTTGATGACGTATGTCGGTTTGTATTTGCCTGCGTCTGACGATACCGAGATTCCCATATTTGATAACATATATTGCGATATCGGGGACGAACAAAGTATTGAGCAAAACCTAAGTACTTTCAGTAGTCATATAAAAAATCTTAATTACATTTTAAACTCTATTACGGCAGAAAGTTTGGTATTGGCGGATGAAATCGGTGCGGGTACAGAACCAATCGAGGGCAGCGCGCTTGCTCTTGCCGTGTGTAGGTATTTACTCGATAGTAATGCTCGTAGTGTAATAACGACACATTACAGCCAATTAAAAGAGTATTCGATAACGACGCCGAATGTTGTCAGTGCAAGTATGGAATTTGACACAAAAACTTTTGAGCCGACATATAAGCTCGTTATGGGTGTCCCCGGAAACAGCAATGCGTTAGAGATTGCACGGCGCTTGGGTATGAAAGAAGAAATAGTATCCGATGCGTTTAGTCGAGTGGATGAAAATAAAAAATCATTCGACAGAGTACTAAAAAATGCAGAAGAGCTAAGGCAACAGTACGAAAAGTTAATTGTCGAGTCGGAAGAATTGAAACGCCAGACAGCCGAAGAATATCAAAAAGCAAAAAATCAAAATGCTTTGTTGGTTGCTGAACGTGAAAAACTTCTCGCCGGTAGTCGTACCGAGGCAAAACGAATTGTTTCTGCTGCAAGAGAAGAGTCTTCGGCGCTATTGGAACAATTAAAAGCGCTTTTTAAAAAACAAACCATAGAAGAAAATTCACTCTTTGCCGCGCGTTCTATAGTCAAAAAGTTGAATGACAAAAAGTACGAAGACGAAAGCGAAGAGAACGACGTTTTTTTTGAGGGTAGTCCGATAGATATAAATACACTGCAACTTGGAGATAAAGTTTTTATAAAAAAATTAAAAACAGTGGGAACAGTTTCGTCTTTACCTAAATCAGGGAAAATTCAAGTTAAGTTTAATAACATGGTCACTACGCTAAGGCAAGGCGAAGCGTATTCATACGTTGACGTTACGCCTCAAAAACAAAAGATAACAACGCCAAAAACGACCGTAACAACTAAAGGATTTTCTTTTGAAATCAACGTAATAGGCCAAACCGTAGAAGAGGCAATGTACAACGTTGAAAAATTTATTGACGACGCCATCATGCGTAACGCGTCTGAAGTAAGAATAATACATGGCAGAGGAACGGGAAAACTGAAAGCCGCAATCCATCAATACCTTAAAAGTAATAGAAACGTTTCGGAATACAGGCTGGGCGATTACAACGAGGGAAATGGCGGCGTAACTATAGTAAAATTTAAATGATTAAAAAAAATGAAAGTAAAGTATTTTGACAACGCGGCAACTACTCGTTTGGCTGACGAATTGTTGCCGATAATAGAAAGATATAATATTGAGCAGTTTTTTAATCCTTCGGCATTATCGGGATTTAGTACCGAAGTAGCAGCGGACATGGCTGCCGCGAGAGAAAATATCGCAGGGATTATAGGGGCTGATTTCGATGAAATAACGTTTGTTTCTTGCGGAAGCGAGGGTGACAATATGGCGATGCTTAGCGCGATAAACGGCTTTTCAGGAAATATCGTAACCTCTCGTGTGGAACATTCCGCAGTGTATAGCACCGCAATGTATTTACAAAGTAAAGGTGTCGATGTTCGTTTTGTTGACTTGTTGCCGGATGGTAGAGCCGATGCCGATAGTTTGCAAAAATTAATTGACAATGATACTCGTTTTGTGTGCTTGATGCATGTCAATAACGAGACGGGGGCGATTAACGATATAAAGACGCTTTGTAAAATAGTTAAGGACGTAAATGCAAGATGTCTGTTTGTATGTGACGGCGTCCAGAGTTTTGGTAAAATTAAGCTAAATGTGAAAGATCTCGGCGTTGATTACTTTATTGCGAGTGGACATAAAATAAACGCACCCAAGGGGATAGGTTTTGTTTATCACAAAAAAAATGTCCGTTTTACTCCATTGATACGAGGAGGCGGACAAGAGCGAGGTCTAAGGGCAGGAACCGAAAACGTTGCTAATATAATGGCTTTCTCAGTAGCTGCTTTGCATACTACGAGCAATATTGATACATTAAGTACTAAATACAAACAAATCAAAGATATTATTTTAGAAATAGTACGGCAAAAATGTGATAATTACTTTGTCTTAACACCTACGGAGTATTGTGCGCCCAATATCCTTACGATATTTTTTGCAGGTATAAAGACGGAAGTTCTTTTACATATGGTTGAAAAATTTGGTTTTGTATTCGGCACCGGCAGCGCATGCAGCAGTAGAAACAAGACCAATAGGATTATAGGGGCTTTGCAAATCGATAAGCAATATAGAGAAGGTATGGTGCGAATAAGTTTTGATAGATATTCTACCGTCAACGACGCGCAGGAATTTGCCGAGTGTTTGACGAATTGCATTAATGATTTGCGAAAGACAATGAGGGGTTTATAATGAAAAAAGTTATCTTAATTAGATATGGAGAAATATTTTTAAAAGGTGCCAATAGAGGCTTTTTTGAAAATATGCTTATAAATAATATAAACAAGGCTTTAGAGGGGAAAAAATATACTTTTACAAAGTATAGTGCGCGTTATATAATAAGCGATTTTAATGAAGACGAAACTCAGTGGTTGCTTGATAGGATTGGTTGTATCTTTGGAGTGCATTCATTTAGTTTAGCTTACGAGGTTAATACGGATATTGACGAAATTGCCGACGCTTGTAAAAAACTCTCAAAGAAAAGCGGAACCTTTAAAGTAAATACTAAGCGAGCGGATAAACGTTTTAGCATGAATAGTTACGAAATTTCGTCAGAAATCGGTTATCGTCTATTATCGGAGTTTAAAGAGCTTTCCGTCGATTTGCACAATCCGGAAACTGAATTGTACGTAGATGTACGCGAAAACGGAAAAACTTTGGTGTTTTCCTCGATTATAAAAGCAGTTAACGGTATGCCTGTGGGCGTAAGCGGTAAAGGATTGTTAATGTTGTCGGGCGGTATAGACAGTCCGGTGGCATGTTTTATGATGGCAAAACGAGGGATGTCGTTGCGGGCATTACATTTTGCAAGTTATCCTTATACGAGTGAAAATGCTAAACAAAAGGTATTGACTTTGGCTAAACTGTTAAAAAAGTATTGCTTAAGTTTAACTGTTGACGTGGTTTCTTTTACGGAAATTCAGACGCAAATCCATGAAAAGTGTCCTGAAAATCTAATGATAACGATAATGCGGAGATTTATGATGCGCATTGCCAATAGAATGTGTGATATTCACAATTGTAAAGCCGTTATCACGGGAGAAAGTTTAGGACAAGTAGCAAGTCAGACAATGGAGAGTATCGCGTCGACAAACTCCGTTGCGGAGTACCCCGTGCTTAGACCTTTGATAGGGTTTGATAAAGATGAAATTATAGAAATAGCGAGAAAAATTAATACATTTGAAACTTCAATATTACCGTATGAAGATTGCTGTACTATATTTTTACCCAAAAACCCCGCGACAAAGCCTAAGATAGAGGTTGTAGAACGCGCCGAAAAAGCTCTTGACGTTGACACGCTGGTCGAAAACGCACTTAAAAGCGTAGAAACGTATTGTCTATAAATTAATCAATATTCATAATTTTCCGCCAAAAGTCAGAAATTTTATTGTTTCTGTGATTTTGGCGGTTTTCATTTGAGCTTTTTCGGTTTTGTTGCTTGTCTTTAATTATTATTTTAATCGGTATTGATTTTGTTTCATCGTTTTCAGCAAAAAAGGTATATTCGTTCGTTGTATCGTTGACAAAATATATCCCTGAACCTATAGCTATAAATTTTCCACTTCCATTTGGTTGTTCTAAGTATATAGCCGCGTTTATATCCGATGACGAAAGAAAAACCATATTTTCGGAAACAGAAACATCAAGCGTTAACGGTGTTTTGTGATGGTCTGTACCTAATTTTCGAGAATGTTCAGCACGCGTTTTTGGGGCATAATCTTCGTTAAAATAATCTTCTACAAATTCACAGTCGTTTTCTTCGCTTGACAGATAAACCTTTTGTTGTGTTTTAAGGGCATTCTTGTCCACCTTTAGTAACTTGATTTTTTGCGGAACGGTAAACGCAAGAGGCGGTTTATTTACATAATATTCGTTTAAAAATACTTTAGCCAATTCAGTAGGTTGCTTTCCTCCGACCACCTTGTTTGAAAGTTCGTAAGTTTCATCAGGACCGGATATATTGAACGCAAAAGTGTCTTGCGTCGTATATCCGCAAAATAACGCGTTTGAATTATTGCCGTTTTTGACACCGTTTGTGCCTGTCTTGCCTGCGACGTCAAACTTAATACTAGACATTTTTTTTGCGGTGCCGCTTTCCGTTACGCCGCAAAGCATGTCTGTCATTAAAAATGCCGTTTGTTCGCTGAAAACGCGTGATTTTGTCGGATTAAAATTATATATGGTTTTGCCGTTTATTTGTATGCTTTTAATTAACGAAAAGTCACAAAAATTGCCTTGATTCGCAAGGGTACAATATCCGTTCGCTAATTTTGCCAATGAACATTCTCCGTTAATTTTTCCTAACGCAAGAGCAAGATCTGAACGATGACTGTCAATAGAAAAACCGTTTTTGTTTAAATAATCTACGCAGTTTTCAATGCCAACCAAGGCAGCTGTTTTTACCGCAGGGATATTAAGACTATTTTTAACGCTTTCGCGTACGGTTGTCCAACCGTAATAAATATCTTTATAGTTAGACGGAGAAAAATTAGCGGCAAAAATTGTTTTTTCATCCAAAACAGGAGTTATCGGTGAGATATAACCCATTTCCAAAGCAGGGGAATATACCGCCAGTGGTTTTAACGTACTGGCAGGATGTATTTTTTTATTAAAAACCTGATCCGATTTACCGTAAAAAGCTTTTACTCCACGTGTTTTGTTATCAATAACGATAGCCGTCTTAGTTGCTATTTTGTCTGTGAGTGTCGTAGTAACATTGCTTGCCATTGCCTCATCCAAAGCTTGTTTTGCAGAAGAACAGTAAAAGGTTTTTATCGTACAATCAAGTTTAATAAAGTCTTGATAAGAAACGTTCAGAATGTCTAAAGCGTCAGATATTACTTTTGTTATATAGTTTTTATCTGCAGACAAGCTTTCGTTTTGTTTGCCGATTGTTAGTTGTTCGTTTTTCGCATTCAAGTACTTTTCTTTGGTGATAACGTCATTTTCATACATCAACAACAATACTAAATCTTTTCTTTTTAAAAAACATTCATAATTAAAAAAGGGTGAATAATTTGTTGGCGACTTTAGTAATCCTGCTAATGCGGCTGACTCGGCAACGGTAAGTTCGTATGGAGTTTTGCCAAAAAACTTTTTAGAGGCTTGAGTTATTCCGTATGCACCGCTACCGAAATATACGGAATTTAAGTACATTGTTAAAATTTCATTTTTTGTATAGTGTTTTTCTATCCGGATTGCAAGATTCAATTCGTTTATTTTTCGTTTCAAACTTTTTTCAGAGCTTAAAAAAACGTTTTTTGCAAGCTGTTGCGTTAGTGTCGACGCGCCTTCTTTAAATTTACCGTATTTCAAATTTTGAAAGGCTGCTCCTGCCATTCGTCTTAAATCAAAACCGTTGTGACTAAAAAAACGCTTATCTTCCGTAACTAAAATAGCGTTTATCGTATCCTGAGAAAGGGCGTCTATGTCAAGCCCGTTTAAAAAGTCGGTACTTAATATATCGTTTGAGTCACTAAGAATAGTTAAAGAATTAATCTTTTCGATACTTGGCATTTTTTTGGCATCAAATTTTACGTAATCTGCGGATAAAATAACCGACAAATAAAAAACAGCGCAAATTAGCGCAGATATACCCAAGAGTGAAATAACAATCAGTAGTGGTATTTTTGCCGTGGCTCGTTTTTTCGTCATCATACAATATTATTATTTGTAGTTTTATATATTTTTATTGAAAATAAGGTTGAATTTTTTTTAAAAAAATTGTATAATGTAAATCACGAATGTGGAGAGGTTTATGCATTATTTAATTAAAACGTACGGTTGCCAGATGAATATTCATGAGTCTGAAAAAATAGCAGGGATTTTGGAAAAACTCGGCTATACCGAAACAAAAGAAGAAACAACTGCAGATATCGTCGTTTTTAATACATGTTGTATTCGCGAGACGGCAGAAGCAAAAATAAACGGTCATATCGGCGAGATAAAAAAACATAAAGAACGCAATCCGGAGCTTATCGTCGTAGTGTGCGGTTGTATGAGTCAACAAAAAAACGTTGCGGAAAATTTAAAAAAACGGTTTCCGTTTATCGATATTATTTTGGGCACTTCAAATCTAAATTTGTTAGAAAGTCAAATTTCAGTCGTAAAAAGTTCTCGGCGCAATCAAACATTGATAGACATTAATGAGTTTGGTATAAACGAAAATATTCCCGTTTATCGCACAAGTGGTACTAATGCTTGGGTAAATATTATTTACGGTTGCAACAATTTTTGTACGTATTGCATCGTTCCTTATGTACGCGGTAGAGAACGTAGCAGATGCCAAGAAACGATTATTGCCGAAGTAAAGCAACTTGTTAAGGAAGGATACAAAGAAATTACTTTACTTGGACAAAACGTAAATAGCTACGGTAAAGACCTCAACGACGGTTCGAGCTTTGCTAAGTTACTCAACGAGCTCGGCAAAATAGAGGGTGAGTACAAACTTAGATTTATGACCAGTCATCCGCGAGACTTTACGGATGACGTCATAGATGCGATAGCGTCAAATCCTAAAATCTGTCATACTATTCATTTGCCGATACAAAGCGGAAGTAACCACATGCTCAAAGCGATGAACCGTCATTACGATAAGGAGCATTATCTTGGTCTTGTTAATAAGATAAGGGCAAAAATCCCTGACGTCGGATTGACTACGGACATAATGGTCGGTTTCGCCGGTGAAACGGAGGAAGACTTTTTAGAAACGCTCGATCTCGTCAAACAGGTACGATTTAGCGGGATATTTACATTTATTTACTCGCGCCGAAAAGGCACTCCCGGATACGATATGCCAAATCAAGTACCCCAATCGGTAAAGAAAGATAGAATAAAGCGGCTTATAGCTACTCAAAACGTAATCGTAAAAGAGATAAGCAAAGAACATGAGGGGAAAGTTTTTGAAATCATCGTTGAGGGAAAAAATTCTAAGTACTCTGATGGTACCTACTGCGGGCGCACGGATGACGGCAGATTGGTAAATTTTAAAAGCGACGTCGACCTGACCGGCGAAATCGTAAGCGTAAAAATTAAGACGAGTAAATCTGCTACGCTTTGGGGAGACATAGTATAGTTTTTTGGGAGAAAACAAATGTCAACGGAAATAAAAAAAATCAGTAAAGATTCATACTCGCCAATGATGAGTAAATATCTTGACACTAAAGAAAAATATCCCGATTGTATATTAATGTATCGTCTGGGGGATTTTTATGAAATGTTTTTTGACGATGCGATAGAAGCAAGCAAGATACTCGATATTACGCTGACGGGTAAAAAATGCGGCGTCGGCGAAGAGCGCGCTCCAATGTGCGGTGTTCCTTTTCATGCTGTCGACGCATATATTTCAAAGCTCGTAAATGCGGGCAAAAAAGTTGCTATCTGTGAACAACGCGAAATGACGGCAGAAGAAAAAGAAGCAGAGAAAAAGGCAGGAAACAAAACAAACATAATGTTAAGAAACGTCGTTCGCGTGGTTACCGCGGGTACCGCCATAGAAAGCGACGTTTTGGCAGCCGATAAAAACAACTATCTTGCCGCTTTTTTTAAGAATAAAATCAGCGAATACATTGGAATAGCTTTTTGCGATATCACTACGGGCGAATTTAATGCTTACGAATCTAAAGAAGTTAACGATATCGAAGAGTTGTTGTTAGCCTTTTCTCCCAGTGAAATAATAAGCAATAACGACGGCTTGAAACTAAACACCGTGTTGAAGCCTATAATCAATCGCCAGCTCATGAAAATGAGTCTGTACTATGATTGGGCTTTCGACGTTGTTAATGCCCAAAAAACCATACGCAATCAGTATGATATATCTTCGTTGCGTGGTTTCGGATTAGATAAAATGCCTAATGCGACGGCGGCTTGCGGGGCTATAATAGAGTATCTCAAAGAAACACAAAAACGTAGTTTGCCTCATCTTAAAAACATTAAAATTATCAACAAAGGCGAATATATGTCAGTTGATGCAGGCGCACGTAAAAATCTCGAATTATTTGCCAATACGGCAGACAATAGTAAATATGGTAGCATATTGTGGTTGTTAGACAAGACAAAAACCGCAATGGGCGGACGTAAATTACATGCGTGGATTGCAAGACCTCTGCAAAGTTCGTCAGCGATTAAACAGCGACTCGATGCAGTTGAGGAGATTTATAAGGACTTCATTATGCGCGAGACTCTGATTGAGTTTCTTGATAACGTAGCGGATATTGAAAGGCTTTGTACTAAATTGGTTTACGGCACGATAATGCCTCGTGATTTTTTGGCACTTGAAAGTAGTTTAGCTCAAATGCCAAAGATTAAAAGCGCACTTGAAAAATCAAAAAGCAAGTTATTAAATATTATTACGTCTAACATAGTAGTATTTAATGAGCTTGTTGCAAAAATCACATCGACAATCAGACATATCAATTGTCCCGCTACCACAAAAGAAGGCGGTTATATCGATGAAAATAGCAATACCGAGCTCAAAGAGCTTTTAAAAATTTCAAAGAATTCAACCGAGTATCTCAACAAACTTAAAGATAAAGAAATAGAGCAGACCGGGATTAAGTCTCTAAAAATCGGCTACAATCGTGTTTTCGGTTACTACTTTGAGGTTAGTAATTCTTTTAAAAACTTTATACCGAGTAATTATATTCGCAAACAATCGCTGACTAACGGCGAGCGTTTTATAACAAACGAGCTGAGTGAATTGGAAGAAAAAATATTGACCGCCAAGGACTCGGCGATTACGCTTGAGGCTAAAATATACGGTGAGCTTTGCGAGTTCGTCAAGCGTTATATACCGCAAATGCAACAAACGTCCGATGCGGTAGCAATTTTAGACGCATTACTTAGTTTGGCAAAAGTGGCTCTACTCAATAATTATTGCAAACCTCAGATAAACACTAACGATAATCGGCTCGTGATAAAAGACGGTAGGCATCCGCTGGTTGAAAAATTTTTAAAGAGAGAAGAGTTTATTGCCAACGATATTAATCTCGATACAGAGAAACATCGGACAATGATATTAACAGGTCCTAACATGGCAGGCAAAAGTACGTACATGCGCCAAGTGGCTTTAATCGTCTTTATGGCTCACATCGGTTCGTTTGTGCCTGCGTCTTCGGCATTGGTACCGATAACCGATAAAATATTTACGCGAATAGGCGCAAGCGATGACATAACGTCCAACCATAGTACTTTTATGGTGGAAATGGCAGAAGTGACGTACATTTTAAACAACGCCACCGAAAAAAGTTTGATTGTGTTGGATGAAGTAGGCAGGGGGACTGCAACGTTTGACGGACTCAGTATAGCTTGGGCTATAATGGAATACATAAGCCAATACATCAAAGCAAAGACGTTGTTTGCGACGCATTATCATGAGCTTACGGAATTGGAAGGCAGACTCGAGGGCGTTGTAAATTTTAAAATTTCAATAAAAGAAATAAACGGAAACATTGTGTTTTTACACAAAATAGTTCCAGGAGGAGCAAATCGCAGTTTCGGAATAGAAGTTGCTCAGCTTGCCGGCATGCCGGAAGAAGTTACCCAACGCGCTAAAAGTATTCTCGGTAAAATAGAAAAAACAGATATTAACAAAAGAGTCTTTGACGAAGAGGATCTTTCAATACAAGAAAGACAAACAAGGATATCTAAAAAAGCTCTCGAGATATTTTATCAGATTAAAAATCTTAATATCAATACCATTTCGCCGATGGTTGCTTTTGATATATTAAATAACCTTTGCGAAGTCACACATGAGGAGGATTAAAATGGCCAAAATTAAAGTTTTACCTAAAATTGTTCAAAACGTAATTGCATCCGGACAAGTAATCAGCAATCCGGCCTCCGTTATAAAGGAGTTAGTAGAAAATAGTTTGGATGCAGGCTCAAGTAGCATAACCGTTTACGTTAACGATTACGGATTTGAATCCATGGTCGTTGTCGATAACGGGTGCGGTATCGCACACAATGAAATAAAAACCGCTTTTAAACCGCATACAACGAGTAAAATTTCATGCGTAGAGGATATATCGGAAATAAAAACAATGGGTTTCCGCGGAGAAGCATTAGCTGCAATAGCTGCGGTAAGCAGAGTTAATATTTGGACTAAAACCGAAGACGAAGATGTCGGCACGATGGTTTCGTATTTTTACGGCGAGCAAGAATCGATGGAATATTGCGCAAGCGGCAAATCGGGTACAAAAATAGAAGTAAGAAATTTGTTTGGCAACGCACCCAATAAAGCGCGCTTTTTAAAACGCCCGAGTGCAGAACTTGCAGATGTTACAAGTACCGTTGCTCGTTTGATTCTTGCAAATCCGTATGTTGCATTCAGATATTACGTAGACAATAATACCGTGTTTATTACGGACGGAGGCGGGTTGGAAGAAGCCGTTGTTGCAGTCTACGGCAGAGATTGTTTTGAAAAATGTTTTCCCATAGATAATATGTACAACGACGTAATCGTCGGCGGACTGGTAGGCGAAACCAACAACATCAGATATAATACGAGTTATCAAACTATAATTATTAATGGTAGATGCGTCAAAGATGAAACCGTTGCTATTGCGGTAAAAAGAGCTTTTGACGGTTTGTTGATGACGAGAGAATATCCGTTTTTTATAATAAACATAGATATACCCTCGGATAGAATTGACGTTAACGTACACCCGGCAAAGATGGAGGTAAAATACAACAATAAACAAGACGTATTTCGTGCAGTAAATGCTCCGATAAAAAAACATTTTGAAAAAGAACGCTATGAAGCGGCATCAAAGATAGTTATCGACCAAAACGGCATAACGGATATGTCCAAAATGGTGACAGACCTATATATTGAAGCGAATTATCCCATGAACCCGCCGCAGCAGGTTGAGCAGGAAGAACATTACATTGGCGACGTTAATTTCGACAATCCTTCTCAAATGAGAATGAGCCAGCGTGAATCACAAGAAATATTGAGTGCTTTCAGACCGGTTGCCGATTATCAACTCAGACCCGACTATTCAGAACTTTTTAAAGAAAAGGAAAAAATAGAAGATAATTTTTATTATCAAACAATGGAAAACAATTTTTCCGATAATGAACACGCAAGCTCAAATACGCCTGATTTTCATATCGTCGACGGTTTACCGCGAAATCTGGCGGCAAAAGAGTTGGCGGAAATACAGGTATTTGACATCGATGGCAGTGATACAACGTTTAGCTCGAGTAAAATAATCGGAGTGTTGTTTGATAACTATATCGTGGCACAAAATAGAAAAAAGTCAGCCGTATTGCTTATCGATCAGCATGCCGCGCATGAGAGAATACTGTATGATAAATATATGGCAGATATCGATTCGGGCCCTGTACACCAACAGACATTGATGTTTCCGGTCGAGTTTTCTCTTACTCCCGAGCAAATAGAGTTTTTAGAGACGGTAAGGCCGAGGATGCATGCTTATGGTTTTGATTATACAATTACCGAGAAAGATATTTTAACCATAACTGCGATACCTCATTATTTCCCGAAAATCGATTTGGGATATTTTTTCAATAGTTTATTTGAAGAAAATCAAACTAATTTCGATATAAGGAATATTAATAAGAATTATCTCGCAAATAAAGCCTGCAAATCCGCAATACGTGGAGGTATGCTAATAAGCGAGATAGATATAAAGTATATCTTAAAACGACTTGACGAAAACCACAATCTTAAGTGCCCGCATGGTAGACCGATAGCTATCGCAATAAAGAAGGTTGCTTTTGACCGAATATTTAAACGAATATTATAAAATATCCAGTAAATAGATTATACTATTTTTGTAATAGAGTATTGGTGGATATTTATGTCAAAAAAAATATTAGGAATTGCAGGTCCAACTGCAGTAGGAAAAACGGAAATAGCTAAAATTCTTGCAAAAGAAACTAACGGTCAGATTATTTCTGCCGATTCGATGCAAATATACGAAGGATTAAATATCGGTACCGCGAAGTCGGATTTGCAAGAAATGGATGGCATGCATCAATTGATGATAGACATAGTTAAACCGAATCAGCAATTTAGTAGTTTTGATTACGGACTCAAAGCATCAAGATGCGTCCAAGATGCGTTTGATGTGGATAAAATACCGATTGTTGTTGGAGGAACGGGATTTTATTTTGATGCGCTCCTATTTCCGTTAACTTATGTCGACAATAACAAAGAAGAAATACGATACGGATTAAAAAAACTTCAGCAGGAAAAAGGTATAGAATACCTTTACGAGTTATTACGGCAAATAGATCCGGAATCCGCGAAAAATATTCATCCTAACAACGCAGTTCGGGTGAATAGAGCGTTGGAAATATTTTATAGTACCGGCAAAAAAAAGTCCGAGTATAATCTATCTACGCAACCGAAATTCAATAATCAGATTTACGTATTGCAATTGGATAGAAATATTTTATATGACCGCATAAACAAACGCGTAGATTTAATGATAGAAAGAGGATTGGTAGCAGAGGTTGAAGAATTATTAAAACGTTATGACAACAACTGTCAATGTTTTAACGCTATAGGCTACAAAGAAATTGCAAAATACCTTGCCAATGAATACTCTTTATCCGAAGCAATCGCCGCAATTAAGCAAAACACAAGAAACTATGCAAAAAGACAAATATCATATTTTAAGCGTTTTAAAAATGCAAAATGGATTGAGATAGATTTAATTAATCCGCAAAACACGGCAAATGCTATTATGAGGGATTTTTTTAATGAATAGACAGCAGATAGAAGCGTTTCTTAACAAAATTGAAAATAGTTTAACAAACGATTTCAAGAGAGAAGAAAACATCGCCTTATTTAATCAACAAAAAGTTTTGAATGAATTTCGTAAAAACAACGTTGCAATAAGACATTTTTCCGCAACGGAGGGGTATGGTTACGACGATATAGGCAGAGATGTTCTTTGCAACATTTACGCAGGAGTTTTTGGCGCAGAATCGGCAATCTTTAGCCCTAATATAGTTTCCGGTACACATGCCTTGACTTTGGCAATGTTCGGAATTTTGCGCCCTAAAGACACACTTTTTTGTATATGCGGTGAGCCCTACGATACCTTACATGATACTATTAATGGACGCAATATAGGCTCATTAAGCGACTTCGGCATTAATTACGAAAAAATCGAGTTAAAAAACGGTAAAATCGACTTATGCGAATTAGAGCGATATTTAACAAAACAAACAGTTAAATTGGTATATATTCAACGTAGCCGCGGCTATGAATTACGCGATGCATTGAGTATAGAAGATATAGAAGAGGCATGTAGTTTGATAAGACGCATTTCGCCAAGTTGTATTATAATGACAGATAACTGCTATGGAGAATTCATTGATGAAAAAGAGCCGACGCAGGTAGGATGCGATTTGGCAGTGGGTTCGTTGATTAAAAACATAGGAGGGGGGCTTGCTCCTACGGGTGGTTATATCGTAGGGAAGAAAGATTACGTTGATTTGATAGCAAATCGGCTTACTTCGCCGTCTATAGGCATGGAAGTGGGAAGTTACGCAGCAGGGTATAGATTGTTTTATCAAGGTCTTTTTATTGCTCCGCACGTTGTTTTACAAGCTAAAAAAGCAGCCATGTTATTTTCGACGGCATTTGAAGAATTGGGTTATGAAGTTTTACCAAAAGTGCACTCTCATCCAAACGATATTATTTGTTCTATAAAATTTAATGATAAAGAGCAGTTAATAAAGTTTTGCCAAAATATTCAATTTTGTTCACCTGTCGATAGTAACGTTACGCCGTTTGCCTGGGATATGCCGGGATATACCGATCAGGTAATAATGGCGGCAGGGTGCTTTGTTGGCGGTGCATCAATAGAACTGAGTTGCGACTCGCCAATAAGACCGCCTTATGTCGCATATTTACAAGGTGCGCTTACTTATGAGCATGCAAAAATTACTTTAATGCAAATTTTGGAAAAATTATATTGAGCAAAAAGTCTTTAAATAAACCCGTTACCGAAAAAGACTATCGGTGACGGGTTTTTTGTATATTTATATTTTAAAATTTTCTAATTAAGCCTACTACGGTGCCGAGAATAGAAAAAGGCAAAGAGTCATCTAATACGATATCGTTATAGCGTTCATTTTCAGGGTGCAAAACAACGATGTCGCCTTTTTTAAAAAAACGTTTGACCGTTGCCGAGTCGTCGATTAATGCGACAACAATTTTGCCGTCATCGATTTGCTTGCCGCGATCGACGATAACTATATCTCCGTTGGAAATACCTGCGTTTACCATGCTGTCGCCTACGACTTCTAACATAAAGGTATCGTTTTTATTAAAACTATTTTTTGGCAAAGGGAAGTAATCGGCAATGTTTTCACTTACAAATATCGGTGAGCCTGCCGCCACATTGCCAAGTATCGGACAATAAAAAACGTTTTCCTGCTTTATTTCGCTGTTCGTTAATGAGGCAGTGTCATCGGATTCGATTTCGATAGTATTATCTTCGCGTTTTTTAGGTAATGTTATTATTCTTCGCGGAAATTCACTCCTAAAAATTTTACCTTCTTTTTCTAATACGTCTACGTAGTATTTTACGAGTGAAGGGGACGATATTGACAATTTATTGCCAATCTGCCTAAGAGAGGGACAATATCCGTTGATACTGTTAAAATCTAAAATATATTCGTAAATGGCATTAACTTTTATATTCGTCTTATCGAAAATTTTTTTCATGTTTATTTATGTAACTTGCGTTAATCGTTTTAATTTAATGTCTTAGCCTTCGTCCGATTTTCTCAATGTAACTACTTGTGAGGCTTTTTTACGCACATCGTCAGTCAGTGCGGCATAGTGTTTTTTGGTAGTATTTACGTCCTTGTGGCCAAGCACGTCGGCAACAACATAAATATCGCCTGTAGTTCGATATAATTCGGTGCCGAAAGTACTTCGCAACTTGTGTGGCGTTATCTTTTTTAACGGAACAGCGATTTTAGAATACTTTTTTATAATATTTTCAACCGCTCGTGTCGTTAATCTCGTTTTTTGAATAGAAATGAACAGTGCTTTTTCATCTTTAGAAAGTAATTGATTTTCCCGATATTTCATATAAGTAGTTAAATAATCTTTGATTTCGTCATTTAAATACAAAATGACACGATTTCCGCCTTTACGAGTTACGATGAAAGAGTTATTTTTAAAATCTATGTCATCTACGTTTAGTCCGACAAGTTCGCTGACACGTATGCCAGTACCTAAAAATAGCGCAACTATAGCCATATCTCTGACCGAGTTTTTGTTATAAAAAGCTTTTTGTTGCGGACTCAATCCTATACCTTGCTCGACAGTATCGAGCAAATCGTTAACCTCATTGCGTTCGAGTCTGATAATTTCTTTTTCATGAATTTTAGGGGAGTCAACTTTAGCACTAACGTCGCTGTTTAACAGTCCTCTACGAAAAAAATACTTAAATAAAGACTTGACGGCAGATAATTTTCGCGCTTTGCCGCGTTCTGAATTTGAGTAATCGACGCCGTCATCGTTGATATAGTCGCTCAAAAAATTTAAAAATAATTCCAAATCATAAGAAGTATACTTATTTAAATCTGTTGCTTTAATGTCTTTAGCGGTACTAAAAGCACTAAATGCAGGTATACATTCTACCGAAAACCTGAAAAAAATTCTTAAATCGTAAGCGTAATTTAATCGAGTTAAAAAAGACGTACGATTTTGTATGCCGACAAAAAACTCTCGACAAAAATCCGGTAAATCTTCATCAAGTAACATGTTTATTTTGATTTGGCAATCATGATTTCTTTGAGAAAAATAATTATCGTTATTTTGTTTCATAGATACATTATAACATCAGGTAACGAAAAAGTAAATTATTTTTGAACAAGTGTTTAATTTTCAACAAGAAAAGCATTTTTAAAAATAGAAAAGAGAAGAAAATACGCCAAATACATCTCTTCGCAAAATAACGATTTTGCGAAGAGATAAGTAAAAATTCAATTAATATCGTCCAAAACTCATAATATATCTCAAACATAGTTTATTATATATAATTAAACCAATGGATTTAAAAGAAATTTATACTACGGTTAAAAATCCGTATTTACATAATTCTGCCTTGGCATTACTCAAGTTATCTACATATTGGCCAACATGAGCCCAAAATTCTTCCGAATGATTTAAATTTTTTAAATGACACAATTCATGAATAACAACGTAATCCATCAGGTTTTCCGGTAATTGAACCAACTTACAATTTAGCGTTATTTGACCGTTTCCGTTGCAAGCTCCCCAATGTGACGTCGTGGTTGATTTATAGTTTTTTATCTTAATTGCAGTCGGACAAAGTGCCATTTTTTCGCCCCAGTAAGCAACGCGTTTCGGTAAAATCTTTTTTGCAGTAAACATGATATAATCGGATATTGCTTTTTTTATTAATTCGTTTGACGTGGATTTAGAACGTGGCAAAATCAACATATCGTCCACATTACACGCATTTGGAACGTCGGCAAAAGTGATGGTTAAGGTTTTACCGGCGAATAATACTTTTTCGCCCTCAAAAAATGGCTTGAATTCATCTTTTTCACTACGTTTTAAAGCGATTTTTTTATCAATCCAAGCTTGCTTTTCCTTGATTATGCGATTTATAAAACTATCGCTCAGATACATTGGTGCCGTTATCGTCAAGCAGTCCTCACTCGTCACGTTTAAGCGCAGATATTTTACATTCTTCCTTTTTATTGTTATTCGCATAATAATATATTAACATAAATAATTGGTTTTTTAAATTATTTTTTATTCTTTTTTCGATTAAAATGTAAAATAAACCTGTTATAATCGATATTATTTCTGAAATAGTAAATTAAATATTGACAAAAACAGTTAAAATTGTTATAATTTCGACGTAGTTATTAAAAGGAGGTTTTTATAGGCATGTACGACTTTAGCTTTTTAAAAGGCAATATTGAAACCATTATTTTAAATGCGCTGTATAGCGGTCCCAAATATGGCTATGAGATTGCTAAAGAAATCAAAGAAAAAACGGAAAACAAATATGAAATAAAACAGCCCACCCTATATGGATATTTAAAACGTTTACAAGAAAACGACCTTATTACGCCATACTGGGACGGCGGCGACAGCAACGGAGGAAGACGCAGATATTATCAATTAACTGCAAAGGGTAAAGAAATTTGCATTCAATATATGTCTGAGTGGACCTTTCAACGTAACGTTATAGACAATCTCGTTGCCCAACCGACAGACAACGATGAAATAAAGGAAATCTCTCAGGAACAAGCCACCTCATTGTTGGGTTCAAAAACGAAAAAAATGCTTAAAAAACGCAGCTATTTATCAGATAACGAGTTGGATGAACTTAATAAGCAATTAGAACAACTTAATGTGTCCGATACGAATCAAGCCGATAATACGTCTTCTATAAACGAAGATTTAAAGAATACTGCTCCTGCGAAACCTCAGTTTATTTTTGCCCCTACAAATACAACACCTTACATCGAAAAAATAGACACGGTTGTAATAAAAACAGAGCAAAACCGAGACAATGAAATCGATAATAATGCCGATACGGAGTTAAAAGAAAATACTGAAATATCTAATCCGACTACGTCAAATACAAATTCGGCAATAAACAATACGGCACCTGCAAAACCTCAGTTTATTTTTGCTCCAACGAATCAATCAACTATTGATAAAGCGTCCTCCTACCCAAAAGAAAAACTTGATAATTCAGTCGATACTATGTCCGCCAAGTCGGATAAAGACAAAACGGAAGATGTAAAGTCTTTTGATACGACAACCGACGATACACCGTATAGGCAGATATTGGGTGACGTCATAGGTGGTCATCTTAAAGAAATGAGTGATGCAAAATTTGATTCCCCGGAAAAATTTCAGTCCTCAACGAGCGAAAATAACGGAACTTTTGTAAACAAGCACGTAGTTAAATCCGCACAATTAAGCACCGAAGTTGAAAAACTTAACAACAAAGGTATTACTACGTTGATTTTCGATCCCACCGGTGCAGAGGCATATAAATCGCCTTCTATGTATTTTTCCAATAAGGTAAAGTTTATCGTTGCTCTGCTTATAACTCTTTCTATAGCAATAGAAACGATAGCCATGTACTTTACTTTCAGGGCAAATATTGACGAACTTAAATTCGGTTTTTACGCAATAGTGATAGTTTTGTCGATTGTTCCGACTATTTACTATGCAATAAACTACTTCAGTAATCCAACCAAAAAGAAACGCAAAGCTTTTAACTTTAAGTTCAATTTTGTAAACGCGTGGATTTTTGTGGGTTCGGTTTTTATTATATTAACGATTATCTATTTCGTTATTATAGGAGTAGGAAGCCTTCAAAAGTTTTTAGAGTGTTACCTCTTCCCGTTTATAATTTCTCTCAATGCCCCTTTAGGCGTGTGTTACAAGAAATTATTACTTGAGAAGAAAATCTTTGATTAAAATATAAAATAAAAAATTGCTTTGACGTAACACAAAGCAATTTTTTATTTTATGCCTTTCTTTATTAATTTTTATCTGTTAAAACTAATCACTAACCAATTTTAAAAACTCAGATACTGCCGACGTTGCTAAAAAATCGCATCGATTGTTCAACTCATTATCGGCGTGTCCCTTTACCCTAACGAAACTCACTTTGTGACGCTTTAACTCAAATAGTAATGCCCGCCATAAATCAACGTTTTTTACCTCTTCTTTATTGGCTGTTTTCCAATTATTTTTTTGCCAAGATTGGATCCAGCCTTTATTGAATGCGTCTGCTACATATGCGGAATCAGTAGTGACGGTTACGTCGCATGGTTCTTTTAATGCCCTTAATCCCATTATTACGGCAAACATTTCCATTCTGTTGTTAGTCGTTTGTTTATCGTATCCGGAAATCTCTTTTTTTACTCCGTTAAATACTAACACTGCTGCCCAACCGCCCACTCCCGGATTGCCGGAACAGGCACCGTCCGTATAAATATCTACCTTTTTCATTTATTAATTCGCTCACTATCCTAAAAAATCCGCAAAGCAAGCTTGCGGATTTTTATTACAACTGGCAGGGGAGACGCGATTCGAACACGCAACCGGCGGTTTTGGAGACCGCTGCTCTACCGTTGAGCCACTCCCCTACAACGCCAATCATTTTAACACATATTAAGTTTTTAGTCAAATGATTAATCGAATAAAGCAAAAAAATCTTTATTTAACGATTTCGTATTAAAAGTTTTTAATCGTAGTACAAATAATAAAGAACCCGGACTTTTTACTAAGTCGGGGTTCTTTATTAAATTCTGTTGTCATCAAATAAAACTATACTTTAAAACTTTTACGTTATTTTGCAAATTCTACGCTACGCGTTTCTCTTATGACGTTTACTTTTATTTGACCGGGATACTCCATTTCGCTTTCGATTTTCTTTGCGATATCACGAGCAAGAATGAGTGCATCTGCATCCGAAATAACTTCAGGCTTGACCATAACCCTAATTTCTCTGCCGGCTTGAATAGCGAAAGTCTTTTGTACTCCGTTAAAGCTATTACCTATTTCTTCAAGTTTCTCAAGGCGCTTTACGTAATTTTCTATCGTTTCACGTCTTGCGCCCGGTCGCGCTCCGCTAACCGCATCCGCGGCTGCTACCAACACTGCTTCAATAGTTTTAGGCTCTACATCGCCGTGGTGAGCCATGATTGCATTGACAACGTCAGCGCTCTCCTTGTATTTTTTGGCAATTTCGGCACCGATTTCGATATGAGTACCTTCAACCTCTTGGTCGACAGCTTTACCGATGTCATGCAATAGACCTGCTCGTTTCGCCAACGCTACGTCACAACCGAGCTCGCTTGCCATCATTCCCGCAATATACGAAACTTCAATAGAATGATTGAGCACGTTTTGACCATAGCTCGTACGGAACTTTAACCTACCGAGTAATGTAATAAGCTCGGGATGAAGGTTAAATACGCCCGTATCGAAACTTGCCGCTTCACCTGCTTCTTTTATCGAAATTTCAATATCTTTGCGTACTTTTGCCACTATCTCTTCAATGCGAGCAGGATGAATACGACCGTCAGCAATAAGTTTTTCAATAGAAATCTTAGCCACGTGGCGTCTGACGGGATCGAAACCGCTCAAGATAACAACCTCAGGAGTATCGTCTATAATAAGATCGACACCGGTCGCTGTTTCGATGGCTCTTATATTGCGTCCTTCTCTACCTATGAGCCGTCCTTTCATGTCGTCGTTAGGCAAAGCAATAGCGGTTACGGTGCTTTCCGACACTTGATCTGCAGCACAACGTTGAATACAAGAACTAATGATTTCGCGCGCTTTCTTTTCGCCGTTAAATTTTGCTTCTTGTTCTATCTTTTTTACGATAAACGCCGCCTCGTGCTTGGCTTCATCTTCCATCATCTCCACGAGGGACTTTTTAGCCTCTTCGCGAGTTAACCCGGCGACTCTCTCTAACTCCTTGGTCATTCTGTCGGAAAACTTTTCGGCTTCTGCCTGTTTTTTTGCCAAATCAGATTGTTGTGCCGACAAAGCTTTCTGTTGAGCGTCTAAAGCATCGATTTTTTTGGACAGAGTATCTTCTTTCTGCGAAAGACGATTTTCTTGTCTCGACATCTCCGAGCGACGCTCTTTTTGTTCTGTTTCAAATTCTGTTTTTAGTTTCAGTACTTCTTCTTTAGCTTCAAGGAGAGCTTCTTTCTTGATTGATTTTGCTTGATTTTTCGCATCATCGATAATTTCGGCGGCAACGTCTTTTGCTTTGCCGATTTTTTTTGTCGAAATGATTTTTTCTACAAGATAACCAATAGCAGTGCCGATAATTAAACCGACAAATATCAACCACCAAAGGTTACCGGAAGGCGAACTCGCTTGACTAAAGAAGAAATTTAAATAGTTCATCATTTTAAATTCCTCCTAATAATAAATGAACGTATGTTGCTCATACCCTTATATGATAACTCTTAAATGTAAAATTGTCAAGATGATTTTTATCTTTTTTAAGTACGGTTTTTAATTTTTTGCAAATACTTGTTGATTTTGCTCAACTTAAACTATTATTTTATAAATAGTATTTAAGTCAGCTTATTATAATGATAAGCTGACTTAACCGGGGTTTCTTTTATTAAATTCTATTTTTCGCTTTTTGCTTTTTCCGCCGCAATTCTTTTTACTTCAGCCCTGATTTTTTGCTCGAGCTCTTCAAGTATATCAGAATGGCTTTCCAAATATCTACGAGCATTTTCTCTACCCTGACCGATTTTTTCATCGTTCATGCTAAACCAAGTACCGCTTTTTTGGATGAAACCATACTCTATTGCGAGGTCAAAGATGCATCCTGATGCACTTATCCCTTTTCCGTACATTATGTCAAATTCTGCAGTTTTAAACGGTGGGGCAAGTTTGTTTTTAACCACTTTAACCTTAGTCCTATTGCCAACAATCTCCGCGCCGTCTTTAATTTGATCAACTTTCCGAACGTCCAGTCTGATACTTGCATAAAATTTTAATGCCTTACCCCCGGTAGTTGTTTCGGGATTGCCAAACATTACCCCTATTTTATCCCTTAATTGGTTGATAAAAATAATACTGCAGTTGGTTTTATTACATATTCCCGCCAACATTCTCAAGGCTTGAGACATCAGGCGAGCATGTAAACCCATATGAGAATCTCCCATTTCGCCCTCAATTTCTGCTTTCGGTGTTAATGCCGCAACCGAGTCGACGACGATAAGATCTACTGCGCCGCTGCTAACAAGATATTTTGCAATATCCAAAGCTTGTTCGCCGTTATCGGGTTGGCTGACCAATAAATTATCGAGATCTACTCCTAATGCAGAAGCGTACACAGGATCGAGAGCATGCTCTGCATCTATAAAGGCAGCCGTTCCGCCTTTCTTTTGCGTTTCTGCTATAACATGCAAAGAAACCGTTGTTTTGCCTGAAGATTCGGGACCGTATATTTCTATTATTCTTCCCTTGGGAATACCTCCTACCCCCAATGCCAAATCAAGCGTAAGACATCCTGTTGAAACAACGTCAATGTTTTGAGTAGAGGCATCTTCTCCAAGTTTCATAATAGCCCCTTTGCCATAAGCTTTCTCAATTTGCAATAATGCTTGTTCTAAGTTTTTTGTCCTCTCATCTTTAATTTCTTTAATTATTTTCTCTGCCATAACGTTCTCCTTTGAAAACTCATAATTTATTTATAAATTTTATTGCATTAAATATAGCCGCATTTGCCGACAGTTGCCTTATACTATCGCGATTGCCCTCGAATATGTATTTTTCTACGACAGAAGTAGCAACACTTGCGATGCCTATATATACCAACCCTATCGGTTTATTCGGAGTTTGTCCCGTGGGTCCGGCAATACCGGTAGTAGATATTCCTAAATCGCATCCGTATTTTTTTACCAAACCTTCAGCCATTTGTTCTGCAACGCCTTTAGATACAACTCCATCTATTTTGATAAGCTCCGGATTGACGTCTAAAAAAGTTTGTTTCGCAAAATTTGCATAAGTTACCAAACTAACGTCTATTACCTTACTTGCGCTGGGAACAGAAATAATCTTATCCGCCACCAATCCACCCGTCAACGACTCTGCAGTTGAAATTTTAATGCCCGAAATTGACGCCAAATACACCAATACTTCCTGCATTTCCGCATCAAAATCAGCGTAAATCTCTTCTCCGAACCTGAGATAAACGGCATGCTCTATATTTTTTATCGTAGCGGCATTTGCGTCGTCAGTAAAATAAACGTATAGTGCCAAATCTCCGAATTCGTAAAAAACCCGCCATTCGACTTCCTCACAATCGAGTTCCGACATATACGAATTAACTTTACTTGCAAGCTCGTCAACGCCAAACATCTTAAAACACAAATAACGCCTATCGGCAACTAAACCTATATCTTTAATCTTTTTCAAGCAGAAATCGATATTTGTCTCTCTTTCGTTTAAAACCGCCAAAAAGCGTTCTCCGACTTTACCCCCAAAAGAAACGTTAGCAGCATCTTCGGTCAGTAACTCAAAATCTTTAGGTAATAAATATTCATCAAATCCGACAAATCGCTTGTTAATCGTATTTAGCAAATCTCGTTTAGCCGCATTGTTAACTTCAAATTTAAGCCGATACTCGTTTTTCAGTATGTTTTTTAATGCACTACAATCTCTTGTAATGATAATCAAATCATACTTAGCCATATCTGCAACAAAAAAGTTGTCGGTATATAGCTCTTTATCTATTTTCTCAACTAAATACGACTTGTCCGTTGTTTTAATCCATTTCTCAATTGTCTTAACGGGTGCGTCGTCATTAAAAAATACGACCTTAATCATTTTTTCTTGCCCCGAAAACACTTTTATTCTGGACTATATAAACAACGGCAGAAATTATCGTAAGAATCGTTGCTATACCAAATAACCCCATGCCTACACAATAAATCGCACCATACAAACCCTCACTCACCAAAGTGATTTGCTCTCTTGGTACAAGCAACATCAGTATCGGAATAGAGATATACTGAAAAGTCGCCTTTACTTTTCCCCACATATTTGCTGCAAGTACAACACCTTTTGTTGCAGCAATTTGCCTTATGATGCCAATCAAAAGCTCCCGACATATAATAATTGCACAACAAAAACCACCGACACCGTTTGGAATAAACCCCTGTGAAAAAACTTGAGCTTCCGTGAGTAAAAATAAGGAAAAACAAACCAACATTTTATCTGCCGTAGGATCTAAGAGTTTGCCAAGGTCGGTAACCTGATTTGTTTTTCTTGCTATATATCCGTCAAGAAAATCCGTAAACACCGCAAGTAAAAATAAACCGATAGCAACTATTACAGTCCACCATGCAACCGCGCGTAACAAAAAACACACAGCCATAACGGGCACTAAAATAATTCTTAACATCGAAAGTCTATTTGGTAAATTCATCTTCGATTTCTCCGATTAAATCGTAATTCGTAAAGCTTGTGATTAAAACCTTGTAGTTTTTACCGACACATAGCTCCTGCTTGCTATAAACGTAAACCACGCCGTCAATCATCGGCGCCATGTCTCTTGTACGTCCTATATATGTATATTTACCGCTTTTCTCATCAAAAGAAACAAGTCTATCCAATACTACTTTTTCATGGTTGCCGACATGGTAAATATTGCGTGCATAAACTATATTGCTTTGAGTAGTTGCGAGTTTAATCAATCTGGCATGCTTGTCTTTGTCCGATATCTGTTCGGGATAATTTGCTGCCGGTGTACCTTCTTCGCGGCAGTACTCAAAAAAACCAACGTTATTAAGTTTTTGTTCTTCCAAAAATTCAACAACTTCATCAACCTCGCTTTCTGTTTCGCCGGGAAAGCCGCAAATGAACGTCGAACGTATTGCTATGCCGTAAATATTTTCTTTTAATTTTTTTATCGTATCTACTATCTCACGTTTAGTAGTTTTGCGATTCATTTTTTTCAGAATACGGTCGCTTACATGTTGCAGGGGCAAATCAATGTACTTTGCTATTTTCGGATTATCGGCTATACAAGCTATCAACTCGTCGTCTACATGTTCGGGATAACAATACAAAAGCCTTATTGTATCCAAGTCGTCTATGCGACATAGCTCGTTTAATAACGACACAAGACTGCGTTTTCCGAACAAATCAATTCCATAATCGGTAAGATCTTGCGCCACTAAAATTAATTCTTTAGTACCTTCTTTTACGAGCTGACGTGCCTCATCGAGGATATCGTTTAAACTTCTCGAGCGATATCTTCCGCGAATATACGGAATTGAGCAATAAGTACAAAAGTTGTTACAACCGTCCGCTATTCTTAAATAAGCATAATGTTGCGGCGTTGTCAATATGCGCATTCCCTGCTCTATGGTTGTCAAATCATTTCTTACCGACAACAACCTATTATCGGTATTAAACAAATCGGTAAGAATCTCGCCAAAAGACGAGTAACGATCGGCACCGATAACAGCATCGATTTCGGGGATTTCATCATAAATCTGCTGAGAATAACGTTGAACCAAACATCCCGTAACGACAATCTTGGCTCCGGTTGCATTTTTAACGTTAACTAAATCAAAAATTGCCTCTATCGCCTCTTGGCGCGCGGACTCTATAAACGCACAAGTATTGACAACCAATACGTCGGCAGACATAGGGTCTGTTACTATATCGAACCCATGACATTTAGCTACAGCCAACAAAATTTCACTGTCAACTCTATTTTTGTCGCAGCCCAACGATATTAAACCGAGTTTTTTCATACGTTATCTCCAAATTTTTCTTTAAATTGCTCCATTGTCATAAGAACAGTCCGAGCTTTAGTACCTGATGCAGGGGCAACGTAACCTTGAGCTTCGAGTTCCTGCATTATTCGACATGCCTTAGGCCATCCGAGTCTGAATCTTGCCTGAATACTGCTTATCGACGCCTCTCCTCTCTCTATGCAGAATTTTAAAGTAGGTAAAAACTCTGCATCAACTTGATTTTCAACACCGCAGTTTAAAGCTCCGTTCTCCGGTACGCCTTTTTTGGTGAAGATGCGTTTTTCGATATCGTCAAAGAAATACGCGTCATTGTTATTCTTTATATACATGACTATATCTGATATTTCCGTACCTGAAACAAATGCTCCTTGCAACCTGAGCGGCTCGGGTGAATTAGTCTTGAGCATCATATCGCCTTTCCCCAATAGTTTTTCAGGTCCACCCGTTCCGAGAATAGTTTTAGCATCTACGGCAGACGCTACTTTGAGAGCCATTCGACAACTAAAGTTATTTTTAATGTCGCCGCTCAACACTGCGACACTCGGTCTTTGTGTTGCAAGAATTAAATGAATACCTGCTGCACGTGCCAAACGCGCCAAGCGGTTGACCGACGACTCAACCTCTTTCTTGTAGGTGTCGCTCATGAGGTCGGCAAATTCATCGACAATCAACACGATACGGTACATTTTTTGCTCATGTTTGGGATCGATTCTTTTGTTGTAATCCGCCAAATCACGCACGCCTTTTTCGTCAAAAATCTTATAACGTCTATCCATTTCCTCGTTAAGCCAATTTAATGCAGTCACTGCGTTGTCGGGCTCTACGATAATGTTTTTCATCAGCAGGTGAGGCAGACCTTCGTAAGGCTTAAGCTCAACGCGTTTAGGATCAACGAAAATAAATCTCAGTTCCTCGGGCGAATACTTGAAAAGCATACTTATAATCATTGCATTGATGACTACGGATTTACCGCTACCACTACTGCCTGCGACCAACAAGTGAGGCATACTTGCCAAGTCTTCAATATCTTTTTCGCCTGCCAAATCTATACCTATAGCCATGCACAAATCGCCTTTTGCATTCTTGAATTCCGGCGAATCAATTATCACTCTCAAAGGCACCGTGGTTGGTTTTTCGTTTGAAACCTCGATTCCCACAAAACTCTTTCCGGGAATGTGCGGCACTATTATAACGTCGCTTTTCTTCAACCCGAGACCAATTTCATTGGTAAGTTGCTGAAGTTGTTTTACTTTTTCTCCCGTGCCGAGCTCAAGCTCGTACCTTGTGACGGTAGGACCGATAACGACATTTCTAACTTTTGCATTTATCCTGTATTGACTTAACGTTTCCTCTAACATATTAATGTTGCGTTCTCGTTCTTCTTGCGAAACACTTATCTGCATTTTCGTATCGTTAAGCAAATTAATACTCGGTGCCACATACGGCTTATAAGCTATAAGTTCGTTTGCATTATCTGTAGTTTCCCCTGTCGACGTGTTACCGCCGTAAGCTTTATCAACTACATTTTTAGTTGACGACGGTTGCTTTATTTCGGAATTATCGTCGACGTTTTTTGAGAAATTATTATCAAGAAACTCTTCGTACGTCACATGAGGCTCGACATTCTCGACAACGACAGTCTGTTGTTTTGCAGTCTGCTCTGCTGAACGCATCGTTTTAAAATCTTCCACAGAGCTTACGATGCGGGATTGATCGCCATATACCCTGCTTCCATTCGGCGTTTGTTTTTGCTCTATTTTTGTGCCGAATTCAGTAAACTCCTTGTCCGTTTCGTCAATAATTTCGACATGCGGTGCAACGTCCAAAAATTGCTTTTCAGAGGAACGTTTGATTGTGTTACTTTGCAAATCATTATTGATTCCGGACGTATCGATCTCCATTATCACGTCGTCATCAGGGAGATTACTAACGTCGCTATCGGTAGATACGTGCTCTTCGGTAACGTAGTCGACATCGCGTTTCACTATTTCGTCGTTTTTATTTTTATGAGCATAATACTCGGCATTTAAAATCGGCGTAGGATTAACGGCGGCACGATTCGGGCGAATTTTTATCGCCGCTTCGGATGCCGACGGGTAACGTGCCTGACTTTCGTTATTATTAGGATAAGTTACGGGAGCAGTATCAAAAATCGGCTTTTGGGTATAAACCTCATCGTTTTTTTGCAATTCATCAGATTGTTCATTCTTTGTATTATTTACGTTATCGCCGTATAGCGCAGCCCATGCCGAGCGGAAATCGTTTTTATCCGTATTGTCTCCGTCAACATCTATATCAGCTCCGCTTAAATCACCGTTTTCGCGCGACTCTTCGATAGGTATGACTACCTCCTCGTCATCCCCGATATTTTCATCGATTGAATCTTCTTCAACGCGCTTAGTGCGATGTTTCTTCACATTCCTATCAACAAATAAAGAGCTTCTTTCGTCAGAATTTAGTTTAATAAAAAATTTCGCTGCAATAATTACGGATACTATTAAACAAACGGACAAAATGAAATACGTACCTAATGCCGTCAAATTTGAATAAATCGGATATATTATAGCACCTAAAATCACGCCTCCGAAAGTTATTGCAGAAGCCTCTCCGTTAGCAGTAAAGTCATAGCACTTGTTGATATAATCCGCAAAGCCTGAACTGCTATCAATAAATACTGCAGACGTAATGGCATGCACCAACAAAGCAATTAAAAAATACATCGCTATAAAATTTATAACATATCCGATTTTCAGATTAATACTTTTGTCGGAAGTAAGCATTATTCCGACTACTATACCGAGAATGGCAACACAAAAACAGGATATACCGAAAATACCGAAAAGTACATTCGAAAAAGGCTTGATAACGCCGGTTATCAAACTAAAAAGGATAAATGCAAATAGAATAATTAAAACAATGCCGACAATTTTTTTTGAATTTTTAACTTTTTTATCTTTATTACTTTGGGCCATTATACTACCTCCCGTAAACTCTTTCGTACCGATAGCGGCAACCGCCGTTATTTATAGTATTATACTATACGAGCGGATTAAAAGCAAACTTATTGTCGACATTTTTACAACTTTTATTTTCGCAAAAATTGTTCGGGAGCATTAAAGTCACTACATTTTTTACCTACATAAACAGACGAACAGCGCGCAAAATCAACAGCGCTTAAAAAGGATTGTGTCACCATGGCGGTCGTAAGCTCGTCTATCGTAGCGATATATTCGTTCACGGCAAAAGATTTATCGAAGTACAAGTATCTCATCCCATAGGAAATCATCATCGTTAAGGGGTTTTCACAACCGAAAACTATTGACGTTTTCAATTGTGTTTTGGCGCGTTCTACTTCTTGCATATCAAAACCATCTTTTATCAGCTTTGCTATTTCGGATTGCATCAACTCAACCGACTTTTTGATATTTTTTGGCGACGTGCCCAAATATAACTCTAAATAACCGTTATTTACGTATGACGATAACGACGAAAATACGGAATACGCCAATCCGTATTGCTCCCGTATCTGCAAAAATAATCTGCTTGACATTCCGCCGCCAAATGCAATATTTCCGACTTTAAAAGGCACAATCCTATCGTCGTCCGTAGATATCGACTCAAAACCTATTGCCACATGCGATTGCTCTGCTTCTTTAAACTTGTACTCAAAACTACCGCACGGCTCGAAACGCTTTATATCGCTGATTTTAAAATCGAGCCTGTTTTCATCAAAGTAATTAATAAAATACTTTTTTACTATTTCATCCGCAGTATGAAAATCTATTGCACCCGCAAAAGAAATGCACGTATTATTTGACACATAGTATTTTCTTTTAAACCCCAAAAGATCATTACTTTGGGCATTAATAACGTTTGTCTCCGTCCCTATTACCTTGTAGCCTAATGTTTGCTGACCGTAAAACGCAGTGGCGAGCAAATCATGGCAAACGTCTTCGGGCATATCCTCATCCATAGATATCTCTTCAATAATAACTTTACGCTCTCTATCTAATTCCTCTTGCGAAAAAACCGCATTAAAAAAAATATCGCTGAGCAATTCTGCCGCATCGTTGACCTTGTCTTTTAACACTTTGCCGTAAAAACACGTGCTTTCTTTACTGGTAAATGCATTAAAATTTCCACCCAACTCATCGAGTTTTTCAGATATATCACGCGCCGAGCGAGTGGGCGTTCCCTTAAACAGCATGTGTTCAACCATGTGCGAATAACCGTTGTTTTTACTGTTTTCAAGACTACTTCCAACACCCACAATAATGCCGATCGCCACGCTTCCCACGTTTTGCATTTGCTTTACTACAAGCTTAAGACCGTTATTATACTCTTTAAAACTCTCCATTCTTTCTCCTTTTAGCTAATGTTTTCTCCTACGGTAACTAAATTGAAACCGCTTTTGATAATAGATTTTATTATTTTTTCCAGTACCGCCGAAGTATGTGCAGTAGGATGCATTAAAATCAAATCGCCGTTTTGCAAATTTTTTATTGCTCTCGAATAGACGATATTTTCATCATTATCTCTCCAATCAACGGTATCTTTACTCCACATTATTGTTTTATAATTCAAATCGTTTGCCACGTTGAGCGTCGTCGTATTGTAGCTACCTGACGGAGGAGCAAACAATTTCATTTCTACTCCCGATAATTCTTTTACGAGTTTATGCGTTACTGCAATTTCATTATAGTTTGAATTATAATCAAGCTTTTTATGGTCTTTATGAAAATACCCATGACTACCGATCTCATGTCCTAACGCTACGATTTGCAAAAAAATATCTTCGTTTTTTGCCACCCAACAACCCCCGACAAAGAAAGTTGCTTTCACTCCATGTATTTCCAATGTTTTCAGCATCTCGATTACATATTCGTTACCCCAATATACGTTTATCATTAAACTTATATTGTTTTTATTTTTGTTACCGTTATATATAGCCTTTAACTCATCATCGACAAATGCCGACGACAAGCCATTGTAGGCAAATCCGGCAAACAATACCGTTATCACAAGGCAAATAAGAATAACGTTTGAAAAAACATTAGAAAAAACGCTATGCGAAACTTTTCTCATACATAAACACTCCGAAAAATAATATTATTATTTCGGACGCGATATGCATTAGAAAACAACAAGCCTCAATTATGAGGCTTGTTGAAATACTATTCCGTTTTCAAATTAAAGTTTTTTTACAAGTCTTAGATCGATTCTTCCCTTTTCGTCAATTTTTATAACTTTTACCTTTACTGTATCGCCGATATTGACAACATCGGTAACCTTATCTACCCTTTCTCTTGCAAGTTTGCTTATGTGTATCATTCCGTCTTTTCCGGGCGCAAGCTCTACGAACGCTCCGAAATCCATTATTCTCACTACTTGACCTACAAACTCGTCACCAATCTCAGGATCTTTTGCTATTGCCAAAACGATATTTTTCGCCTTTTGCGCCATTTCTTCGTCTGTGGTCGCAATAAACACAAGACCGTCGTCCGTAATATCGATTTTTACTCCGGTTTGTTCTATAATCTTGTTGATAGTCTTGCCGCCACTGCCTATTACCTCTCTTATCTTATCAGGATCAATGGAAAAAGAAATAATCTTTGGTGCGTACTGAGAAAGTTGTTTTCTCGGTTCTGCAATAACCTCCGCCATTTTGTTAAGAATAAAAATTCTACCTTGTCTTGCTTGCTCCAACGCAGTCGTCAGAATTTCTCTGTCAATGCCTTTTATCTTGATATCCATCTGTATCGCAGTAATCCCATGTTCGGTACCTGCAACTTTAAAGTCCATATCTCCGAAAAAGTCTTCCAAACCCTGTATATCGCTCAAGACGGCAACCTTTGACTGATCTTCGCTCTTCATGAGTCCCATGGCGATGCCCGCAACAGGCGCCTTTATCGGCACACCGGCATCCATCAACGCTAACGTACTTCCGCAAATGCTTGCTTGACTCGTGCTACCGTTACTACTCAAAACTTCACTTACGGTACGAATCGCGTACGGAAAATCTTCTTCGGAGGGCAATACCGGCTCTAAGGCCCTTTCCGCCAATGCGCCATGACCAATCTCCCTGCGTCCGGGACTACGTAAAGGCTTTGCCTCGCCCGTAGAATACGGAGGCATATTATAATGATGCATATACCTCTTAAAAGTCATATCGTCATCGAGACTTTCAAGTTTTTGCACTTCACTTATTGTTCCGAGGGTGGCAATGGTCATTGCTTGCGTCATACCGCGGGTAAACACACCACTACCGTGAGTACGAGGCAATACGCCGACATCGCACCAAATAGGTCTGATTTCTGTCGTCTTGCGCCCGTCAGGTCTTATCCCTTCGTTGAGAATCCTCGCCCTTATCTTTTCCTTAGTCATCTTGTACAAGACATCGCCAACCCAAGCAACGGCATCGGGATTAACCTCTTCAAAATACGCCTTTACTTTTTCTTTAACCTCTTCTTCGCGCTCTTGTCTTTCGTATCTGTCAAAAGTATCTATAGAGTAAGCAACCAATTCATCTGCATATTTTCTGATTTGGTCATCTATTTCTGCCGGTGCAAGATGCAATTCGGGAACAACTTTTTGTTTACCCACCTTAGAAACTATAAACTCAATAAATTCGCATTGTTTCTTTATTTCTTCGTGTCCGAAAAGAATCGCATTGAGCATTTCTTCTTCGGAAATTTCTTTTGAACCTGCCTCTACCATCATGATTGCGTCTTTCGTCCCGCTCAAGTTGAGCGCAAGTTTACTTTGCTCTCTTTGTACAGAGTCGGGGTTTATTACGTATTTGCCGTCAATCATGCCCACTACAACGCTACCCGTAGGTCCCGCGAAAGGAATATCGCTTATAGACAACGCAATACTGCTACCTATCATTGCAAAAGCCTCAGGTTGAATATCGGGTTCAACCGACAAAGCTGTGGCAACAACGGATACGTCGTTTAAAAACCCCTTAGGAAATAACGGTCTTAACGGTCTGTCGATAAGGCGGGAGACCAAAATAGCCTTATCACTCGGTCTGCCTTCTCTTTTTTTATAGCCGCCGGGGATCTTGCCGACCGCATACATCTTTTCCTCAAAATCAACGCCCAACGGGAAAAAGTCAATACCGTCTCTCGGCGCGGCAGCCAACGTCGCATTAACCATAACCGCCGTGTCTCCGCAACGAACAACACAGCTTCCGTTTGCCTGTTCGCAATATTTGCCTATCTCGACAATCAACGGCTTGTCGCCCATTGTACTATAAAAGGTATAGTAGGTCCTGTTGCCGATTGTGTTTTCTTGCATTTTAAATTCGCTCATTTAACTAATCTCCTCCACTAATTTACAAACTATTATATTAAAAAAAGGGTGAGAAAAAAAGCCCCACCCCTCTATTAAGTCTATCTTCTCAAGCCTAAATCTGCAACGATCTTTCTGTATCTCTCAAGATCCGTTTTCATAAGGTAATCCAGTAAACCTCTGCGTTTACTTACCATCTGGGACAAACCGCGTCTCGAGTGCAAATCCTTCTTGTGAACTTTTAAATGTTCCGTCAAGTAACTGATGCGTGCGGTCAACAACGCAATCTGAACCTCGGGGCTACCGGTATCGCCTTCTTTTCTGCCGAATTTGGCAATAATCTCTTGTTTCGTTTGCATAAAAAAATCCTCCATTATACTTTTTCGCCGAAAACCGAGTGACTCGTCGGAGACTCGAAAGACTCAGAAATCGGACAGGAATTATATTAACATATATTTTGTATTTTGTAAACCAAAATATACGCTTTTTTAAATTTTTTATTAATTTAAATATTAATCGATACGACTAAACAGTTTATTCTTCTTCTCGATAGTCGCGTCTATATTCGCCATATAGGTCGGTATGTCTTTCGGAGCAGCGACTCGTTCTATTCTGTTTTCATCAATAAAAACACGTTTGCTGATGGAATTACTGCCGCAAGCAACTATACTCGTAGTCTCCTCCATGATATCGATATTGTATAAACTCGGTTTCTGATTTTTACAGTATCCGATATTCTCAACGTTGTCAGCCATGTATTTTTGTCTATATAAATAATACGGTTGATATCCTATTTGAGACAAAGTATCGTATGCGTAATCCACCATAGTTGCCACACTCCCGTCAGCAACAACCTGTTGTGCTTGTTCTTTGATAATCGTTCCCTTTTTTAATGCCAATGTATGCACGGTAATATTATCGGGCATAAGCTCGCACGCCGTATCGATATCCGCCTTAAACTCCGTTATGTTTTGCGTAGGCAATCCGGCAATAAAATCCATATTGATAATAAAATCAAATTTTCTTGCCATTAGATACCTGTCAAAAATATCTTGCGTAGTATGTTTGCGCCCGACCAAGTCCAAAATCCGTTGCGAAAAAGTTTGTGGATTTATACTAATACGATTGACTCCGTGCGCATTAAAAACTTTAAACGTATCACAGGATATAGTATCCGGACGCCCTGCCTCAATCGTAAATTCACGTTTGTCGACGTCATCAAACAATCCGATTAACACATCAAGGTATCGCAAGGGCAACGCAGTTGGAGTGCCGCCTCCGAAATATACGTTTCGTATTATCTGCCCATTGGCTCTTATCATATCTTTTGCCGCCGAAATTTCTTTTTTAATAGACTCAAAGTACGGTTGCACGTACTTTTCCATCTTTTTAATTTCACCGCCGGTAAACGAACAATAACTGCATCTCGTTGCGCAAAACGGTATTCCCACGTACACGTCTACGAGTTTTTCATCTGAAACTCTAAAATCTTTTTGTACGGAGAGAATCGCCTCTGTTAATGCTATTTTTTTGTCAGATACGTCAAACGTATCTTTAAACACTTTTTTAAAATTTTCCCCAGCGGCAATTAACTCCCATGCCAATTTAGTGGGACGGATTCCTGTTAACGCTCCCCATGGCATATGTAAATTAAACTTTTTAGATAAACAAAAGTAAACGCTCAGTTTAGCGTAACGTTTGATTAATCTCTTCCTTAGGATGGCATCGCAACCAAACGGCAGTATATAATCATTGCCATACTCGATGTCGCCTGTTTTACAGGTATTAACGATTATTCCGCATTGCTCATTAAATACATGACAGATATCGGCTTCGGCATAACTCTCGCAAGATTCAAATGAACCGCCACGTATAAAAAGTTTTGCGACATCGAGTAACTCGGAAGCCATATCGGGTAAATTGGTAAATAGCTTAGTAACTCGCTCGGGTGACTTTATCACTACAGTTCCTCCCTTAGCCTTAAAAACGGATTTACCATTTTTTGCTCAGACAGGGTTGTCGTCGACTCATGTCCCGGAAATACCGAATAATCGTTTTTTAAAGAACAAAGTACTTTCAATGACTCGTACATTTTTTCTTGATTTCCGCCCAGTAAATCGGTACGACCGACGCAACCGTCAAACAGAGTGTCTCCGCTAAACATAAAATTATCGATAATGTAACAAACAGAACCTTCCGTATGTCCCGGCGTTTCAATTACCTTAAAGCAAAAACTTTCCACGCAAAAATCACCCGTTTCATCGACAAAGTCTGTAATAATACAATCTTCCGCACGAGCCTTCCAGCGGTTTTTAGAGGCATTTGCCGCTAACTCGGCATCGAGACTACTTCCGTATACTTTGACAGGCTTATATCTTAGTAAAGTATTGACACCGCCACAATGGTCAAAATGTCCATGAGTTAGCAATATTGCCGACAAGTTTAACTTCATGTCGACGATATACGTAACAACTTTTGATGAATCGTGCGCAGGATCGATTACAACGCATTCGTTATTTTCATCATCAAACAATATATAAGTATTGGTCGGTAAAATCCCAGTACGCATTAAAGTAACTTTTTTCATATACTATCACTCAAATAGTAGTCCTAAAAACTTTAATAGTTGTAGGCAAACTCTCAATATGACTTATAAGTAAGTTTAATTGATTGTGATTAGATATCTCTACCGTAACTACGGCAACAGCATTGTGTTTTTTGTCCTTACGCGCATTTATAGCAATCATCGGTAAACCGTCATTGGCAATAACGCGCGTTATTTCGGCAAATACCCCTACCTTATCTTCTAATATAATTTGCAGCGTAGCTGGGAAACTATTTGACGTAGGATTGGGATTTATCCAATTTGCCTCAACAAGACGTTCAATTTCTAAATTTTTTAATGAGTGGCAATCCTTACGATGTATGCACACCCCGCGACCACGACTAATATAACCTACAATTTCATCTCCCGGCACCGGCGAACAGCATCTACTAAATCTAACCGCCAAATCATCATGTCCTTTAATCTCAACGTTACTTTTCTCTCGAACTCTGCTCATTTTGTTGGCGTTTTGAGCTTCAACAACCATTTTTGTCAAATCACTCGCCCTCGCAATGAGCTTAGACATAACCTGATTTATCGACAACGCACCATAACCTACGGCAGCAAAAACATCGTCTATACCATCGTACTGATATCTCATACACAGTTCGTCTATGGCATCGTTGGTTAATAGTTGCGACAACGAAATACCTCTCCGTTTGGACTCTCGTTCTAACATCGATTTACCCAAACGAATATTCTCTTCTTTTTGCTCCCGTTTAAAAAACTGACGTATTTTTGCTTTTGCGCCTGATGTTTTAACTATCTTAAGCCAATCCTGTGACGGACCTTTGCTGTTTTGATTTAGTAGAACCTCTACGACGTCACCGTTTTGCAAAACCGTTGATATTGGCGCAATCTTTCCATTAATTTTTACACCCACGCACTTATTTCCGACTCCGCTATGAATTGCGTAAGCAAAGTCCAATGCCGTAGCTCCGGCTGTAAGATTTCTGACGTCGCCTTTCGGTGTAAAACAGTAAACTTCGTTACCTATCGATATGTCATGCTTAATGAGATCCAAAAACTCTTTGCTGTCCTTCAAGTCGGTTTCGTACGCTAACACCTCTTGAATCCAACTCAATTTACCGTCAAACTGCGTAGCATTTTTTATACCTTCTTTATATTTCCAGTGCGCCGCAATACCGTATTCCGCTATCTTGTTCATTTCTTCGGTACGAATCTGAATTTCAAACGGAACTCCCATACTCGTCATTACGGTAGTATGCAAAGATTGATACAAATTAGGTTTCGGTACGGCAATATAATCTTTAAATCTCCCGGGAATAGGTTTCCATTTGGCATGAATCGCTCCGAGCACACCGTAACAATCCTTTACTGTTTTTACAATAACCCTTAAAGCCGTTAAATCAAAAATTTCATTTAACGTCTTTCCTTGAGTTTTCATTTTTTTATAAATACTATAAAAATGCTTGGTTCTACCAAATACTTCACCTTCAACCTCAAGGTCTTTCAATACCCCCTTGAGTTCAAATACCATTTTATCAATAAACTCTTGGCGTTCTTCGCGCTTTTCGGCAATATTTTCGACCAAGAAAGTGTAAGACTCACTGTCAAGATATTTAAGACATAAGTCTTCAAGTTCACATTTGAATTGACTAATACCCAATCTGCCCGCTATAGGCGCAAAAATATCTAATGTCTCTTTGGCTATCTTTACCTGCCTTTCTCTTGATAAAAACTGCAGACTGCGCATGTTATGCAATCTATCTGCCAACTTAATAATAATAACGCGTATATCCTTTGCCATTGCAAAAAACATCTTTCTGATGTTTTCCGCCTGTTCCTCTTCGACACTGCTGAATTTTAAATTTGATAGTTTGGTTACACCCTGAACAAGGTTAGCCACCTCATCACCAAATTCTTTTCTTAGTTGTTCATCTGTAATATTTGTATCTTCTACCGTATCATGCAGCAACCCGGCACAAATTGTGGCACAATCCAATCCCATGTCAATCAAAATGTCAGCAACTATAGCCGGATGTATAATGTACGGACTTCCGCTGGAACGCAACTGTCCCTCATGCGCTGCCTGAGCAAATTCAAAGGTGCGTTTTATTTTTTGATAGTCATTGGGATAATAATGCTTTGCTTTAGCTATCAAGTTTTTAGATATTGTAGTTATATTTTCATCGTACTTCATTTCTACTGAACCTATTATATAAATAACTATCCGTTAAATTTTTCTTGTCTCTGCAAATTTTTACCACCGCTCCGTTTTGCACAGTTACTAAACCGAGTTCTTTAAAAACTGCAATGCAAGCAAAAAATTGCTTTCTACTGCAATGAAAAAACTGCATATCAAAGTAAGTATTAAGGTTGCATTTTGTTGTCAAACAAGTCGAAAGCGAGTTAAATACCTCTCCGCATATCTTTCGGTCGATATAAATATCGTTTAAACACGTCGGGTAATCAAAATCAACATCCACGTAGATTGCTTTATTTTCAAAATCCTGCCGAATACCGTCATACTTACCAAAAATAAGTACAGTTGAATACTTTTTAAAAAAATCGGTTGTTTCGGGAGAAATCAATACTGATTTTTTTGAGAAACCTCTTTGCACGAAAAAATCAACACTGAAATCCGAAAAATCAAGCATTTGAGTTACTCTTTCGTATTCGAGATATGTATTAAACACCACCAAAACACCGGTCCCTGTCATCAAAATCTCGGCAGTATCAACGGATACATGTTTTTCTTGAGATTTTTCTATCGTAATACGCTGTAAAAAATTACATGCATATGCCTCGTCAAATTTTAAACTATTTGTTAGATTTAAATCAATCAAACAGCCAAAAATTTTTCCCGTATATTTATCGCGCTCCAAAGAAAAAATCAAATCACACTCTGCCCCGTATTTCAACGCCCTAAGATACAGCGAAAACTCACAACCGAAAGATTTTATTTCAATACCGCAGCTCAGCGTAAATTTTAAATTTCCATTGCCAAAAGTCCCTGCCGTTACGCAATGATCGTGAACGTAAAATATAGGTTTTTCGTTTGGGAAAAACGGTTCAAGACAATTTAATTGGTCAAATTTTGAGCCGTTTAGCCAATCTGCCGAAAAATCAAAGTCATAATACGTATGCTCGTATTTAAAGTCAACGTGTGAAAGTTTTTCGTTGATTGTACTTTTTAAAGGTCCCAGATTTTGCTGAGATACAGTAAATCCAACGCTACCCCTATGCCCGCCGAATTTTACCAACAAGTCGGACACCGATGAAAACAATTCAAATAAATTTACCTCATCGACAGACCTTGCGCTTCCGATGTAGTTATCGCCATCTTTCGTCAAAAATGCAACCGGCATCTTATATAATTCTTTAAATCGATTTGCCCCTATACCAAGTATGCCCTGTGCCCAATCTTCGCCGACTAAAAACAGCATTTTTTCAGCAGAAAAATCTACATCTTGCAATTGTATATTTGCTTCTTCCATAGCTGTATCAAGCAAATTTTGACGTAATATATTACAATCAATCAAGTCGTTAACCGCAGCTTCGGTTGCTCTATCCTCCATAAGTAACAACCTTAATGCTTTTAACGGAAACCCGACTCGACCGGCAGAATTTATTTTAGGACATATCTTCATCGCTGCAGTACAAGCATTTATATCTTTAGAACAACGCAAAGTTTCCGCAAGTTTTAATAGCCCTCTATGGCGAATATTCTTTAGACCGTATTTTACAATTTGTCTGTTTTCGTCAATCAGTGGCATCATATCCGCTATCGTACCTATACTTGCTAAATCGCTGTATAACAAGGCAGTCCGAATATCCGATAACGCCTCTACGAGCTTTAATGCAACGCCTGCTCCACTAAGGTACGCAAAAGGGTAACCCATTTTGCAGTTTAAACACAAGCAATCAGGCAAAACGGCAGGCAACTCGTGATGATCGGTTACGATAACGTTGATATTCTTGAGTGTCTTTTTAATTTCATTAATTTCATTTACATTAGAAATACCGCAATCCACCGTTATTATAAAATCAAAAGGCTTCCTTTGGTATTCATCAACCACGATATCAACATGTAGACCGTAACCATCTGCACGCGTTGGAACTATAACCCTGCATTCCACACCCAAGTGATCAAAAAACAATTTCAGAATAGCACTTGCGGTTAAACCGTCAGCATCGTAATCACCGTACACAACAAAACTTTTATTTTGAGCAACAGCCTTTTTAATGACATTTACTATCTGTGACATATTAGTCATTTTAAATGGATCATGAGTAAAAAAGAAAGACTCATCAAAGTATTCCCGACTATTTTCTTTTGTAACACCGCGATAATTTAAGAAACATGCAAATTCCCTATCGTAACCCATTGAAGTTAAAAATTCGACGTCTTCTTCACTATAATTAATTTGTCTCTTTAAAAACTTACTCATTCAATCCCCGACTTTTGCTCAAGAAACGCTAAATCAACGTAAATTCAAACAGCCTTCCGCTCGGGAAGGCTGAATAAAAATACGCAAAAAACTACTTTTCAATATTCTCTACGTTGCGTTTTTCAAAAATTGTCCAAAACGAAGGAGCTATATAAACAGCACTTAGCGAACAAACAACACATGCAATAACAACCGGTATTAATTTAATCGCAAATCCTACCGAGAGCACCGACAACACAACGCAAACTATACCAACCAATGCGTTTATCATGTAAAAATAACCCGTTAACTTTTTCATTGCCATTGACAAAGCAGTTGAATCGTCAATCTTTTTAGCTTCTTTATTTATTCTCGCAAACGACGTCATTACAATATACATCAAAACAGAAACGAACAACGCATAAGCAAACGCCGCCAGTATCGTTATATCAAATTGATAACCAAACAACCCCGCAATCTGAACAATGCCAAAAATCGCAAGCCAATTTACGAGCACGGTACAAACAGCACCGAGTGAATTTGCAAGCCAATTATTTTTGCAAAACCTAATCGCAAGATAACCGAATACCGCCACAAGTGCGACACACAACGCAATACAACCGCGTACAATCGTTTTGGTTAAATGAGCGCTGTCCAAATTGGATATCACGCAATCAAAAGGCGCTTCCGATGCTTTTAGCGGAGTAGCCGTTTTAAAAACAAAAACTATAGCAACTTCACGATCGAAAGAATCATACTCAATATTAGCGGTAACCATTCCAGCGCCTTTCCCTTTGAGGTACTCTTTCACCGTAGCTATATCGCTATCGTAATTATCTTTACCGGCAACGACGTCTATTGAAAGCTGTTGTCCCTTACCGAGCGAGCCAAAAGCATTGAGGCCACATATGCAAGTAACGACAACGCCGACTAAAAACAACGCCAAAAATGCGACGAAAAAGACTTTAAAAGACTTAGTGAGGTTTTTCATAACTATGCTACCTCCTTAATTTTAAATTTATTCTTGTTTTCCGCGACGCTGACAGCCAACCGTACAAACCATCTCGTAAACAATACGGAACATATCAAACAAATAACCGTTCCGATGGCGACTGCTACCGCCATAGCCTGGACGCTACCCGTTGCAATCAACGCAACAGCAACGCTCGCAATGAAAATCACAACGCAAACATCAACGAGCAGTTTCCAAATCATAGAGAAAGTTTCTTTAGACGCAGTCTCAAAAGATTTTTTATCGCTTGAAGAAAACTGACGTCTCAACACGCATGCGTATATGCAGTTAAGCAACAAGAACATAGCAAAACCAAATATAAACGCAACGACAGTTGCTATCGATACAACTTGACCTAACGGTAAAAAGGCAAACAACATCGCATATATTACCAAATAAGTCAAAAATGACAACACGGATACCAATCCGAAAGATCCGTTTTTGACAATAAACAGTATCGCGACTAAAAGAATCGCTGCCAAAACCGCAACGTAAACTATCGTGACGGCGTCAGAACCAAATACCGACTCACTCGTGGTATAATCGTTAGTACTCGTAACGTTAATAGGATACTCACCGAGCAACAACTCAACCGCAATCGTGCTTGCGTTAGTCGCACTCTTTAAACCGCTACCCGTAAATTGAAACGTAGGCTCGGTAATCTGCGAGCTGATAGAAACACTCGTAATTTGGTTTCCGTCAAGCATAAAATAAATATAAGTATCGGACGAAACCGACGCAGTAGCTGACTTTAATGCCTGTAAACCATTATCGTCAAAAACTATACTGACACCGTAGTAGCCCGTACTCGAATCATAGATGGCATTGCTCGATTTAATGCAATCAGCCCACTTTAACTCCTCTTTCGTATCTATATCGGTCGGAGTAATAGAAGTTGCGCTGTCTTCGTCAGAGCCGTAAGAAATAACCAATTCTCCCTGAGCGCCTATCAAGGCAAGTATGGTACCAATGCTTATTTCGTCGTCTTTCGGTAATCTCACGCTCAAAACACCGTCACCGACCGAGACATCCGTTATCTCTATGCCCGACACGTTTAATTTTTCTTGAATGAGTTTTAATCTGTTACCCAAAACCGCAACGACTGCGTCCATTTCTTCCTGAGTTGCATCGTCATCGATTTTAAATATGACGTTAGTGCTCTCTGCCAAATCAATGCTCAATGCAAACTGGCTGACAGGCGAGCTATAATCACGCACACCCATTTTGATCTTTGTTGGCCAAAAACTAAACACTGCCAAAAAAAGAACCAAAACCGTGATAATGATTAACGTAACGACGGACTTTGTTTTGTTCATCTGTTGTGCCTCCTTGTGACTACATAACTTAATTATTATATAATCGTTTGTAAAATAAGTCAATAATTTAATAAAAATTTAGGGCATTTTTCTTTAATTTTTTCGTTCTGCGTCGTAAATATACAGAGCACACTCAAGTCTTTTCCGCATCAACTCACATGCCAACCGATACGGAACGTTAATATCGCCGTTAAAATGAAGCGCGTTAGCAGAACATCCTCCGCTACAATGGTACTTTGCCCAACATTCGCCACATTGCTTTTTAGTCGCCAAGCTACTGTCAAAAAACATACGACGTTTATTTTCATCAAGTTTTTTGTCAGATACGTTTCCGAGGACGAATTCGCTTTCACCCGCAAACTGATGACACGGATAAATGTTTCCGTCCGGCGTAACCGCACAATACGAGCACCCTGCACCGCAACCCATCAATCTTTTCTTTAAACATGGTCCGTTTTCCAAATCTACGTTGAAATGAAAAAAACTAAACCATCTGTCAGGATCACGACGTCTCGTTACGTATTCTGCTGCCAACTTCTCATACTGTTCAAACAATATCGGCAAATCACTCGTCTTCAACGCCATCGGGTGCTCATCCGGTAAAACAACCGGTTCTGTAGATACCTGGTCAAAGTTGTCTGCCATAAATAAAACGTCATTACAAAAATCTTTGTTTTGGCTCGTAAAGGTTCCTCTCAAAAAATAACTCTTGTCGCCTCGGATACTACGAAAGTACTTAAACTTATCCATTACGAGGTCAAAACTCCCCTTTCCGTTTGCAGTAGGTCTTGCGCTGTCATGAATTTCTTTTCTTCCGTCAAGACTAAGTACTACGTTGTCCATTTCCCGATTAAGATAATCGCTCGTGGATTTATCCAACAAAATTCCGTTTGTCGTAGTCGTAAACTTAAATACTTTTCCCTTTTCGTTCGCGCGCGCTTTAGCGTATTCAACGGTCGCCTTTAAGACGTCAAAATTCATCAACGGCTCACCGCCGAAAAAATCGACTTCGAGATTTTTAATATTGCCGCTGTTTTCTATTAAAAAATCAATTGCCGCCTTCGCAGTATAGAGCGGCATATGTTCTCTCTTGCCATGGTAGGCGCCTTCATCCGCAAAGCAATACTTGCACCTCAGATTACAATCATGACTCAAATGAAGACACATACTCTTTATATAGCGTGACTTGCTTGTAGAAATATCCTGAGGACCATCGGTATAAAGCAACCCTTCGTTTTTCAATTGTTCAATTTCGGACAAAGCCTCGTCAATTTCACTTTTTTCAAACCTCGCCAAATCGCCGTTGCTAACTATATTGTAAACCACTTCGTCGACGTTAAAAAGGTTACTGCTTTCTACGTCGAATAAATAAAAATTACCGTTGTTTTTGAATGCATGTACCATATAAACACCTAAAAAAAAGCAGTCATTAAGACTGCCTTCTATTAATGCAAGTCAAACTATTTGTGAGACTTTATCAAAACTTCCGTCTTGCGCTCACAAACCTGATTGCCTACAGTGCAACTCGTCTTACAAGCGGATTGGCAACTACTACGGCACTCACCGCATCCCGAGCCGATTTTTGGTTGATTGAGTTTTGGCATAGCCACTGCTTTAACGTGTTTCATGTCTGACCTCCGATTGGATTTTTTATCGACTATCATTATAATAGAAAACGTTAATTTTTACAAGCATTTTAACGGTAAAAATTAAATTTCTTTATTTTTTACCGCCTGCAAGCAATGCCGCAACAGCTCCCGCCACAGCACAAAGCAATACGTCAACAATCAAACTTCCCCAATTGAAACTACCGCCTATCAGAGAAAAAGTAACAAATGCCAACACCGCAAACAGAGCTCCGCCAAGAGTGCCTTTTACCAACCATGCATTTCTCTCGTTAACCGCAAATAGTACGCCCAAAAATGCACTCAATATTTTTATTATTTGATTTATGACTCCGACTGTAGCTCCGCTTACGTTGGCAAGCTTGACCACGAGGGCAAAAACAAGAACCATAACCAACGACAGAACAAAACTTAGTACTGCCGATTTAACTACGGTCCTCAACGTACCGCCGCTATTAGATTCATTTGCGGATAATGCCTTTGTGCTTTCCATAAAAAAATACCTCCAAATACATTATAACTTATTTGAAGGTACTTGTTTTTATTCTCTATTATTTAATTTCGTTTGTCACTTCTTCATACTCGTCGGCATTCTTATCTGCATGCACCACACCGACGGCGTTTTTAATTATCTGCAACGTATGAACAGAACCAAAGTCTCCCGTCTCTATAAACAGAGATCCGGTTTCTTCATCTATGCGCGTTACCTTTCCGACTATTCCGCCGATAGTAGTGATAGTTGCGCCAACGACAAGCCTGCTTTCCATTTCTTCGAGCTGTTTCTTTTGTTTCTTGCGCGAAAGAATACCCTGAATAATCATAAAAACAACTAACGCCGCAATAACTATCCACATTACTATGGTCGTCCCGTTATTACCGCTACCGGTGCTACTTTCAGCTTCTGCCATTAACAAAAAATTGGTTATCATGTCGACTCCTCCAAAATTATTTTGATTAATTGTACTACGTCCTTTCAAAAAAGTCAACGTATGTTTGTGTCTTTATAATATTTATCATAAAAATCTTTTTTAAACTCCAAAAGATTGTCATTTAAGATGGCTTGACGGATACCCTTCATCAAATTCAGCAAGAACGTTATATTGTGAATACTCAACAATTCCGCCCCCAAAATTTCACCGCAATTCACCAAATGCCGCAGATACGCCTTAGTGAAATTTTTACAGCAATAACAATCACATTCTTCGTCAAGCGACGTAAAATCATTCTTGTATTTACCGTTTCTCACCACTACTTTGCCTTTACTCGTCAACGCAGTTCCGTTGCGCGCTATTCTCGTTGGCAAAACACAGTCAAACATATCTATTCCACGCAAGACACCGTCAAAGATATAGTCAGGGGTACCAACTCCCATAAGGTATCTCGGCATATCTTTAGGATAATACGGCTGTAAAACATCCAACATTTTAACGTACACGTCGCTCGGTTCCCCCACCGACAATCCACCTATGGCGATACCGCATTTTGCATACTGAACGGTTTCTTTTGCGCTTTCTTTCCGCAAATCCTCGTAAAAATTACCCTGTATAATCGGAAAAAGCATTTGGTTGCCATGACTGTCGTCGACATTATGATATTCGTAACATTTTTTTAACCAATTTAACGTACGATTCATTGCGATTTCCGCTTTCTTGTGGGTATACCCCGGCTCACTACATTCGTCAAACGCCATTATTATGTCACTACCGAGATCATGCTGTATGTCCATTACTTTTTCCGGGGTAAACATATGTTTACTACCGTCGACATGCGAACGGAAACAAACCCCCTCGTCGGTAATTTTTCTCATTCCGCTTAAACTAAACACCTGAAAACCACCGCTATCGGTCAAAATAGGTTTATCCCAGTGCATAAATTTATGCAAACCACCGGCAGAACGCACTATATCTTGCCCCGGTCTAAGATATAAATGATACGTATTGCACAACAATATTTGAGTTCCGAGTTCTTTCACCGTGTCAGGCATTAAAGATTTTACGGTAGCCGCCGTACCGACAGGCATGAAAATAGGAGTTTCGATATCCCCGTGGGGCGTGTGAAATACTCCGAGACGTGCACCCGTATGTTTTTCTTCCTTTATTAATTCAAAAGAAAATTTAGTCATCTTTACCTCAAATTAAAAACGTTGCGTCCCCGAAACTAAAAAATCGGTATTTTTCTTTAACCGCCGTTTCGTAAACCTTAAGAATTTCTTCCCTATCGGCAAATGCCGACACCAACATAAGCAAAGTACTCTTTGGCAAATGAAAATTTGTAATGAGAGCACCTACCATTTTAAACTTATAAGGCGGATAAATAAAAATATCGGTATTACCTTTCGTCGCCCGCAATACATTGTCATCACTCGTGGCACTTTCCAACACTCGTACGCAAGTAGTACCGACCGCGATTATTCGTCTTCCCGCCTTTTTTGCGTCGTTAATCAAATCCGCGGTAGCCTGCGTAACTTCGTAATATTCGCTATGCATCACATGTGTAGCCGTATCCTCACTTTTTACGGGTCTAAAGGTACCGAGCCCCACATGTAATAGCACTTCCGCAACGACAATGCCCTTGCGTTTTATTTTTTCTAACAATGCCTGAGTAAAATGCAGACCTGCGGTCGGAGCGGCGGCACTACCGTCAATCTTAGAATAAACCGTATTATAACGAGCCTTGTCGTTTAATTTCTCCTTAATATAAGGCGGCAACGGCATTTGACCGATTTCTGTCAGTATATCTTCAAAAACCCCATCAAACTCAAACCGTATCGTACGCTCTCCGTCGTCACCTATTTCTGTGATAGTACCCTTTAATTTGTCAGAAAAACGATATGTCGTACCAATCCGAGCGGTTTTCCCTGGTTTGATTATTATATTCCACCGAGTCAAATCAATCCGCTTAAGTAATAACACTTCGACTTTCCCGTGGGTATCTTCTCTTTCGCCATACAATCTCGCAGGAATAACTTTAGTATTATTTATAACGAGTACGTCATCGGGATTTAAATAATCAACGATATCATAAAAATGTTTGTGCAATATCTCTTTCGTTTGCCTATTATAAATAAGCAATCGAGAATGATCTCGTGGCTCAATAGGCGTCTGAGCTATCAATTCTTCAGGTAAATAATAATCAAATAAAGCTGTCTTCATTTATGTTCAAACCTACTCTTCGCCCCCATCCGAGATATCCGACAATCCGACTAAAAATTCAGCCGTTTGAGAATTAATTTTTCTACCGTAGTGCTCGTACGCCTTAGGCATTACAACTCTTCCTCTGGGAGTACGCGCCAAAAAACCGATACGCAACAAATAAGGCTCGTAAACGTCCTCTATCGTAGTAGCGTCTTCTCCTGTACTTGCCGCAATGGTATCAAGCCCCACCGGACGCCCACCAAATTTATCTATCATCGATAAAATAACGTTCTTATCGGTCAAATCCAGTCCGAGACAGTCGATGCCCATTGCTTTAAGAGCAAAATCACAAATATCTTCGTTTATCTTTCCGCCATTTTTAATTTGCGCAAAATCACGAACGCGTTTCAACAACCTGTTAGCAATACGCGGAGTGCCACGACTACGCGTCGCGATATCAAAGGATGCGTCGGCATCAATCTCGGTACCGAGTATCTCTGCACTGTTACGGATGATTCTATCCAGCTCTTGAGGAGTATACATAACCAAACGCAACTGAACGCCAAATCTATCCCTTAACGGCGCCGACAAATTACCGGCTTTCGTCGTTGCGCCAACCAACGTAAAACGTTTTAAGGGCAGCCTCAAACTCTTGGCACTCGGACCTTTACCTACTACGAAATCAAGACAAAAATCCTCCATTGCCGGATATAAAATTTCTTCTATACTACGGTTAAGCCTATGAATCTCATCTACAAATAACACGTCGTTTGTGTTAAGATTGGTTAAAATTGCCGCCAGATCTGCGGCACGCTCTATCGCCGGACCGCTGGTCATAACTATATTAGTGCCGAGTTCATTCGCTATAATATGAGCCAGCGTCGTTTTGCCGAGTCCGGGAGGGCCATAAAGCAACACGTGGTCAAGGTTCTCGCTTCTTGCTTTTGCCGCAGCTATAAATACGCTAAGATTATTTTTTACGGCTTCTTGCCCCACGTAACTTGAAAGTCGTTTCGGACGAAGTATATTTTCAGCTTCTTCTTCAAAACTGTCTTCTAAGGTGCTTTTTATTAAGTCGTTTTCCATAATCAACCTTTTAATGCACGAGCCAGAATACTCTCTGCAGTATCACAACCGTCTTCGATACATTTTTTAACACGCCGCATAGCGTCTGCAGACGACAGTCCCAACGAAATCAATACAGATATCGCCTCTTCGCCATCTTTGGTTACGATGACATCCGACGATGATTTTGCAGTCGCCCCGATAGCCTCAATGGGAGAAATTTTTTCTTTTAACTCCAAAATTAATCGTTCTGCCGTCTTTTTACCGAGACCTTTTATCCTCGTCAAAGTTGCAACGTCATCATTCAAAATTGCCATCGCAAGTTCGCTTAAACTAACTCCGGATAAAACCGACAGAGCCACTTTTGGTCCCACGCCGCTGACCGAAATCAAGCGCAAAAACATTTTCTTCTCATCCTTGTTTAAAAACCCGAACAACGAATATCCGTCTTCGCGCACCTGTAAATAAACGTAAAATTTTACGGTTTGACCGACTCCAAGTCCGACTAAGGCCGATAAACTGACGACTATTTCATAACCGATATTGTTATTCTCTACAACCACTACATTTTCGTTAATGTCGACTACTTTACCGCTAATAAAATCTATCATACAATACAACCTATATCCGAAACTTTCCCGCTAACACTCCCGTTTGTAAATGAGTCAAAGCAACCGCAAGAGCATCCGCCGCATCGTCAGGTCGAGGAATCTTGTCTAACTTAAGATAAATCTTTACCATTTCTTGCACTTGGCGTTTATCCGCTCTACCGTAACCAACCATTGCCTGCTTAATTTGCAATGGCGTATACTCATAAAGATCCCCGCAATACTTTACCGCATTAACCAATAAAACCCCTCTTGCCATCGCTACTCTTATTCCCGTAGTAACGTTGGTATTAAAAAACAGTTCTTCCATTGCGATTGCGTCGGGAGCAAATCTTTTAATCAACTCTTCCGACGCTTTATCAATCATAGCTAATCTATTTGCGGTATTTTCTTCTTTCGGCGTAACGATGACACCGTAATCCACGACATGCGAAATTTTTCCGTCATTATCAACAATTCCGTAACCTATCGTCGCAAGTCCCGGATCTATACCCAACACCCTCAAACTATTCCTCGTCGTCAGGTAAATCAACGTTGTGATATACGTTTTGAACGTCGTCGTTCTCTTCAAACATATCCAACATCCTACGAAACTTTACAAGTTGTTCATCGTTTAACGTAACCATATTCTGCGGCAACCACTCGACTTCTGCCGACATAATGACGGCACCGTTGTTTACCAATTCTGTTTTTACGGTATCTATGTCACTCGGAGTAGTATAAACTTCAAAAATTTCATCCTCAACCAATACGTCATCGGCACCTGAGTTAATAGCAAGTTCAAACGCCTGATCTTCGGTAAGCCCGTCACCGCGTTCACAAACGACAACACCTTTGCGGTCAAACATAAACGACACGCAGTTTGTGGTACCGAGACTCCCGCCGTATTTAGTAAAATAACTGCGGACGTCGCCTGCCGTACGATTATTGTTGTCGGTCAGACACTCAACAATAACGGCACTGCCGCCTATACCGTAACCTTCATAAGTCATATTTTCATAATTGATATTTCCGAGTTCCCCAGCCGCTTTTTTAATACTACGCGTAATATTGTCGTTTGGCATATTATTTGCCTTTGCTTTTGCTATAACGTCGGCTAACCTGCTGTTATTATTGGGATCGCTACCGCCAAGCTTTACGGCGACCGCAATCTCTCTCCCTATTTTAGTAAAAACATTACCTTTCGCGGCGTCTGTTTTTTCTTTCTTTCTCTTAATGTTAGCCCATTTACTATGACCTGACATATAAATCCTCCAAATATTATTATGTTTTTAAATGTGTTAACAAATACATTAATATGCCGGCACTAACGGATACGTTTAACGACTCCATATTCTTACCCATAGGTAAACTTATAGTTTGGTCGCATGCACAACGAAACGTGTCGCTAATGCCTCCGCCCTCATTTCCGAGCACCAACGCGTGTTTACCGAATTTATCGCAATCAAAAACGTTTTTGCCGTTCATATCTGCACAAAGCAACGTGCAATTACCTTCTAACACGCTTAAAACCTCTTTCTCGCAAACGGAGAATAAGTTAAGACGAAACTGCGCAGACATCCCCGCTCTGATACATTTTGGCGAATAAGGATCCGCACATTCTACCATGTAGATATCATTGTATCCCGCTGCCGCGGCAGTACGCATGATTGCGCCCACGTTAGACGGGTCCTGTAGCCTGTCCATCACAAGCGCGTTTGCTTCAGGCGCACGAAGACGCAACGACGGTTTGTTTACTACTGCTAAAATTCCCTGATTTGCAACAGTATCCGTTAACGAAGAAAATGTTTTTTCCGTTACCGAAAAAAAAGTCTTTCCGTCCAAAAAATCGGCATACTTGCACGAAACATTTTCATCTACAACCAAAAAATCTACGGATTGATTGCATAAAAAAAGTTCTTTTACGAGTTTAATCCCCTCAACAAGATACTTATTTTCCTCGTCGCGGTACTTTTTTTGCAAAAGTTTTTTGGCTAATACGATATTTTTATTGCTTGCACTTGTACTCATAACACTAAAACAAAAGCCTTCAAGACGCGCCTGAAGGCTAAGTAAAGTCAATTACTTAAGGTTTGCTTTAGCTGTTTCCGCAAGCTGTGTGAAAGTCTTTGCATCGTTTACCGCTATATCAGCCAAAACCTTACGGTTAAGTTGAATGTTAGCAACCTTCAAGCCGTGCATAAATTTGCTATAAGACAAACCATTTGCTCTTGCACCGGCATTGATACGTGCAATCCAAAGATTGCGAAAGTCTCTCTTTTTCAGTCTGCGTCCGATATACGCATAATTGCCGGACTTCATTACGGCTTGTCTTGCGATACGATAATTTTTACTCTTTGCGCCGAAATAACCCTTAGCAAGCTTTAAAATTTTTCTACGTTTTTTTACAGCGTTAACACCGCGTTTAATTCTCATGGTTCATCCTCCTATTAATACGGCAACATTTGTCTGATTGTCTTCTCTTGCGCTTTATCGACGTAAGCGGGTCCGCGAAGCGAACGGGTGCGTTTTGTTGTCTTTTTAGTCAAAATATGGTTTTTACCCATCTGAGCTCTCTTGACTTTGCCTGATTTTTTGACACTGAATCTTTTTGCAGCGCCACTGTGTGATTTTTGTTTAGGCATCTTTATTTCCTCCGTTTAATGTTTGTTTAGTAGCAGTTGCGGATTTTGCATTTGCCGACGCTACTACCATTGTAATATAGCGACCTTCCGCAACGGGTTTTTTTTCAACAGCGACCGAGTCGCCCAAAAGTTCGGCAAACTTGAGCACTACCGATATCCCCTCGTTGACGTATACCATTTGGCGTCCGCGCATTCTCAAAGATATCTTTACCTTGTCGCCTTCTTTTAAAAATTTTGCCGCAGTTTTGGCTTTTGTATTAAGGTCTCCGTCATCGATTGTCATCGATAAACGAATTTCTTTAAGTTCAACCGTTTTTTGATTTTTTTTGGCTTCTTTTTCTTTCTTGCTCTGCTCGTAACGATACTTGCCGTAATCAACTATCTTGCATACCGGCGGTGTGGCAGTAGGCGAAATTTTAACTAAATCCAGATGAGCTTCGTCTGCAATTTTTTGCGCGTTATACGCGCTAAAAATACCGAGTTGAGATCCGTCCGCACCTATCAGGCGCACTTCTTTGTCTCTGATCTGCTCGTTTATTTGAAGTTCTTTAATGATAATTACCTCCGAAAATAAAAAAAATGCGAACCGAAAAAGCCCGCACTCACTACGACAACTAAATTGTCGATATAGACTACCCGACGGCAACGCCATCCAAGGTGAGAACAAACTTCTTCTTTACCTATCAATGATAACAAAAACGGTTGACAATGTCAACCGTTTTTTTATACTTTTTTAAACTTTTTTAATCATGAGCCTTTGTCGCTATTTCATTAAGAATTTTTTGCCTAAATTCTTCAAAGGCCATTGAACCGATATCGCCGTCTTTGCGACTGCGCACGGCAACGGTACCGTTTTCTGCCTCTTTGTCACCGATAATCAACATATACGGTATTTTTTCCAACTGTGCCTCTCTTATTTTGAATCCTACTTTTTCATTTCTTACATCTGCCTCTGCGTATACGCCACATTGCTTAAGCAGTCCGGTTATCTCCTCGACTTTTTCCTTAGTGCGATCCGTAAGGCTTATTACTTTCACCTGAACCGGTGCTATCCACGTCGGAAATGCTCCCGCGTATTTTTCGATTAAAATCGCCAAAGTGCGCTCGTAACAACCTATACTGCTACGATGAATAATAAACGGATATTGCTTTTGGCCGTTCTCATCGATATAGGTCATCTCAAATCGCTTCGCAAGCTCAAAGTCGATTTGTATGGTAAACAGCGTATCTTCTTTTCCGAATACGTTTACGCACTGTACGTCGAGTTTTGGACCGTAAAAAGCCGCCTCGCCGATTGCTTCTTCGTAATCGATGCCGGCATTGTCAAGAATTTCTTTCATTTTGCATTCGGCATTCGTCCATGCAACGGGATCGTCAATATATTTTTCTTTATTATTCGGATCCCAGCGACTGAAACGATAGCTAACGTCTTTGTCTAAACCGAGATTGGTCATAAAATATATTATCAGATCCAACACGCCCAAAAACTCTTGCTCTACCTGATCCGGCCTACAAACTATATGCCCGTCTGCCAACGTAAACTGACGGACGCGAATCAAACCATGCATTTCGCCACTGTTTTCATTACGAAACAAAGGCGCGGTTTCGTTGTAACGAACGGGTAAATCCTTGTAACTCTTCACTCCGTTTTTATAAATTTCAAATTGAAACGGACAATCCATAGGCCTCAAAGCCAATACTTCTTCCGTATCGCTCTTTTCAGGATCGCCGAGGACAAACATAGCATCGCGATAATGGTCCCAGTGCCCGCTCACCTTGTACAAATCGCTTTTTGCCATGATAGGCGTGCGTACGTATTGATAACCGCGACGTTCTTCTTCGTCTTCTACCCACCGCGATAATGTTTTTATTATCCTTGCGCCTTTCGGCATTAAAAGAGGTAATCCCTGACCAACCAACTCATCTGTCATAAACAATCCGAGTTCTCTGCCAAGCTTGTTGTGGTCACGTTTTTTAGCGTCCTCAATCCTTGCCAAATACTCGTCTAAATCGGACTTTTTATCAAAAGAAGTACCGTAAATACGAGTCAGCATCTTATTTTTGCTGTCACCGCGCCAATACGCACCGGCAATCTGCGTTAACTTAAAAGCCTTAACCTTACCCGTGCTAATAAGGTGCGGTCCACGGCACATGTCCGAAAAATTACCTTGTGTATAAACCGAAACCGTATCGTCCGAAATCCCGTTAATCAATTCCTTTTTATAAGGCTCGTCGGCAAAATCACTCATCGCTTGCTTTGTAGTAATCACACTCCGCGTGATTGGCAAATCGGCTTTTATAATTCTCTGCATTTCGGCTTCTATTACCGAAAAATCATCTAAAGTAATAGGTGTCTTAAAATCGATATCATAATAAAAACCATTTTTTATAGAAGGGCCTATTGCCAATTTAGCGGTAGGATAAATATTTTTTATCGCTTGCGCCAAAATATGACTGGTAGTATGACGATAAACGTCTTTACCTTCTTCGTCTTTAAACGTTAATACTTTAAAGTCACAATCATTCTCAAGTATGCAATTTAAATCTTTTAGCTCACCGTTGACTTTAACGCAAACGGCGTTTCTTGCCAAGCCTTCACTTATCGTCTTAATGACGTCGAGAGCCGAAACACTGCCTTCAAACTCTTTTACGCCACCATCGGGCAAAGTAATTTTTATCATATAATTCTCCTTAGATATTTATTTTCCAAAAAAAAATCGTCCCTTAAAAACAAAGGACGAATAAAAATCCGCGGTTCCACCTTCATTGTCGCCGAATAAAACGGCAACCTCTTTCATCCGTTTTTAACACGACGGATCAAACGCGAACGAAACGGATAGTGGTACCTTGGCGGACTCCTACGCAACTCTCACCGTAATGCGCTCGCTCAAAAAGAGTTTATCGACAAAGCGTGTCTATCCTTAGCGTTAATAAAAACTGTATAATTCATATTAGCACAAAAAAAATATTTGTCAACTATTTATCGTAACTTATTATCTAAAAATTCTCTGACGTTGAATATTTCATTTATAACATGGCAAAATTCTTCTCCCAACTCGTTGATATCTCCGCAATACCTGACGACGTTGGGGTTAAAACATATTAAATTACATAAAATCTGCTCGGCCATATCTTCTTCGTCCAAAAAAGTCTCAAATTTTGTCAACAATCTATCCGCACCGTCAATCAGCTGAAATGTCTTTTCAGGCAAATCAACCAATACGGTTACGCTATCGCACAAACACGGTATCGCGTCCATGAGGTACGTCAAAAAATCAAAGATAACGCCTTCTTCCTTAAAATATGCACTATGATTATTTGAAAGCTCTACTATCTCGAGCCATTTATCCTTAATCTCTTTCAATCTGAAGTTGTAACAACCCTCAAGATTGAGATTGACGATTTCTAAAATATTCTTTCTTATTACTTTAGTATCGTAGTTACTGTCAAATATACACATCGTGTCCAACAAAAGTCGTCCCGCCAACGAACTCGTATCTATATCTATTCTTTCTTTTAAAAACCTGTTTTTATAACCGATAGCCAAAACTTCTGCAACTGCAGATTTGGTTGCTTTGTTAACGGAAGAAAAACACTCATCGCTAACGACAACCCCCAAGGTGATCTTATCTTCAAATTCATAAATCGTGCAAATACCTCCGACGGATTCTATCGGTCGCGCTATCCTGTCGTAAACATAATTTAAAAAGTGCGAATCGCGTTTCGTTGTGTTTAAAACTAATTCCTGCATAACATCCCTTACCGATAGTGTATGCCAAAAATTACTTTTTTACCGAATAATGTTAAAATAAAATCGGCTTTATTTTAAGCCGATATGCATAAAAAAAATCGCAACGAACCAACCGACTCGTTGCGAAACATATTTTAATTAACCCCTTTTGGCTTCTACAAAATCAACGATGTCGCCGACAGTTTTAAACTCTGCCGCCGCCTCATCGGGAATTTCTATCCCGTATTCCTGATCGAGCGTCATCAACATCTCGACAATATCCAAAGAATCTGCGCCGAGATCCGAAATAATATTTGACTCCAAAGTAATTTTTTCTTGCGGAATATTAAGTTTCTTAGCCAATAACGTTTTGATTTCCTCAAACATAAAAAACATTTACCTCCTTGTTCATTTTGAATTATACATCAAAAATATAATTTTTGCAACGATTTTTTTATATGTTTTTGATATCGTAACTATATTTTTTTTGTTTTTATATAATAAAGTAAAGGAAAAACATGCCAAAATACAGAAATCAACAAGATTACGAATATGCAAAAGAAAACGACCGATGTAAACCAGCTTGCAATACTATCAAACCACCGCCACCGCCACAAAATTCATTTGACTGCAAATTAAATTGTAACGGGACGCAAGTTAGCTTTAAAATTAGCGACAAGAGCAAATCGTTTACCGTTACGCAAACTAAAGAATAATTCTCCTCAAAGCATAAAAGCGCGGAAAACATCCGCGCTTTTATGCTTTACATGATCGTAATATCTCAATTTTAATAAGAAGCATTGTTAACCGTTCTCGGGAAAGGTAATACATCCCTTATGTTACTTATGCCCGTAAGATACATAATGAGCCGTTCAAAACCCAGACCGTACCCCGCATGTTTAGCGGTACCAAAACGACGCAAATCGATATACCACTCGTAAATTTCTCGGTTCATTCCGAGTTCTTCTATACGTTTTTCAAGGTAATCAAGTCTTTCTTCTCTTTGGCTGCCCCCAATCATCTCTCCCACTCCCGGGACAAGCATATCCATTGCGGCAACGGTTTTTCCGTCGTCGTTTAATCTCATATAAAAAGATTTTATTTCTTTGGGATAATCGGTAACGAATACGGGACCGTCAAATATTTTTTCGGTCAGGTATCTTTCATGCTCCGTCTGCAAATCACTACCCCAATGCACCGGATAATCAAATTGATCGTTGTGTTTTTCCAACAGCTCTACGGCCTGAGTATACGTCACGTGTCCAAACTCACTATTTACAAGCTTGGTTAACCTTTCTTTCAATCCGGTATCCGAAAACGCATTAAAAAATTCTATTTCCTGGCTGCAATTTTCTAAAACGTAACCTACGATATACTTTATCATATCCTGAGCCAATTGCATATCGTCATCGAGATCGGCAAATGCTATTTCCGGCTCTATCATCCAAAATTCCGCAGCATGGCGCTGAGTATTTGAATTTTCCGCCCTAAACGTAGGTCCGAACGTGTATATATTCCCAAACGCCAAGGCATAAGACTCGCCGTTTAGTTGCCCCGAAACAGTCAAACTTGTTGATTTTCCAAAAAAGTCTTTACTGAAATCAACCTTACCGTCCTTGGTTTTGGGAAGGTCGTTAAGATCCAACGATGTCACACGAAACATCTCGCCGGCACCCTCGCAGTCACTCGTCGTAATGATAGGCGTATGAACATAGACAAAATTGCGCTCATTAAAAAACTTGTGTATAGCAAACGCCGCCGCGCTCCTTACTCTCATTGCCGCACCGATTAAATTAGTACGCGGACGAAGGTGAGCGATTTCTCGCAAAAACTCCACCGAATGACGCTTCTTTTGGAGCGGAAAATCAGGCGTGGATTTTCCTTCTATTCGTATGCTTTCGGCTTTAATTTCAAACGGTTGCTTATTTTCGGGCGTCAAAACCAATTCCCCCTCAACGACAAGACTGCTACCGACGTTAAGCTTGGATACTTCTTCGTAATTACTGACTCTATCCGCCTCGAAAACAACCTGAATACTCTTAAAACAACTACCGTCGTTAAGCTCTATAAAACCAAAAGTTTTACTTGCCCTTATCGTTCTTGCCCAACCGCAAACGACTATGCGTTGCCCCGAATATTTAGATGCGTTTTTATAAAACTCACACAACAATGTTCTCTTCATGTCATACCTCAAAAGTCGACTTAAATATTTTTAACGTTTCTTGCGCAAAAACGCAGGAATAGAGCTGTCCTCGTCAAGTTTTATATTAGGTCTTTGAAGCCCCAACTCCACAGCGGCGTCGTCCTCGATAATAGGTTCCGCCTTCTTTTCGCTACGACGAGGGGACTCTGCAAATATAGCTCTGTTTCCGGTAGTATTTTTCGTAGAATTCGTCTCTTCTAAAAACCCCCTTGCTATGGGATTCTCTTTTTCTATTTCCTTTGCGTCAAAACCGGTCGCGATAATAGTGACCTGTACTTCGTCCTCTATATCTTCTTGAATATGCGTACCGAATACCACCGTTGCCTGTTGGTCGACAATCTCCGAGACGAGTCCGACTGCACTCTGCACTTCCGCCAGAGTCAAAGACGGACCACCCGTAACGTTAATAACAAGACCGGTGCTACCCTCGATTGTAGTTTCCAACAGCGGACTGTAAACTGCTTGGCGAACGGCGTCCAAAGTTCTGCTTTCACCCCTACCGACACCTAGTCCCATGTGTGCGAGGCCCCTGTTAGCCATAACTGTCTTTATGTCCGCAAAGTCAAGATTGATAAGCGAAGGAACAACGATAATGTTCGTAATGCCCAATATACCTTGACGCAATACGTCGTCGGCATGATTAAATGCCTCGAGAATAGATACCGATTTAGAAAAGTTTTGAGTCAACTTGTCGTTAGGAATAATCACGAGCGTGTCTACTTTCTCACGCAGATTAGCAATACCCGACTCTGCGTTTTTCATACGACGAGGACCTTCGAAGCTAAACGGTTTGGTAACAACAGCAACGGTAAGTATGCCCATTTCTTTGGCAATACCGGCAATAACAGGCGCTGCTCCAGTGCCGGTACCGCCGCCCATGCCTGCGGTTATAAACACCATATCAGTGTCTTTCAATACCTCTTTAATGAGTTCCCTGCTTTCTTCTGCCGCTTGTTTACCGACATCGGGGTTTGCTCCGGCACCAAGTCCCTTGGTAACCTTCTCCCCTATTTGCACTCTTTCCTGCGCCTGAGAAAGATACAATGCCTGTTTGTCGGTGTTTACCGCGACGAAAGACGCACTCTGTATACCCGACTGAATCATTCTGTTTATGGCATTATTACCACCACCGCCGACACCTATAACCTTTATCTTGACGACATGCGACGCCAACGTGTTGGGATCTTCATACATATTCTCATAAAAATTATCCATAAAAGTTTTTCTCCTTACTTATTTTGATTTAGCACTAAATCTATTACGCCGAAAGCAGACGCATACTGAGGCTTGTCCGTAAGCGGATTAAGCGAATGAGCCACCGAAACAGTCTTGTCCAATCCTACCGACAAATGTTCCACTCCGCCCTTAATTCCGGTTAAGCCTCCGCCCGTCAAAAATATCGGGGTTTTGGCACTTACGACACTGGGACAACCCACCATGCTTTTGCGAATATAGAGCGACATTTCATCTATACGCGCTTTAACAATCTGATTCGTATTTTCTGCATTTGCGGTCTGACCGTTTTTAAGCAAATAAACTTCTTCGGGATCAAACTCGAGATTTAAATTTACCTTACCATAGAGGTCTTCCGCCATTTGATAGCTGATACCCAAAATTTGACTCAAGTCCGCACAGATATGTCCGCCACCGATAGAAAAAGTCCTCATATACGAGATGCCGTCACCGCAAACCAACATAACGCTCGTGGATATGTAACCCACGTCAATCAACAAAGCAGTATTATCTCTTGTTTTTTGATCCAACAAAAACCAACTCTCGGCGTGACAACTCGAAAGAAACTCAACCTTAATAATACCGATATTCTTAAGTATCGTTTCAACCTTGTTTAAAAATTTTGCATCGGCATACACATAAGAAATATATCCCGTGAGCTTAGTCCCGTCCTGACCGATGGGCGTATTTGTTTTCTTATTGTCGTTTATTACGTAGTAAAGCGGAGCGCGATTTATAGGTCTGTAGTCGATATCGTCCTTGTACAAATCCGCTTTAGCATAAATATCAGCCAAGTCGTTTTTATCGAATTTTTTTCTGAACCTGCACGTTATGGTGGCTTGACTTGCGGCAACAGTGGTAAACGCTCCCGGCACGCCGACGTAAATCTCTTTAATTTTTTTACCGAGAGAATTTTCCGCCCTTTTTACTACGGACGCAATATCCTGTTGGAGTTTTTCCGGTTCCAACCAATCGCCGTCGTAATATCCGCCGTATCTCGTCTCACTCTGCGCCACAATCAAAAAGCCGTCTTTGGTTTGTTTGCCCACCATAACGGTAAGCTTTCCGCTGCCGATATCAAGAACGGTAACGTATTGTTGATTCTTAATTAACTTCATAATTTTCTCCTAAAAGTAAATCAAATCAAAACGGACAATTTATCTCCACGCCCGAGACGGTATTGTCTCTGCCGTTGGCATTGCTGCCGTAAATAGAAACACCCTCTCTGACTTTATTAAAGATATCTTCGTCGCCAATCTTAGGATCGACTATCCATATTTTTGCACCCGTTTTCGTTTGTAAAATAACATTTTCGCAATCGTCGTAAGCCGTAAAATAAATCTTCTCGACAAAGTTGTGCATTTCAACGTTTTCGTATCTCGTGCGCCATATCGCCGAAAAAACTTCCGTCAATATGTCCGACCTTTTATTAGTATCGGAAAAATTTGTTCTTTTTCCGACTTCCTGATTTGCGGTAAGATACTTCGCAATATCGAGACAAACGTAGTCTTCGCCGTACTCGGCAGCCGACGAACGTTCCAGTATATACAAATCAGAGTCAACCAAGTAATAGTAACCGTCTTTCTCGAAGTATGCAACAGCTTCTCTCTGCGTCAGATATATGTCCATGCAATCAGGGAAAATCCGCTTAACGGAAACAACCTTAAGATCCGGATACTCAAAACCTATCGATGCGGCGAACTCGGTTTCGGACAAAAACAAAATATTTTTACCTTTAAATTTTTCAATTAAATTTTCCGCCGACAGTTTTTCATATTTTTCATCTGCGTCCACGTAAAGAGTAGACTCGGTGTCAGCGTCGTACGCCACAAAAATTACGTTTGCCCTTTGCAACGTAAAAACAGTGCTGTTTAATACAACGATGACGACGACCAATATCAATACGCAAAATAAAATAAGTAGACGTTTTTTTGTCATAGCCACCTCGTTTGTAGTATTATACTATTTGAAAATAGAATTGTCAATTTATTTGTGAACAAAAAAAAGGCGCAATTAATAAAATTGCGCCTAAAAAAACTTAACAATCCTTTAAATTCGCTTTATTCTTGCACCAACACCGTTTAACGTATCCTCAAGGTGCAAATACCCCCTGTCGATATGCTTGACGTCTATTATCTCTGTACGCCCCGTCGCACACAACCCGGCCAACACGAGAGCGGCTCCGCCGCGCAAATCATGGGCAGTTACTTCCGCGCCATGCAAATTTTTAACACCCCTTATCAACGCGATTTTGTCTTTGACCACTATATTTGCCCCCATTTTAGTCAGTTCGGCAACATGCTTATATCGTGTTTCAAAGATATTTTCAACTATTATTCCGCTACCTTTGCTTACTGTCTGCAATACAAGCATCTGCGCTTGCAAATCAGTGGGAAATCCCGGATAAGGACGAGTTTCCGTCAACGGAACGGACAAAATATCCCCGTCAGCTTTTATGTAAATTTCGTTTTCGTAAACCGCTATTTTTTGAACGGCGTTTTTCAGCTTGTCGGTCAGCGCTTCGAGATGTTTAGGGCGACAGTTTTTAATCAACAGTTCACCATGTGTCACCGCCCCGGCAATGAGATATGTACCCGCTACAATACGATCCGGTATCGGAGTAAACTCAACCTCATTGAGTTTTTTAACTCCTTCGATTTCAATCTGATCCGAACCGGCACCGCTTACTTTCGCGCCCATTGCATTTAAAAAGCTTTGCAACGCAACTACCTCCGGTTCCTTAGCCGCATTCGTTATTGTCGTCTTTCCGTTTAAAAGAATTGCTGCGAGCATTATATTTTCGGTAGCTCCGACCGAGGGAAAATCGAGATGAACGCGTCCGCCGCGAGCATGTCTCCCGTTGCATATCAAATAACCGCCTTCTTCTTTAATAGAGATGTTTAAAGCTTTAAAACCTTTCAGATGCAAATCAATAGGCCTGATACCTATATCGCAACCGCCCGGAAATGCCGCTTTCGCCTTTTTAAACCTAGACAACAACGAACCCATTAAAAACAAACTGCTTCTAATCTCCTTGGCATAACTCGGCGGAATTTCAAAGCCTTTGACATTGCCGCAATCGATAACAATCGTGTCTCCTTGCCAAACTACGACACTACCAAGGCTCTCGAGTATTTTTATCATATTAAGGACGTCCGTTATCTTCGGGCAATTGTGGATGATAATGCTTTTTTCAGTCAGTATGGATGCCGCCAATAGAGCAAGCACACAATTTTTTGCAGAATGAACTTCAAGCTCTCCCGATAACCTAACGCCTCCGTCAATTACTAATTTTTCCATTCTTTATCCTCTTGTTTGTTGATTATAAAAATAAACACCTTTACTTTTACATTTTAGTATATGGCAAAACGCGCTTTTCTGTTAAAAACGACGTTTGCACACTCCTCGAGTGGACACCTTGCAATAAACCGACCGCTGCCAAAAAGACGACCAACGACGTTCCGCCAAAACTCACAAAAGGCAACGGTAACCCGGTAGGAGGAATCAATCCCGTAACGACCGCAAAATTTATCGCCGCCTGTATACCTATGACCGCAGTTATTCCGCCTGCCAATATCGTATCAAAAATATCGGTAGTATTTACCGCTATCTTTATCCCATGCAAAATGATCACGATAAACAGCCCCATTACCGCAACACAGCCCAAAAATCCGGTTTCCTCTCCTATTACCGAAAACACGAAGTCACTCTCCGCAAAAGGCAAAAAACTATATTTCTGTCTGCTGTTAAATAGACCGACGCCAAACCAACCGCCGCTACCCAATGCGTAAAGCGACTGAATGAGTTGATACCCCTCGTCTTTAGGACTGGCCCATGGGTCCAAAAACGCCAATAGTCTTTTTACTCTGTACGGTTCGGCAAAAATCAAAACCGGAACCGCCGCAATCACCGGCGCCAAGATAAGTAAAAAATGTTTAATTTTTGCCCCCGATATAAACAACAAAATCAACATCACCGCACCGACGCAAACGGTTATCGACATATTGGGTTCTGCTATAATTAATACACAATAACAACCGCCCATCAAAATAATCGGTAAAAGCCCCGTAATTTTTCTTACGTCCGTACGCTCTCGCGAAACGTACCATGCGGTAAATAAAACTAAGGCAAACTTTGCTATTTCCGACGGTTGAAAAGTAAAGCTTCCGACACCTATCCACCGCCTTGCGCCGTAGTTTTCAACACCGATACCGGGAATTAACACTACTACCAACAAAACGATTGCGACTAAAGCCACGGGCAAAGCCGTTCGTTTTAATAACTTTTGCGGTATACGTCTCGCAAAAAACATGACAAAGAGACCGACGACACAACCAAAAACCTGCTTGAGCAGGTAATAATACTTATTTCCCGTGTTTTTCTCCGCAGTATAAAAACTGGCGCTATAAACAAAAATCAACCCAATGGCAACCAATACCATCACCGCGATAAACAACACATAATCGAATCCCGAATCTCGCTTTTCTTTAATCACTTGCATGGCGCTTTATCTCCTCGGCAATGTTACGAAAATCGTTTCCTCGTGACTCAAAATTTTTATATCGGTCATAAGAAGCACATGCAGGACTCAATAACAGCACTCCTCCACCGAGTTTTGATAATTTATTAAAACCGACATATACCGCATCCGATAAATTTTCAGCTAAGCAATAATCCGTTATTCCGTTTCTTAACGCCGCATCAACTAACTTACTGCTCGTAGCGCCAAGGAATATGTAAAAATCAACCTTTTTTACGTTATAGTTACTAAAAAGCAAATCAAAATCTTCCCCTTTGTCGTATCCTCCCAATATAACGCAAAGCCTTCGATCGCCAAACCTTTCTATCGCAGACATGGCAGCATGCACCGATGTCGCCTTACTGTCGTTTACGAACAGTACTTTATTGACAAAAAATAACGCCTCTTGCCTATGCGGTATTTGTCCGAACGACTTTAATGCGTCTCTAATCGCAACGATACTTAACCCGGCTCTTTTTGCGACAAGTGCTGCGGCAAGAATATTTGCAACGTTATGTCGACCTTTTAATGCAAGCTCCTTTTCTTCAACAATCCTCTCGATTTTGCCGTCAAAAGAAAAGCATAGATATCCGTCGGTCCAACAAGCCCCTCTGCTTACTTTGCGTGAAACCGAAAACCACCATTTTTCCGCCCGTGTGATTTTGGCAAAAGACGCACAATAGACATCGTCTGCGTTTACTATCAACAATGCGTCCGAGCGCAAAAACCTTGCGATGTTCGATTTTGCAGTTACGTATGAGTCAAAATTACCGTGCCAATCCAAGTGGTCGGGTGCTATATTGGTAACAACCGCCATATCGGGCGAAATCACCGCGCTGTCCGCCAACATAAAGCTGGACACCTCTGCTACGACTATGTCACTATCTCTCATGTCATTCAATTTTTCGGAAAAAGGTATACCGATGTTACCAACCGTTACGCAAGATAAATTTCCTTCTCGCAATAAATGCTCTATGAGTAAAACAGTCGTAGTTTTACCGTCGGTACCGGTAACGCATACCTTTTTTGAATCGCAATTTAAAAAACCGAACTCAAACTCGTTAAAACACTTGATACCTTTTTTCTTAGCGGCAACGATTAACGGATGATTTCGTTTTATCGACGGAGTATATACGACCGTATCAAAAAAATCCGTTTCTATTTTTTTAATTGAATCAGCCACATCGATGACGTCACCTCCGAATACGGCATTGTCAAGCACGCTTAAATCGTCATCGCACATCAAAACTTTATTTTCATTAAAACTTGCAAGATATCGATACAACGCAATACCGCTTTTTTGACCACCAAAAATCAAATAATTGCTCATATACCCTCCTAAAACCAACAAACAACGCAAACAAAAGTTACTATTGCCGTAATAGTACAATAAATAACTCCGATTCTCGTTTCACTTAGTCCTTTCAACTGTAAATGATGGTGATAAGGAGCTTTTAAAAGCACCCTCTTTTTTCGTATTTTAAAACTCGCAACTTGCATTATAACACTGGTACATGACACGACAAACATTATTCCCAAAAACGGCACCAAAAGGGTTAACTTACTTATTATCAATATGCCTCCGCATAGAGCCCCGAGCGCAAGACTCCCCGTATCTCCCATAAAAATCTTTGCCGGAAAACAATTAAAAAGCAAAAAACCAAGCAAAGCACCTACCGCACAAGAACAGATGACGACAAGATTTGAATATTCTTCAAAAACAAACGTCCTACCGCTTTCTTCGGCTCGTATTGCAAATACACATAAAAAAACAATGCAAGCGGACAAGTAAACCATACAAGTAGACGTAGCAAGCCCGTCTAACCCGTCGGTAAGATTTACCCCGTTGCTGGTAGCTAAAAATACAAATACGATAACGGGAATAATCCATCCGCCGATGTTTATTTGCTCCATAGAAAACGGCAAAATCAGATTACCGTCAAGCAACGCATTGTCATAACAAAACCAAGCAAGAATGAGTGCTATTGCCAGTTGAAGGGCTATTTTTTGATAAGCCTTAAGTCCCAGATTGCGTTTATAATGTATTTTTATAAAGTCGTCCAAAAAACCCGTTACTCCGTACGCAAAATACACGGCGAGAATAAGCAAAGACAACTGTTTGTGCCCGTCAAGGAAAAACAACGACACTATTATACTGCATAAGACAAACGCTATTCCTCCCATCGTGGGAGTACCGCGCTTTGACTCATGCTCTTTAACGTAACAAAGTATCTCTTGCCCCGCTTTTTTCTTCCTTAAGTACGGAACAAGCGAAACCAACGCTACGCAAGTTGCGCAAAACGCCACTATAAATGATAATAAAATGCGTTTAAACTCCAAAATATCACCTTCATCTATCGTTTTAAGTATTTCTCTACAATTTCTATATCATTCATCGGGTAATAACGACCGTTTATTTCCTGATTTTTTTCCGCGCCTTTTCCAAGTATTACGACATAATCCGATTTTTCTGCTTTACTAAGCGCCAATAAAATTGCCTCACGGCGATCCTCTATCACGTCATAATCTATGCTTACCCCGTCCAATATATCCGATATAATCGTTTTGGGGTTTTCGTAACGAGGATTATCGTCGGTAACGATTGCATAGTCACAATATTTGGACACTTCTTTACCGATTAACGGTCTTTTAAATTTATCTCGGTCACCTCCGCAACCGAAAACACAAATTATTTTGCCGTCTTTGGAGACTATCGACTTTAAGTAACGCAAAATATTTGAAACGCCTTCAGGCGTATGGGCGAAATCAACAACTATGCGTCCTCCGTTTTTCATGCGAAACATTTCCGCACGTCCCTCTATACGATTCAACCTCATGATACCTTGTGCAATTTTTTCGGAATTTATACCAACGATTCGCGCAACCGCCGACGCACAGACCGTATTATACACGTTAAATCTACCTTTGAGATCGTATTTGACTCTCATCACGTCATCACACAAATTGATCGTATAACCTATTCCGTCACCGTCCGCTTTTACGTCTATTGCAAAAATATCGGCAGGAGAATCAAGTCCGAAAGAAACAATAGGCAAACGATTTTCTTTTATAATCTTTTGTCCGACAATGTCATCTGCATTGACGACTGCAACTTTGCAGTATTTTTTATTAAATAACCTAAGTTTTGTTTTTTGATACTCGGACATTGTTTTGAAAAAATCCAGATGATCCCGACCGAAATTCGTAAAAACTCCTACGTCAAAATGAATTCCCTCTATTTTTCCAAGCGCTATGGCATGCGCAGATACTTCCATTACGACGTAGTCAATACCCGACAATGACATTTTGAAAAACCACTCGTGCAACTCAATAGGATCCGGCGTAGTCAACGACATTGCGTACCTTTTATCGCCAATCCACACACCGTTTGTCCCGATAACACCTACGTTATATCCGCTTTCTTCTAAAACAGACTTTAATATATACGTAGTGCTCGTTTTGCCGTTTGTGCCAGTTATGCCGATTATTTTTAATTTGTCGCATGCACTTCTGAAAAAGTTTTTTGAACACAACGCCATAAAAACCCTACTGTCACTGACTACAATCTGTGTAACGTCCCCCTTTAAATCTAATTTTCTTTCAACCACGAGGACTTTTACACCTTCGACAATAACCTTTCTTGCAAAAATATGACCGTCAACTTTGGTTCCGTTTATACAAAAAAACATAGTATTATTCCGTATCTTATCAGCCTGACAAGAAAGGTAATCAACATTTACCTCCATATTGCCGATAATTTCGATTATCGGCAAATCACATATTAACTCCTTTAATTTCATTTTTTCTCTCCAATAAAAAAATAATCCGTACTAACGGTTTGTACAGATTATTTTATTAAAGTTTTATTAACCTTATGATACGCGTTGAATATTCTTGTACGCTATTATTTGTTCAAAAACCAACTTGACGTACGGCGCGGCAACCTGACTGCCGTATGATACACCTTGCGGTTCATCCACTATCATTAAACAAAGGTATAACGGATCGTTGGCAGGAAAAAACCCAACGAAAGAAGCAACGTTTTTGCCTCTTGCTATTACTCCGTTCTCATATTTTTGCGCCGTACCTGTTTTACCGCCTACCCTATACCCGTCTATATATGCAAGTTTACCGCTGCCGTTAGTAACAACCCCTTCGAGCATTTCGGCAAGTAATGCGCTCGTTTCGGCAGAAATCGGTTTTGACTTGATGCTCGGATAATTCTTTTTAACGACGTTTCCGTTTTCATCCAAAATAGAATCAACCAGATACGGCGTCATCAATTTACCTCCGTTGACTGCCGCGGCAGTCGCGAAAGCCAATTGCAACGGAGTAACGGCTATACTTTGCCCAAAGCCTATACGCGCAAGGTCTCCGCTGGTAACGCTGTTTTTTGGTACAAGTATACCGGATTGTTCTCCCGCCAAGTCTATACCTAAAGTATTTCCGTAACCGAATGCACCGAGATATGCGTATAAAACGTCCTTTCCGAGACTCAATGCAATGTCCGTAAAACATGGATTGCAACTGTTAGACAGCGCGTCGGCAAGAGTTTGATTGTAATGCTTGCTGCCCGTATGTTTCGTCCAACAACTTATTTTTCCTCCGTCAACGTATCTTACCGAGCTGTTATTGAAAACATATGAAGGAGAAAAAGCGTTTTTATTTCCCTTTTTGTATTCTTCGAGATTAGCCGCCGCAGTAAGTACTTTAAACGTAGACCCCGGCTCGTAAACGTCGGTTATCAACAAATTTTTAGTACCCTGCATCAACGCTGACAAATCGTTTCTCGGTAAATCGTTTAAATCAACACTCGGCTTGCTTGCCATTGCCAGTATTTCCCCGGTTTTACAGTTTATTACGATACTCCTTGCTCCTTTTGCGCCATGAGCAACCATTATTTGTTCAAGTAAGTTTTCCAAAACAAACTGAATGTTAAAATCAATGGTCAACCTTACGTCAAGCCCTTGCATTCCTGGTAAATAAATAATGCTTTTATCCTCAAGCTCTTTACCGATAAGGTCCGTTTGTGTCAATATTTGCCCGTCAATACCCTTTAGATACTTGTCATAAGCTGCCTCTATGCCTGTCTGACCGACATTGTCTATACTCGTAAAGCCAAGAATCTGACTTAAAAAATCACCATAATTATATACGCGGGAACTATCCTCGGCAAAATAAACGCCGTTTAAATCGTAAGATCTGATTTTATTTGCGGCTTCCGAAGAAATCTGTTTTTTTATCGTGACCTCACTGCTCGACTTATCTTTCGTCTTTTTCAGCACTTTTTCGTAATCCAAATCCAACACTTCGGATAAAACCGTTGCGACCTTCTCGCAGTCGTCTATATTTTTTGCCCTCAGGTATACAGTAAACGAAGTCTCGCTCGTAGCCAGCACTACGCCGTTTCTGTCCGTGATATTTCCTCGCAACGCCGTCAAAGGCAAATCTCTCGTCCATTGGTCAAGAGCTTTCGCTTGCAACTTTTTACCCCAAATAATTTGTATATAAAAAACTTTGAAAAAAATGACAACAAAAATAAAGGTTGTCGCAATAAATACTGCAAACAACCTTTTTTTAGTTAAAAAATTTGATCGATACAAGAAAAATCAGCCTCCAAAGATATTACTCAACCAATCGCAAACATTATCAAACCAATTAGACGGGATATCGTAAACGACTTTTTCTCTCGTATCTACTGTCTCGTAGTAGACAGTCTTTGCATTGGCGGTACTCACTAACCCTATTTCTTCGGCATATACATCCGCATTCTGAAGCACATCGGCATACATACCCTCTATTTCTTGCGTAGTTTGCTCCAACTTTAACTGCAATCCCGCAATACTGTTTAAAGATGCGTTCACCGCCACCGCAACGAAACATATCGCAATAATTATCGCTAATACGACGGCAAAATACCCTACTACCGCGACCTTATTTACGCTTTCTACAACGATATCGTCCTGAACGTTTTTCTTGGCTTTATTCCCTTTTCCCGACTCTGTATCGGTGTTATTCATCGTTTCGCTCGTAGGCATCAAATCGGGATTGGTAAAGTTTTCGGTATCCGCCTCGTCCATATCGCCCCACTCAACCTTAGAATCGCCCAAAAGTCTCGCCATGAGTTCATCCGTGCTCAAGTCGCCGTTATCAACGCCACCGTCGGCAAAATATGAATCTTCAAACTTTGTTCGGGATGCTCTTTTCGTATCGCTGTTTGCGATGTAAGAGTCCCTGCCAAATATTTTAGCGTCAAGGGTAGAATTCTTTTTAGTGCTTTCAATAATTTCTTCATCTTCAGCAAAAGCTTCGTTTCGGCTTGTCGTTAACATTATATTTCGCCTCCTTTACCATTATGACTTGATTCAAGTCCTTTGCACAGCTCTCAATTTAGCACTGATACTGCGCGGATTTTCTTCTTGTTCTTTTTCGGTTGCTACCTCAAACTTAGTAAGGTATCTTACTTCGCTTACTTTACCGCATGTACATACGGGCATGGACTTATCGCACACGCAATCCGTTTCTAACCAACCAAACGTCTGTTTTACTACGCGATCCTCTAAACTATGAAAGGTCAACACGACCATATTACCACCGACCTTAAGCCCCCTCACCAACTCAATCAAAGTTTCGTCAAGCCCGTCAAGTTCTCCGTTGACCGCTATTCTCAGCGCCTGAAAGGTTCGTTTTGCAGGATGTCCGCCCGTCTTTTTAAACGCAAACGGTATACTCTTGTCGACGATATCCGCCAATTGCCCGGTAGTTTCTATCGGCGCAGACTTGCGATACTCTACGATATTTTTGGCTATATTTGCCGCAAATTTATCCTCGCCGTATTTCTTTATTATTTCAAAAATCTCTTGCTTTTCGTACTCGTTTACTATCTTTTTGGCAGTCAGTGTTTGCGACCTATCCATCCTCATGTCCAACTCGTTGTCACCGCCGAGATAACTAAACCCCCTGCTGCGATCGTCGAGTTGTCTGCTCGAAACACCGAGGTCAATGAGCACTCCGTCAAGCACACCGTAAAGATTGTTTTTCTTCAACCACTCGGCAGCACTTTTAAAATCACTTTTTACCAAAGTGACGCGACTGTCGCCCCGGAACTTTCTTTCACACTCCGCAATAGCCTCCGCATCCTTGTCAAAAGCTATCAACCTCCCGTCCACGGACAACTTGTCGAGAATAGCCCCGCTATGTCCTCCGCCTCCGGCTGTGCAATCAAGGTATATTCCGTTTGGTTTAACGTCCAAAAAACCGATACATTCGTCTTTCATTACCGGCGAATGGTAAAAGCCATTATTCTCGGTCATCGGTTACGCCTTGTACTTGTCGCCGATGATTGCCAACGCCGCATCAAGATTTGACATATCAAAGTACTCATCCCAAACTTTCTCTGCCCATATTTCAACCGAACCGCCAACACCGGCAAAAACAACGTTTTTATCAATCTTGGCATAGTCTTTCAGGGATTTAGGGAGAATAAAACGGCCTTGGTCATCCGGTTCTATCTCTTTAGCCAACGCCATAAAAGTACGAACACCCTTTCGTGACTCCATATCGTGCAAAGGAATATCCTGAAGTTTCTGCACGTAAGCCACAAAATCCTCTTCCTTAAAGAGTTGCAAACAATTGTTCAAACCTATGGTTACGTAACACCGCCCGCCTATTTCGCGACGGTACTCCGCAGGAAGCCTCAATCTGTTTTTAGCGTCCAACTGAACTCTGTTTTCGCCCAAAAACAACATATACGACTCCCTCCTTTGGTTTGATAACGGCATTATACCAAACCAAAAAGGGAATGTCAACCATTTCGCACCACTTTATTCCACTTTTTTTTAAAACGCAAAGTATATTTTCCTTTTTACTCCACCGATGTCCAATAAAATAATTACGCACCTCTGTGTGTGATTATTCGTTTTTGGCAATTTATTATATAGGTATTTCTATCAATTGAAAGTCAACTATGTCTGCCGACGTTAACCAAAATTCAATATCAAACTTTTTAAGGTACTTGTCGATTCTGCAATCCTTTCCGTGCAAATGACCGTACACCACGGTTCGGATGTCACTCTGTAGCAACAATTTAGTAAACTCGCTGTCTTCTCTGCGCCCGTTAAACGGCGGATAATGCATCATGCATATCACTTTATCGCTTTCGCTCCTCTCCTTTTTTACTGCGGCAAGCGATAGTTTCATCCTCTCTACTTCACGCAAAAAAATTTTTTTATCCTCTGCCGAAAGATTATTTCCGTCAGGCACTACCCAACCCCGCGTACCGCAAATCAAGAGGTCGCCAAAACGCAAGCAATCGTTTTGAATGGCAAAAAAGCCGCCGGGCAATGCAGCCCGCACCTGCCCGATAGTATTCCACCAATAGTCATGGTTGCCGCGCAAAATGACTTTTCTGCCCTTTAGTCCGTCAAACAGAGCAAAGTCGGCGAGAGCTTCTTCCATTCTCATCGCCCAACTAAAGTCCCCTGCCATCAACACTACGTCATCATCCGATACTTTGTTTTGCCAATCGGTTTTTACCTTGTCCCAATAGTTCTGCCATTTTTCTCCGAAAATATCCATTGGCTTGTCCACCAAAGTAGATAGATGCAAATCACTTATGGCAAAAACTCTCATCTCGTCCTCCGTTTTGATTTTAGCATACATTAAAAAAATATAGAAGTATTTTTTTTGAATTTCTTATTTTTTTTAACTTTATAAATACCGATTTTGTTTTCAGGCAAGCAAAATACACCGAAGAAGTTTATCGCATCCGACGCTTTTTCGGTGTGTATCGCTATATCTATTTACCTTCCGACAAAATACTCACGTATTATTTTCCCCGGGAAAGAGCGGTAAATCAAAAAACCCGCTACAAACCTCATTATTATACTCCTGACAAGGCGGTATAACCGCGTAACCGTACGTAGGTATAATCAATTCAACCGTTATCACTATTTTCAAGATTGTCGAAACACAGGTCGTAACGTTAAAACTGTAGTTTTCGCTTGTCGTGTCAAAAACACCGTCAGGAATAATCACACTCACTGCGGCTTCTACCTGATACGGCATCACGCTTGCCTCCGGCAACATCAATACGACATCCTCATGCAACGTCAAATTTCCCGTACCTACTCCACTTGCGCCGTTAGCGTCCGTATATGTTATTTTTATCGGTATCACCAAATCCGCCTCTACTCTGCCGTAACGCGGCCTGTTTTGCAATCTCGTCACGGATAGATTTGTCACGTCGGCTAAAACGGAATTGCTCCGTCCGCCGACAAAAGTCAACGGTAAAACAGGATTGGCGGGGGTTACGTCTGTCAAAGTGATATTTACCGCCTCGTAACTCGCCTGCTTTAAACATGCGTCAAAAACCTTTTTTGTCTGAATACAAACCTTTGTGGTTGAATTACAATTCTCCGCCATTTTTTTCCTCCGAAAAATCTTTTCTTTTTAATATATGAGCAACCCCCTTCTTTTGACACTAAAATGGTAAACAACGATATTTAAGCGCGAGACGTAAATACTTTATTGAAACTAAAAAAATATCCATCCGAAAGTTTCTCGCCTCTCGGATGGATATACGATAATTGTCGTTTTTTAACGGACTATTCTGTTATATACTTATAGATAGTAAAGATTTCTATCGTCGTATTGTTACTTTTTACGGTTGCTTCTTTGGTACTACCGCCTTCCTCTTCGTCAGACTTTGCGTAATATGCCCAACTACCTTCACTACCATACTTAACGTTGCAGCGGTTGTTATAATATTTATCTGTGCTACCATGTCGGAAATTACCCATATGATACAGTATGTTCGCGTAGGTATCATCGGTATAGACTTTATAGTAGCCTTGTGATATGCCGTTATATTTCTTTCCTTCTATCAACTTTGCATTTGCAGGCAATTGTGCGGTATTGTCGGTCAGACTAATACTAATATCGCTTGCATTGTATTGAACGCGAGCAATTTCACCTTTACCCAGGTTTATCGTACAACCATTCGTCCAGTCAGAAAACTTTTTATCCAACGTTACGTCAGCTCTGTTAAAAATAACGCCAATGTCATACCCGCATTCGCCTTCGGTAACGTAAATGTCAACGTTATTCACTGCGCAACCGCTGATACTTACTAACGTCTTTCCGCTGTTGTCGTTATTCTCGCCACCGTTTTTACCATAACCGCCTTGCACCTGTCCAACCAGAGCTCCTACTTTACACTTTGCATATACGTCACCACCGCTGATTTCACAGTTACTTATATTCAGAGTAGCGCCATTGTACACAGCCCCAACTAAAATTCCCACACTAGAAACTTCACAATCTCCTACCGAGGCATCTTTTATTATCAAGTTTTTGATATTTACGGTTACTTGATCACCCCAAACGCGTGAGAATAAACCGATGTTATAATTGTTATCCTTTCTATAATAAGCGGGGTTGACCGCCGCCAAACCTTTTATCGTTGTTTTTGCGTTATCGTCTTTCCCCTCAATGGTTACGCTTTTAATAACGCTGTCGTCATTTTTTCCTAAATCAATAGACACGTTTGCCCCCATGAGGTCTATTTCGTCGGCATCCAATTTAATGACGAGATTGGTTGTTGCTACTTTGCCGTCGTTGATTTGGTTTGCAAGCCAATAAAACTCTTCAGCCGTCTTTACGGTATAAGTAGTCGTCGTTACGTTATTATCAGTTGACGTGCTTGGCGTAACAGATTTTTCATCTATCACACCGCTTAAAGAGTACCAACCGTTATTTTTAGTCGCATTTAAATCCGTAGGATAAATTACGTTAAACTCTTTATCGGTGTAAACTATGCGGTTTAAAGTCCTATCCCAAAAGAAGCAGGTATCCGTAGCCAACGGCTTATAATCTTTAGCCGTCATTCCGCCTTCTTTGAGCGCGGCGTAAACGTCGACTATCGTCTTGTTTCCCGTAACTTCTTCTATTGCGAGGTACTTGTTCATCGTGTTTACCGCTTGAGTGTCTGCCGAAGTGTTTGCCTTTTTGATAATGCTGCTAAACGTCGGGATAAGTACCGCCGCGAGTATCGCGATTACTGCGATGACTACTACCAATTCTATGATAGTAAAGCCTTTTTTGTTGTTCCTTTTCATTTTTCTTTTCTCCTTTATTG